>NZ_JBJNMH010000027.1:0-41464 GCF_052168635.1 Serratia sp. CY47444
TCATCACTGGATTACCAGACACCAGCTGAATTCGCAACGGACTGGCGAAACAGGAAATATGAAGAAAAACCAACCGACATTACTAACTGAAGGTTGTATCTAATCCTGGGGGCAGGTCACACCTACTTGTTGAGCTAATTTCTGCTCTTTACGAATGTCACTAGGATTACGCCCTTCACCCACTATTCTCCTGGCCTCATCACGTTTTTTACGCGCTTCAGCCAATGTGACAGTTGGATAAACACCAAAAGAAATCATTTTTGGTTTACCGCCAAAGCGGTAGCGGAAACGCCAGCTTTTGCTGCCGTTGGGTTCAACTAGAAGAGATAAGCCTAAACCATCGCCAAGTGTATAAGATTTGGTACCTGACTTGGCACGACGTATTTGCATATCATTGAGACGCATGTGTATAGAATTTCCATACCGAACAAAGTTATACACAATGCTACACACATTTAAATTTGGATTCTACGGGATAACCTCGGAAGCACACGGACAATAAAATCATTATCGATATGTTTTTAAAGATTTTTATGTACTTGCTCGGACATTACAGGAAGAGGAGATGGTGCCGATAATAGGAGTCGAACCTACGACCTTCGCATTACGAATGCGCTGCTCTACCAACTGAGCTATATCGGCATCGAGCCGGGCCTGCGGGGCAAGCCGGAAGTGCGTTGAACAAGGTAGACCTGCGCACGAAATGAGTCAATAGCCGCCGGGGCGTTTGGTTGTTTTGCAAGCAACCAGACTGCCCCACGTTGGCCCTTCCCAAAAAATCAGGGCGCAGCACGCTACGCCCTGACCTCTTTACTGTCACAATCCGGCCTTAGCTGCGCACCAGATCGTCGCCGTAGCCAATCCACTTGTAGGTGGTCAGCGCATCCAGGCCCATCGGGCCGCGGGCGTGCAGTTTCTGGGTGCTTACCGCCACTTCCGCGCCCAGGCCGAACTGGCTGCCGTCGGTGAAGCGGGTGCTGGCGTTGACATACACCGCCGAGGAGTCCACCGCGCGCACGAAGTGCTCGGCGCTGCTCAGCGAACGGGTGAGGATCGCGTCGGAGTGGTTAGTGCCGTGGGTGCGGATGTGGTCGATGGCCTGATCGATATCGTCCACCAGCAGCACGTTCAGATCCAGCGACAGCCACTCATCGTCGTAATCTTCCGCGTTCACCGGCACCACCGTCGCCGGGCCGCCCTGCAGCAGCGGCAGCGCGTTTTCCGCCGCGTGCAGCGTCACGCCCGCCGCCGCCATTTTGGCGCTCAGCGCCGGCAGGAACTCGGCGGCGATGCTGCGGTTCACCAGCAGCGTCTCCAGCGAGTTACAGGCGCTCGGGCGCTGAATCTTGGCGTTCTCAATGACCGTCAGCGCCTTGTCGAAATCGACGTCGGCATCCACGTAGGTGTGGCACACGCCGATGCCGCCGGTGATCACCGGGATGGTCGATTGCTCGCGGCACAGCTTGTGCAGGCCGGCGCCGCCGCGCGGGATCAGCATGTCGACATAGCGATCCAGGCGCAGCAGTTCGTTCACCAGCGCACGATCCGGGCTGTCGATCGCCTGCACCGCCGCCGCCGGCAGGCCGCACTGCTCCAGCGCCTGCTGGATCACTTTCACCGTTGCCTGGTTGGTGTTATGCGTCTCTTTACCGCCGCGCAGGATCACCGCGTTGCCGGTTTTCAGGCACAGGCTGGCGACGTCGATGGTGACGTTCGGCCGCGCCTCGTAAATCACGCCGATCACGCCGAGCGGCACCCGGCGGCGCTCCAGCTTCAGCCCGCTGTCCAGCAGGTTGCCGTCCAACACGTGGCCGACCGGATCGTTCAGGCGGCACACCTGGCGCACGTCGTTGGCGATCGCCGCCAGCCGCGCCGGGGTCAACAGCAGGCGATCGAGCAGCGCTTCGCTCATGCCGGTGGCGCGCGCTTGCGCCATGTCTTGTTCGTTCGCCAGCAGGATCGCTTCACTGTTGGCTTCCAGCCTGTCGGCCATCACCGACAGCACCTGATTTTTCTTCGCCGTGCTCAGCACCGCCAGCTGCCAGGAGGCCTGCTTGGCGGCCTTCCCCATCTGCTCCAGCATGCTCACTCCTTAACTGACAATCATATCGTCGCGGTGCACTGCCACCGGACCGTATTCATAACCGAGGATCTCGCTGATTTCCTGCGAGTGGTGCCCGGCGATCATGCGCATCGCGTCGCTGTTGTAGCGGCTGACGCCGTGCGCCAGATCGCGCCCCGCCAGGTTGCGGATGCGGATCACTTCGCCACGCGAGAAGTCGCCCTTCACTTCGCGGATGCCCTTCGGCAACAGCGAGCTGCCGCGCGCCATCATCGCTTCCACCGCGCCGTCGTCGACGGTGATCTCGCCGGCCGGCGGCGCGCCGAAGATCCAGCGCTTGCGGTTTTCCAGCGGGGTTTCCAGCGCGTGGAAACGGGTGCCCACCGGCTTGCCTTCAATCACGTCCGCCACCACACCCGGCTTGCTGCCGGCGGCGATCACTACGTCGATGCCGGCGCGGCAGGCCACGTCGGCCGCCTGCAGCTTGGTGCCCATGCCGCCAGTGCCCAGACCGGAGACGCTGTCGCCGGCGATGGCGCGCAGCGCGTCGTCGATGCCGTGCACTTCACGGATCAGTTCGGCCTGCGGATTGTTGCGCGGATCGGCGGTGTAGAGGCCCTGCTGATCGGTCAGCAGCAGCAGTTTGTCGGCCCCGGCCAGAATGGCCGCCAGCGCCGACAGGTTATCGTTGTCGCCCACCTTGATTTCGGCGGTGGCGACGGCGTCGTTCTCATTGATTACCGGCACGATGCGGTTATCCAGCAGCGCCGTCATGGTGTCGCGCGCGTTGAGGAAGCGCTCGCGGTCCTCCAGATCGGCACGCGTCAGCAGCATCTGCCCGACGTGAATGCCGTAAATGGAGAACAGCTGTTCCCACAGCTGGATCAGCCGGCTCTGCCCTACCGCTGCCAGCAGCTGCTTGGAGGCGATGGTGGCGGGCAGCTCGGGGTAGCCCAGGTGTTCGCGCCCGGCGGCGATGGCGCCGGAAGTGACGATGACAATGCGGTGGCCCGCGGCGTGTTGCTGCGCACATTGGCGCACCAATTCGACAATGTGGGCGCGGTTCAGACGCAGCGATCCGCCGGTCAACACGCTGGTGCCCAATTTCACAACCAATGTCTGGCTGCCGTTCATAGTATTTCTGCCGTGTGTAATGATGAGAAGAAGAGTGCAAAGGTCTTTGTAACAGGAGAGACGCGTTATGCCAACAGGCACAACGCGAAATCAGCACAATACGTGGTCAAACGGGGTCAGGCGGAGAGTTTGATCAGTTTTTCTTTGAAATCGTCGGCGGGTTCCAGCCCCAGTTCCATGGTCGCCAGCAGCTCGCCCAGGCGGCGATGGAAGTCGCGCAGGGTGTCTTCCAGCTTGGCGTTTACTTCATCATCCTTAATGTTTTGCGCCGTCCAGTCGCCTTCCTTGTCGAACAGGCCGAATTGGTACGAATAGGTGAAGCGCGCCTCTTCCGCCTGCAGCTCCATCCACCAGCCCCAGAACTCACGCTTCTCCGGAGCGGGCTTTACATTGACGCAGACGGCCAAACAATCAAAGAAAAAACGGTCGTTTTCACATTGCCCTTCACGCAGGTACGGCCCCAAGCTGGCAAAACGTTTCATTAGTCGGCTTTTAGGGTGACCACTCGGTAACGTCATTCTCTAACCTCCTCAATGTAGACCACTCTTTTTAACAAACTGTTAAAATTTAGCAACTAATTAACGCATTTTGTCCCTCAGCCAACCGGACATCTGCAGCAACGCCCGGTGGAAGCTGTCGTACACCGGGGTGCGCGGGATGGCGACCAGCTTGCCGCTCACCGAGGAGGTGACGATCAGCTGCGACTCCTCTTTCGGACTGAGCGTATCGCGCTCCCAGTAGCCGGAGATCATCGGCGTCGGGCAACGGCGCCCCAGCAGCCCCTGCATTTTCAGCGAGTAGCTGTTCAGCTCCACCTTCAGCACGTTGTCCGAGGCGTTAGCCATGCCCATGCGGCTGGCCAGCACGTCCATATACATGTCCGGCACGTTCAACTGGGTGCTGCTGTCGCACAGCAGGCGATGCACCACCGGCCCCAGGCAGGCTACACCGCGCAGCCGCTGCGGCTCCAGATAGGCCAGCCGCACCGCCACATTGGCGCCGAAGCGGAAGCCGAAGGCGCTCACCCGCTGATGATCCACCCACGGCACCGAGGCCAGCTGGATCAGCACCTGTTGGTGCAGGTAGCTGGAGTCCTGCGTCAGCTTCCATTTGCACGAAGAACCGATCGACGGCATATCGAGCGTCAGCATGGCGATACCGTGCGGCGCCAGGTAGTCGCGGAACAGGCGATGATAGTCGGTCTGCAGCGTATCGAGGCTGCCGCACATCAGCACCGTCGGGAACGGCGCCTCGCCCTTCTCCGGCATGTGCAGGAAACCGGTGACGCTGCCGCCGCCTTCGATGCGGAACTCCAGCTCTTTCAGCTGATACGGCAGCAACAGCGCCGCCTCTTCGTAAGCGCGGTTGGCGAGCATCTCCGCCTGTTCGGCCAGCTCGTCGCCCTTCAGGTGCGGGTAACCGGCGATGCTGTACAGGCTCGCGGCCTTCAGCCAGTACTCGCCGCCGAGCAGCGGATCCTGCTGTTCCGTCGCCCGCTGCTGCCACTGCATGCCCTGATGGATCCACTCGTAGATCCAGTTGCCGTTGCGGTAGCCCACCACGGTATCCAGCCGCTGCGGATTGCTGCGCTCGGCGTCCGAGGCGGCGATGCGCGCCAGCACTTCGTGGATTTCGATCGGGCTGACGCCGCGCCAGGCCCACAGCAACGGATTCAGCATGCGATACCAGCTGCCGGTGGTGTCGCCTTCCAATGCGGAATGCATGGCGGCGCTCACTTTGTTGCGCGCGCGCAGCACCAGCGTCGAGGTTTCAGGGTGTTTGAATTTGGGCTTGAAAAGAATTTCAGAAAGGTTGGCCTGTGCCATGGTAACAACAGCCTCCGTAAATCTGGCGATAGGCCGCAAAAGGCCTACTTAACTGGAGGTAGTGTACCTAACTCTGGCGGGATAAACCAAGATAACGCAAACGCCCGGCATAACCGGGCGTTGGGCTGGAACTGGCTGGGCTTAGCGGCCGCCGATCGGGGGAACGAAGCTGACGCCCATGTCCCACGGCTGTTCGATCCAGGTATCCTGCGGGATGTCGACTTCGTAGTCGTCCACCAGCGGACGGCCCGCCGGCTTGGCGAAGATGGTGACGAAATGCGCTTTCGGATACATGTCGCGGATCGCTTTCGCGGTGCCGCCGGTATCCACCAGATCGTCCACCACGATGAAGCCTTCACCGTCGCCTTCGGCGCGCTTGAGCACTTTCATTTCGCGCTGGTTGTCATGGTCATAGCTGGAAATGCAGACGGTATCCACATAGCGGATGCCCAGTTCGCGCGCCAGCAGGCCCGCCGGCACCAGGCCGCCGCGGCTGACGGCAATGATGCCCGTCCATTTGTCGGCAGGCAGCAGGCGGTGCGCCAGCTTGCGTGCGTGCATTTGCAGCATATCCCAGGTAACAACGTATTTTTCGCTCATAGAATCGTGTCCCAGCCGGCGGTGAAGCGGCTTATTTGTAGTTCAGGGGAAAAAAGGTTGCGCGAGATTATAGAGACTGGCCGCGTTGAATTCCAGCTGTACCGAGGAAAACCTCGCGATTTCCGCCGGGCGGCTTTTCGGTGATTGATGCTGAAAAAGCGAGCGTTCCCGCAGCGAAGCCATGTGATCAAGCGCTTAAACCGCACAATACGGGGGGCGCACCGCCGGAAATAAAGTGATATTCTCTGACGATCGTGCCACGACGCACAGATACCCGCTCACCTTAACCGCGCGGCATGCCCGTCCTGTCGGAGCCTGCCGTCACAGGAGACTTATAGTGTCTGAATTGTCTCAGCTTTCGCCACAGCCGCTGTGGGATATTTTCGCCAAGATCTGTTCTATCCCGCACCCTTCTTATCATGAAGAAGCGCTGGCGCAGCACATCCTCACCTGGGCCAAAGAAAAGAACCTGCACGCCGAGCGTGATCAGGTCGGCAATATCCTGCTGCGCAAACCAGCCACCAAAGGCATGGAAAACCGCAAGCCAGTCGCGCTGCAGGCACACCTGGACATGGTGCCGCAAAAGAATAACGACACCGTACACGACTTCGCCAAGGATCCGATCCAGCCTTATATCGCCGGCGAGTGGGTGAAAGCGCGCGGCACCACGCTGGGCGCCGACAACGGCATCGGCATGGCCTCCGCCCTGGCGGTGCTGGCCGACGACAGCGTTGAGCACGGCCCGCTGGAAGTGCTGCTGACCATGACCGAAGAAGCGGGTATGGACGGCGCCTTCGGGCTGCAGCCGAACTGGCTGCAGGCGGATATCCTGATCAATACCGATTCCGAAGAAGAAGGCGAAATCTACATGGGTTGCGCCGGCGGTATCGACTTCATCACCACCCTGCCGCTGCAGCGCGAAGCGGTGCCGGCCGGTTACCAAACCCTGAAGCTGACCCTCAAGGGCCTGAAAGGCGGCCATTCCGGCGCCGAGATCCACGTCGGGCTGGGCAACGCCAACAAACTGCTGGCGCGCTTCCTGTTCGCCCATGCGGCGGCGCTGAACCTGCGCGTGCTGGACCTGAACGGCGGCACCCTGCGCAACGCCATCCCGCGTGAAGCCTCCGCGGTGGTAGCGGTGCCGGCGGACAAGGCCGACGTACTGAAAGCGCTGAGCCAGGAGTTCCTGGCCGTGCTGCAGAACGAACTCTCCGCCAAAGAGAAGAACATCACCGTGCTGTTGGAGCCGACCACCAGCGCTTCGCTGGCGCTGAGCGCCGACAGCCAGCAGCGCTTCCTGGCGCTGCTGAACGGCACGCCGAACGGCGTGATCCGCATGAGCGACGCGGTGAAAGGCGTGGTGGAAACCTCGCTGAACGTCGGCGTGGTCACCACCAGCGAAAACGAAGCGGAAATCATCTGCCTGATCCGCTCCCTGATCGACAGTGGCAAAGACTACGTGGTCGAGATGCTGACCGCGCTGGGCCAGCTGGCCGGCGCTAAAGTGGCGCCGAAGGGCGGCTACCCGGGCTGGCAGCCGGACGCCGACTCGCCGGTGATGCACCTGGTGCGCGAGCTGTATCAGGATCTGTTCGACAAGACGCCGAACATCATGGTGATCCACGCCGGTCTGGAATGCGGTCTGTTCAAAAAGCCATATCCAAACATGGACATGGTATCGATCGGGCCAACCATCACCGGCCCGCATTCGCCGGATGAGCAGGTGCATATCGAAAGCGTCGGCCTGTACTGGAAGCTGCTGACCTCGTTGCTGAAAGCAATCCCTGAGCGCGCGTAATCTGCACGCTTAACGCAAAAAGCCGGCGACCGCCGGCTTTTTTATTCCCACGACAGCGCCAGCTGCCGCTCCAGCTGCGGATCGAGCAGCGTCACATGCAACCCCACCAGCCGCACGCCGCGCCCTTCGCGCCGCTCGCGCCACGCCTGCCGCGCCACCTCCAGCAAATCCTGCCGGTTCAGCACCGGGAACACGTGCTCCTGGGTGGTTTGCTGAAAATCCTGAAACTTCAGCTTCACGCCCTGCCGGGCGATGTGCAGATCCGGCTTCACCTTGCGCAGCCGCATCTCCAGCTCGGGATAGAGTTTGTCGATAATCAGCGTTTCGCAGTCTTCCCAGTCGTGAATATCCTCCGCCAGCGTGCGCTCCACCCCCACCGATTTGCGCAGCCGCTCAGGAGAGATTTCGCGCCGATCGATACCCTGACAGCGCTCCCACAGCACCCGGCCGAACTTGCCGAAGCGCTTGAGCAGCTGCGCCAAATCGTATTGCTGCACGTCGGCGCAGGTGATAAGCCCCACTTCCTCCAGCCGCTTGGCGGTCACCTTGCCGACGCCGGGGATCTTGCTGAGCGGCAGCTGCTGCAAAAACGCCGGCACCTGCGCCGGCGTGATCACGTATTGCCCGTTCGGCTTGTTCATCTCGGAGGCGATTTTGGCGAGAAACTTGATTGGCGCGATGCCGGCCGACGCGGTGAGGTTCAGTTCGTCGGCGATCGCCTGACGGATTTCCTGGGCGATCAGCGTCGCCGAACCGTTGCATTGCGGGCTGTCGGTCACGTCGAGATAGGCTTCATCGAGCGACAGCGGCTCGATCAGCGGGGTATAGCGGGCGAAGATTTCGCGGATGTGCAGCGAGGCCTCTTTGTAGGCCGCCATGCGCCCCGGCAGCAGGGTGAGATGCGGACACAGCTTGAGCGCCATCGCCGTGGACATGGCGCTGTGCACGCCGTAGCGCCGCGCCGGGTAGTTGGCGGTGCTGATCACCCCGCGGCGATCGGCGCTGCCGCCAATCGCCAGCGGGATATCACGCAGGCTGGGATCGTCGCGCATTTCCACCGCCGCGAAGAAGCAGTCCATATCGACATGAATGATTTTACGCATCGCACCCTCCAGTAACACTGTATAAGTATACAGTCAGATACCGAAAGCTCAAGGCCGCAGGATTCGACGAAAGCACCGTTTCCGCCAGATATTTCCGCGTTGTTAAAAAAGCTTAATTTTTCAATAGTATGATTTCCGCCATCCCGTGCGGCTCACCACAACGATAACGACAAGGTACCCTACATGATCAGATTTTCTTATTTGCTGCTGGCTTCCGCGCTGTCGCTGAGCGCGCTGGCGGCCAGCGCCACCGCCGGTCATGCGCCGGCGATCGTCGCCCACCGCGGCGGCACCGCCGATGCGCCGGAGAACACCCGCATCGCCATCGAAACCGCGCTGAAAAACGGCGCCGACGCCATCTGGATCACCCTGCAAGAATCCAAAGACGGCGTCATCGTGCTGTATCGCCCCTCGAACCTGAAAGCGCTGACCAACCGGCAGGGCCCGGTCTCTGCCTATACCGCCGCGCAGCTGGCCGAGACCGACGCCGGTTGGGCCTTCGCCAAGGGTGATGCGCACCCGTTCCGCGGCCAGGGCATCGGCATTCCACGGCTCGACGACGTGCTTAAAGCGTTTCCGCACGTCACTTTTTATCTGGACATCAAATCCCCGGACGCCGATCCGGCGCAGTTTGGCCAGACGCTGCTGGCGACGTTGGAAAGCACCGACAGCCTGAACCGCACCCGCGTCTACTCCACCGACGCCAAATACCTGCAGGCGCTGCCGCCGGCCATCCCGCGCTTCGAAAGCCGCGACGAAACCCGCACGCTGCTGGCCAATATCACCATGGCGCACCAGTGCGACGTCAAACCGGACAACCGCCAGCCGCGCTGGTACGGACTGGAGCTGAAGCGCGAGGTGGAAGTGGTGGAAAAATATACCCTCGGCGAAGGGCGTTCGAAGGCGTTTCTGACCTGGGATAAAGAGTCGATGGACTGTTTCCGCTCGCAGGGCCCGGCGCACATTATCCTGTTCGGCGTCAACTCGCCGCAGGAATATCAGCAGGCGCTGGCGCTGGGCGCTGACGGCGTGATGGTCAACTCGCCGGCCGAGGCGAAAAGCTTCCGCAAGGCGAAATAAAAAACCCGGCCAAGGCCGGGTTTTCGCTACAGAATACGGTGCTTTTCCAACTGCTCGCGCCGCTGCGCCGCTTTGGCTTCGCGCTTTTTGCGCGCATCGCACGGCTCCGGGCAGTCGCAGACTTTCTCCATGCCCAGCGCGGTGATGCCGCCGCAGCTGCCCTGCAGGCTTTTGCGTTTGAACACATAGCCCAGCGACATGCCGCCGACGATCAGCAGAAACAACACGAAAGTAGCGGCGAATACCGTCAACATAGCAACCTCACGAACGCTTTTTCAGATAGGGCTTGAACGCGTCTGAGTAACGCTCCTCAAACCCGTCGGCGGTTTTCACAATCATGAACACCGGGATACCGAGCAGGTTGGCCAGCGCCAGGCCGCGCTCCGGCCCCATCACGTTCAGGCCGGTGGACAGGCCGTCGGCGGTCATGCAGGTCGGGCTCAGCACGGTGATCGACACCAAACGGTGGTGAATGGGTCGGCCGGTGACCGGATCGATGGTGTGCGAATAGCGCACCCCGTCCTGCTCGAAGTAGTTGCGATAGTCACCCGAGGTAGCGATCGACATCTCCCCCGGCTGGATCACCAGCTGCGCCTGCTGTTGCGTACCGGCAGTCGGGCGCTCGATGGCGATGCGCCACGGCTTTTGCTCGCCGTTGCGCCCGCGGGTGCGGACTTCACCGCCGATATCCACCATGTAGTTTTGCACGTGTTGCGATTGCAGGTACTCCGCCACCACGTCCACGCCATACCCTTTGGCGATCGACGACAGGTCGACATACAGCTCGGGGATGTTTTTCACCAGCGCGTTGCCCTGCACCGACAGTTTATCGGCCCCGGTCCAGGCGCGACGGTGCGCCAGCTCCGCCTCGCTCGGCACTTTATCCGGCCGCCCTTCCGGGCCGAAGCCCCACAGGTTGACCAGCGGCCCGACGGTCACGTCCAGCGCACCGTCGGTGACGCGGTTGATGCGAAGCGCTTCGCGCACCACCTCAGCGGTGGCCGGCGAAACCGGGAACGGCCGGTCAATGTCGCGGCTGGCGTTGAAGCGGCTCAGCTCGGAGTCCGGCCGGTAGGTGGACATCTGGTCGTTCACCTGCTCCAGCCGTTTGTCGATCTCCGCCTGCATTTCGCGCGCCGACGGCGTATCGTCACCGGTCACGTAACGGATCGAATACGAGGTGCCCATGGTTTTACCCGTCAGGTCCACCTGTTCCGGCCCACAGCCGGTCAGCAGCAGGGTGGCGCTCAGCGCCACGCCCGTCAGCCAGTTCTTCATCGCCAATGCGCGCATTTAGCCACCAAAGTCATCCAGCATGATGTTTTCGTCTTCGACGCCCAGATCTTTGAGCATCTTGATCACCGCGGCGTTCATCATCGGCGGCCCGCACATGTAAAACTCGCAGTCCTCCGGCGCCGGGTGGTTCCTCAGGTAGTTCTCCAGCAGAACATTATGGATAAAGCCGGTGTAACCGGTCCAGTTATCTTCCGGCTGCGGATCCGACAACGCCACGTGCCAGGTGAAGTTTTCGTTCTCCGCCTGCAGCTGGTTGAAGTCGTCTTCATAGAACATCTCGCGCAGCGAACGCGCGCCGTACCAGAAGGTGATCTTACGCTTCGAGTTCAGGCGCTTGAGCTGATCGAAAATGTGCGAACGCATCGGCGCCATGCCCGCGCCGCCGCCGATGAAGATCATTTCGGCGTCGGTGTCCTTGGCGAAGAACTCGCCGAACGGCCCGGAGATGGTCACCTTGTCACCGGCTTTCAGCGACCAGATATAGGAAGACATGATGCCCGGCGGCACGTCCGGATTGTTCGGCGGCGGCGTGGCGATACGCACGTTGAGCATGATGATGCCCTTCTCTTCCGGGTAGTTGGCCATCGAGTAGGCGCGCACCGTGGTGTCGTTCACCGTCGAGCGGTAGCGGAACAGGTTGAACTTGTCCCAGTCGCCGCGATACTCCTGTGGCACGTCGAAGTCGGCGTAGCTGATGTCGTGCGCCGGTGCTTCGATCTGGATAAAGCCGCCCGCGCGGAACGGCACGTCCTCACCATCGGGGATCTTCAGCTTCAGCTCTTTGATAAAGGTGGCTTTGTTATCGTTGGAGATAACCTCGCACTCCCATTTCTTCACGCCGAAGATCTCTTCCGGCAGCTCGATTTTCAGGTTCTGCTTCACGTTCACCTGGCACGCCAGGCGGCACCCTTCTTTCGCTTCGCGCTTGTTGATGTGCGAAAGCTCGGTCGGCAGGATATCGCCGCCGCCCTCTTTGATCACCACCCGGCACTGGCCGCAGGAACCGCCGCCGCCGCAGGCCGAGGAGACGAAGATCCCCTGGCTGGAGAGCACGTTGAGCAGCTTGTCGCCCGCCGGCGCATGGAAGCTCTTATCCAGATCGCCGTTGATTTCCACCGCGATGTCACCGGTGTTCACCAGCTTCGATTTGGCGAACAGGATCAGCAACACCAGCACCATCACGATGGTGGTGAACATGGCTACGCCTAAAATAATTTCCATAAATTCTTCCCGCCTTTACAACTGAACACCGGAGAAGGACATGAAGCCCAGCGCCATCAGTCCGGTGGTGATAAAGGTAATGCCCAGGCCGCGCAGCCCTGCCGGCACGTTGGCATACTTGAGTTTTTCGCGGATCCCCGCCATGGCGACGATCGCCAGCATCCAGCCGGTGCCGGAACCAAAGCCGTACACCACCGATTCTGCGAAGTTATAGTCGCGCTGCACCATGAAGGACACGCCGCCGAAGATGGCGCAGTTCACGGTGATGAGCGGTAGGAAGATGCCGAGCGCGTTATACAGCGACGGGAAGAAGCGATCGAGGATCATCTCCAGAATCTGCACCAGCGCCGCGATCACGCCGATGAAGGTAATGAAGTTGAGGAAGCTCAGATCGACGCCTTCCACCAGCGCGCCGTCGCGCAGGATCAGGTTGTAGACCAGGTTGTTCACCGGCACCGAAATGCCGAGCACGATGGTCACCGCGATGCCTAGACCAAAGGCGGTCGAGACCTTCTTCGACACCGCCAGGAAGGTACACATCCCGAGGAAGAACGCCAGCGCCATGTTCTCGACGAACACCGCGCGCACAAACAGGCTGATATAGTGTTCCATCGGCCTTTACTCCTTTTCGATCTGCGCCGGCTTCAGGGTGCGCAGCACCCAGATCAGCAGGCCGATGATGAAGAACGCGCTCGGCGCCAGCAGGAACAGGCCGTTCGGCTGGTACCAACCGCCGTTCTGCACCGTTTCCAGCACCGGGACGCCGAACAGCTTGCCGGAGCCGATCAGCTCGCGCAGGAAACCGACCAGCACCAGGATCACCCCGTAGCCCAGCCCGTTGCCGATGCCGTCCATAAAGCTCTCGATCGGCGGCGACTTCATGGCGTAAGCCTCGGCGCGCCCCATCACGATGCAGTTGGTGATGATAAGGCCGACGAACACCGACAGCTGCTTGGAGATCTCGAACGCATAAGCGCGCAGCAGCTGATCGACCACGATCACCAGCGAGGCGATGATCGCCATCTGCACGATGATGCGCACGCTGTTGGGAATATGGTGACGGATCAGCGAGATGAAGAAGCTGGAGAACGCGGTCACCAGCGTCACCGCAATGGTCATCACCACCGCCGTCTCCAGCTTGGTGGTCACCGCCAACGCAGAACAGACGCCCAACACCTGCAGGGCGATCGGGTTATTGTCGAACAGCGGCCCCAGCAGGACCCGCTTTATCTCTTTGGAATCAGCCATTTTTCAGCGCTCCTTCACGAACTTTTTTCAGGAACGGGCCGAAGCCGTGCTCGCCCAACCAGAAATCAAACGTATGCTGCACGCCGTTGGAGGTCAGCGTGGCGCCGGATAGGCCGTCCACTCCGTGCACATCCCCCTGACGTGCGCCGCCTTTCACCACGCGGATCGCCGGCTGGCCGTTGTCGTCGAACAGCTGCTTACCGACCCACTGCTGGCGCCAGGACGGATTCTCGACCTCACCGCCCAGCCCTGGGGTTTCCCCCTGGTCGTAGTAGGTGATGCCCTTGACCGTATTGCCGTCGTTATCCAGCGCCACGAAGGCGTACATCATCGACCACAGGCCGGTGCCGTATACCGGCAGCACAAGCTTGTTCACCTGGCCGCTTTCGTCACGCACCAGGTAGATTTCCGCCTGGTTGCTGCGGCGCTTGATGCCGGCCGGATCGTCGCCCGCGGGCAACGCCACGCTTTTGGCGTCGTCGCGCAGCGCGGCGCCCAGATCGAACGCCGCCGCCTTGCCGGCGACAAACTCACCGCTGTTCAGATCCACCAGGCGCGGTTCGATGCGTTCGCTGTATAAGCGCTTGACCTGCTCGCTCTCCATTTTCGGCTGCAACAGGCCGGCTACGTCGAGAATATTGCGCTGCTTATCGAGCAGCTTTTGCTCCTGCTGTTTGGACTTCAGGCCGACGGCGGAGCCCGCCACCACCACTGAACACACCAGACACAGCAGCAGCACTACCAGCAGCGTTTTACCGATGCCGTCGTTTTTCGCTTCATTCGCCACGGGCTTTTCTCCGCTTGATGTTGGCCTGCACCACCAGGTAATCGAACAGCGGTGCGAACAGGTTGGCGAACAGGATCGCCAGCATCATGCCTTCCGGATAGGCGGGGTTGACCACCCGGATCAGCACGCACATCACGCCGATCAGAATGCCGTACCACCATTTCCCCTTGTTGGTGAAGGAGGCGGAAACCGGGTCGGTCGCCATAAAGATCATGCCGAAGGCGAAGCCGCCCAGCACCAGATGCCAGTACCACGGCATGGCGAACATCGGGTTGGTGTCCGAACCGATGGCGTTGAACAACAGGGCGGAAGCCACCATGCCGAGCATTACGCCGGCGACGATGCGCCAGGAGGCCACGCGGCCGAACAGGATTATCGCCCCGCCGATCAGGATCATCAGCGTGGAGACTTCACCGATGGAGCCGGGAATGTTGCCGAGGAAGGCGTCCATCCAACTGATGGACTGGCCGGTGGCCACGTTGCTCAGGCTGTGCGCCCCGCCAGCGCTCCACTGCGCCAACGGCGTCGCACCGGAGAAACCGTCCGCAGAGGTCCACACCAGATCGCCGGAGATCTGCGCCGGATAGGCGAAGAACAGGAAGGCGCGGCCGGCCAACGCCGGGTTGAGGAAGTTGCGCCCGGTGCCGCCGAAGATCTCTTTGGCCACCACCACGCCGAAGGTGATGCCCAGCGCGGCCTGCCACAGCGGCAGGGTCGGCGGCACGATCAGCGCGAACAGGATAGAGGTGACGAAGAAGCCTTCGTTGACCTCATGTTTGCGGATGATGGCGAACAGCACTTCCCAGAAGCCGCCGACGACGAACACCACGGCGTAGATCGGCAGGAAGTAACAGGCACCCAGCACCATTTTGCTGACCCAGCCGGCGTCGGCCGCCAGCGAGGCGCCGAGCCACTGCGCCAGACGATAATGCCAGTCGCCCGCCAGCACCTGTTGCAGCGCGTCGCCGCTGTACAGATGGTGCAGCGCCGGGATCGCCTGCTGGCCGACGTTGTACATGCCCCAGAACATCGCCGGGAACACCGCCAACCACACCAGGATCATCATGCGTTTCAAATCGATGGCGTCACGCACGTGCGAAGCGCCGCGCGTCACCGTGCCGGGGGTATAAAACACCGTGGTGGTCGCTTCATACAGCGGGTACCACTTTTCCAGTTTGCCGCCCGACGTGAAGTGATGCTCTATCTTCTCAAAATAATTCTTCAGGCCCATCGGTTATCCTTCCTGCTCAATCTTGGTCAGCACCTCGCGCAGCACCGGCGCGTACTCATACTTGCCGGGGCAAACGAAGGTGCATAACGCCAGATCTTCCTCGTCCAGCTCCAGGCAGCCCAGCGCCTGCGCACTGTCGCTGTCGCCCGCCAGCAAATCGCGCAGCAGCAGCGTCGGCAAAATATCCAGCGGCATCACCCGCTCGTAGTTGCCGATCGGTACCATGGCGCGCTCGCCGCCGTTAGTGGTGGTCGAGAAGGCGAACAGTTTGTTCTTCAGGAAGTGGCCCAGCGTGGTGCGGGTAATGGAGAACTTGTTCGGCGAAGGCACGATCCAACCGAACAGCTCTTTGTCGCGCCCTTCTTCCAGCACCGACACCTGCGAGTGGAAGCGGCCGAGCCAGGCGTTCGGCCCGGCGGCGTGCATGCCGTTCAGCACCGAACCGGAGATCACCCGGTTCTCACCGTCTTTCAGGCGGCCGGCGGTCAGCTCCTCGAGGCTGGCCCCCTGGCGGGTACGCAGCAGCGCCGGCTGCGCCACCTGAGGCCCGGCCAGCGCCACGACCCGGCGGGTATCGAGCTTACCGGTGGTGAACAGCGTGCCGATGGCGATGACGTCCTGGTAGCCGATGTGCCAAACGGTTTTCTTCAGGCTAACCGGTTCAAGGAAGTGAATGTGGGTGCCCACCAGCCCGGCGGGATGCGGGCCGGCAAATTCGCTGTAGGCGATCTGCGGGCCGCTCTGCTGGCCAACGGAGGCGCCGGCGGCGTGGCATACGTGTACCTTGCCCGCCGTCAGACGCGCCAAGACCACCAGCCCGGCGTTGAACGCCGCCTGCTGCTCGGCGATGATCACCTGCGGATCGGCGGCCAACGGCTGGGTATCCATCGCGGTGACGAAAATGGCGCGCGGTTCGCTGCCGGGGCTCGGCGTTTTGCTGAATGGGCGGGTGCGCAGCGCGGTCCACAGACCGCTGGCGATCAGTTCGCTCTCGACCTGTTCGCGCGGCAACTGGGCCAATTCCCCCAGCGGGTAGTGCGCGAACTCGAGCTGATCGTCGCCGCCGTTTTCCAGCGCAATCACCACCGATTGCAATACGCGCCGCTCGCCGCGGTTAATCGCAGCGATGCGGCCGCTGGCGGGAGCCGTGAAGAAAACCCCGGGGTTTTTCTTATCTTCGAACAACGCCTGGCCTTTCTTAACGGTATCGCCTTCCTGCACCAGCATGGAGGGACGCATTCCGACATACTCTTCCCCAAGCAGGGCGACATGCTGAATATTCGGGCCATCTTGGATCGCCTGAACCGGAGCCCCGGCTATCGGCAGATCTAACCCTTTTCTGATCTTAATCATAGGATTTATACGATGTAGTTGGGTTTACACGTCTGCCCGGCCCCAGAGGCGGGTGCTGACGATGCCAGGATTGCCGGGCAGTGCGCACGGCGGCACGCCCAACATGAACTTTCTCGCAGTGAAAATACGGGGTAACGCGCATTCCCTTGATTCCCCTTTTCCGTTGTTTGCGCGACAGTCGATGTGTTAACGGCCTGTAGCCAAATAACCATCAAAACGGCCGGGTTATATGCAATAACTCTTGCCGCTTCAATCGCCACAGTGCGTTAAATTGAAGAGAGAATATTAACATTGTTCGCAACATTGTTCTGCGTTCCGTCGTGACTTGGGTCAAGCAAACGCAATTAAATTTCGCCTGTTTTTCACTACTTATCGTTAAAATCTGCCGGTCATTTCACTTTTATCGAGCTTTGTCGTTTTTTTATACATATCACGTATTGCTAAAAATAAACGCGCTGGTAATCTGGCGGTGTTTTGCAGCAGTAAAAACAATAATCAGTGGCATGCTGGCCAACCTCAATTGCGCCGGCAGATAAATATAAGCAGGAATAATAATGAGCAAAATCGCGCTGTTGTTTGCGATGCTTGTTTCTATGCCGATGATCACGGCCTGCAGCGCCAGCGAGCAGGTACCCGAAGCGCCGGTAGTTAAACAGCAATTATTGGGTTCGCCGGTCTATATTCAGATCTTCAAAGAGGAACGCAAGCTGGAATTGTATGCCAAAATGGGCAATGAATTCCGCCTGGTCAACACGTTCCCGATCTGTAATTTCTCCGGTGGGCTGGGTCCTAAACGTCGTGAAGGCGACTTTAAAAGTCCGGAAGGCTTTTATAGCGTTGACGCACGCCATCTGAAACCCGACAGCAAGTATTATCGGGCGATCAATATCGGTTTCCCTAACGATTACGATAAATCGCAGGGCTATTCCGGCGCTTATCTGATGATCCACGGCGAATGTAAATCGATCGGCTGTTACGCGATGACCAACACCTATATGGATGAGATCTATCGCTACGTCGAAGCTGCTTTTGCCTATGGCCAAAGCCGCGTCGATATCAGCATTTATCCGTTCCGCATGACCGAGCAAAACCTCAAGCGCCATGCGTCATCCAGCTATATCGCCTTCTGGCGCCAGCTGAAGCCGGGTTACGATTACTTCGCGAAGAACCACCAGCCGCCGATGATGACCGTAGACAACGGCCAGTATGTGCTGGGTCAACCGTTGATGAGCAGCGGCCAGATGACGCAGTACGCGTCAGCCAGCCCGACGCCCAACACCAATCCCTTCGCTCAGAACAAGCCGCTCACCGAAGTGAAATAACGCGAACTCGCCTGGCTCAATCTTGTGCCAGGTTTCGTTGGCGGTCAGCGGTTGGGTGGCGATCACCGTGACCACATCGTTCGGTGTGGTCTGCTGCTGAAAATCGATCTCCACATCCTGATCCAGTAACGTCGCCTTACCGAACGGCGCGCGGCGCGTGATCCAATACAGGTTGGTGGAGCAATAGGCCATCACGAAGCGCCCGTCCGACAACAGCATGTTGAACACCCCTTTCTTGCGCAGCTGGTTCGCCAACAGGCCGATATAGCGGAAGACCGCCGGCCATTGGCTCGGGGTGCGCGGGTATTTCAGCGCCAGCTGATGCAGCAGCCAGCAGAACGCGTATTCGCTGTCGGTCTGGCCGACCGGGCGGAACGTGCCGGTATCCAGCTGACGATAGCCTTTTAATTGGCCGTTGTGCGCGTAGGTCCAGTTGCGGCCCCACAGTTCACGGGTGAACGGATGGGTGTTTTCCAGCGCCACTTCGCCGCGGTTGGCCTGGCGAATATGGGACACCACCGCGCAGGACTTGATCGGATAGTCCTGCACCAGGCGGGCGATCGGCGAGTTGAAGCTCGGCTGCGGATCCTTGAATGTGCGGCAGCCGTTCCCTTCATAGAAGGTAATGCCCCAGCCATCCTTATGCGGCCCGGTGCGGCCGCCGCGCTGTACCAGGCCGGTAAAGCTGAAGCAGATATCGGTCGGTACGTTTGCGCTCATCCCGAGCAGTTCACACATCGCCAGCACTCCTTAACCACACTGACACAGGCTGTGCGGACGCACCATGCGGCGTCCGCCGTCTTATTCATGGGGAGCCGCAGCTCCCCGAAGGCTATCAAGCCTTAACCATCTCTTTTTCGATCAGCTGAATCAAGATGTGAATCGCTTTGATGTGGATTTCCTGAATGCGGTCGGCGTAGCCGAAGTGCGGCACGCGAATTTCCACATCGGCGGAACCCGCCATCTTGCCGCCGTCCTTGCCGGTCAGGGTGATCACTTTCATCCCCTTGGCACGCGCCGCGTCGATGGCCTTGATGATGTTGCCGGAGTTGCCGGAAGTAGAAATGCCCAGCAGCACGTCGCCTTCGCGGCCCACCGCTTCCACATAGCGCGAGAACACATACTCATAGCCGAAGTCGTTGCTGACGCAGGACAGGTGGCTCACGTCCGAGATGGCAATTGCCGGGTAGCCCGGGCGGTTTTCACGGTAGCGGCCGGTCAGCTCTTCGGCGAAGTGCATCGCGTCGCAATGGGAACCGCCGTTGCCGCAGGAAATCACTTTACCGCCGGCTTTGAAGGAATCCGCCAGCAGCACCGCCGCACGTTGGATGGCGTCGATGTTGGCGTCATCATTGATAAATTTCGCCAGGGTATCAGCTGCTTCGTTCAGTTCACTGCGAATAAGGTCGTGGTACATGAGGAACCTCTTGTTATCGTCAAATCTTCCGCTTCGCAGTGTACCGGATCGCGGAAACAGCGAGAAGCATTCTCAGCCAAACAGCGCGCCAGTTAAGGAAGCGGAGAGGTTTTTGATGATTGGTGCTGTCAGTTTGTGACCTGAGTTGTAATTAAACTGTAAACGCATTGATAAAAATTCTGCCTTGTACTAAAACCTATTACATACACACAACAGGTCAGACCTCTTACTACTTCGGAGCTTCTTATGATGGTTCTTAGTATCGTCGTTTTCCTGGCTCTCCTCGGCGTGGTGTTCTACCACCGAGTGAACCTTACCCTCAGCAGCCTGATCCTGGTGGCGTACACTGCCGCCATGGGTGCTATCGGCCTGTGGAGCTTCTGGCTGTTGCTGCCGCTGGCGATCGTGCTGCTGCCGCTGAACCTTTCCTCTGTACGCCGTTCCCTGCTCTCCGCGCCGGCGCTGCGCGCCTTCCGCAAGGTGATGCCGCCGATGTCCACCACCGAGAAGGAAGCGATCGACGCCGGTACCACCTGGTGGGAAGGCGATCTGTTCCGCGGCGCGCCGGACTGGAACAAGCTGCACAGCTACCCGAAACCGCGCCTAACGGAAGAAGAGCAGGCGTTTATCGACGGCCCGGTGGAAGAAGCCTGCCGCATGGCCAACGACTTCCAGATCACCCACGAACTGGCCGATCTGCCGCCTGAACTCTGGGCGTACCTGAAAGAACACCGTTTCTTCGCGATGATCATCAAGAAAGAGTACGGCGGTCTGGAATTCTCACCTTACGCTCAGGCGATGGTGCTGCAAAAACTGGCCGGCGTTTCCGGCATCCTGGCGATCACCGTCGGCGTGCCAAACTCCCTCGGCCCGGGCGAACTGCTGCAGCACTACGGTACCGAAGAACAGAAAAACCACTATCTGCCGGGCCTGGCGCGCGGTGACGAAATTCCTTGCTTCGCGCTGACCAGCCCGGAAGCGGGTTCCGATGCCGGCGCGATCCCGGACGTGGGCACCGTGTGCATGGGCGAATGGCAAGGCAAGCAGGTGCTGGGCATGCGCCTGACCTGGAACAAGCGCTACATCACGCTGGCGCCGGTCGCCACCGTGCTGGGTTTGGCATTCAAACTGCATGACCCGAATCGCCTGCTGAGCGACAACGAATCCCCGGGCATCACCTGTGCGCTGATCCCAACCAGCACGCCGGGCGTGGAAATCGGCAACCGTCACTTCCCGCTGAACGTGCCGTTCCAGAACGGCCCAACCCGCGGCACCGACGTGTTCGTGCCGATCGATTACATCATCGGCGGGCCGAAAATGGCCGGCCAGGGCTGGCGCATGCTGGTTGAGTGCCTGTCGGTCGGCCGCGGCATCACCCTGCCGTCCAACTCTACCGGCAGCCTGAAATCCATCGCCCTGGCGACCGGCGCCTACGCGCACATTCGCCGTCAGTTCAAGATCTCCATCGGCAAGATGGAGGGGATCGAAGAGCCGTTGGCACGCATCGCCGGCAACACCTATGTGATGGACGCCGCCGCTTCGCTGATCACCTATGCGCTGGTACAGGGCGAGAAGCCGGCCGTACTGTCGGCCATCGTCAAATACCACTGCACGCACCGCGGTCAGCAGTCGATCGTTGACGCCATGGACATCGCCGGCGGTAAAGGCATCATGCTCGGTGAATCCAACTTCCTGGCTCGCGCCTATCAGGGCGCACCGATTGCCATCACGGTGGAAGGCGCGAACATTCTGACCCGTACCATGATGATCTTCGGTCAAGGCGCGATCCGCTGCCATCCTTATGTGCTGGATGAAATGGCGGCGGCGCAGAGCAACGATCTGAACGCCTTCGATAAATCGCTGTTCGGCCATCTGGGCCACGTCGGCAGCAACAAGGTACGCAGCTTCTGGCTGGGCCTGACCAACGGCCGTACCAGCGCCACGCCGACCAAGGACGCGACCCGTCGCTACTATCAGCAGCTGAACCGCCTGAGCGCCAACCTGGCGCTGCTGTCGGACGTTTCCATGGGCGTGCTGGGCGGCAGCCTGAAGCGCCGTGAGCGCATCTCCGCTCGCCTGGGGGATATCCTCAGCCAGATGTATTTGGCTTCCGCCGTGCTGAAACGCTTTGACGACGAAGGCCGTCAGAAAGAAGATCTGCCGCTGGTGCATTGGGGCGTGCAAGACAGCCTGCATAAAGCCGAACAGGCGCTGGATGACCTGCTGCGCAACTTCCCGAACCGCTTTATCGCCGGCGCGATGCGCTTCGTGGTCTTCCCGCTCGGCCGTGTGCATACCGCACCGTCCGATCGTCTGGATCACCAGTTGGCCAAGATCCTGCAGGTGCCTTCCGCCACCCGCAGCCGCCTGGGGCGCGGCCAGTACCTGACGCCGAGCGAACATAACCCAATCGGCCTGCTGGAAGCGGCGCTGGCCGACGTGATGGCCGCCGAGCCGATTCACGAACGTCTGTGCAAGGCAGCCGGCAAAAACCTGCCGTTCACCCGTCTGGATCGTTTAGCGGAACGCGCGCTGGAAGAAGGCAAGATCAGCGCCGACGAAGCGAAGATCCTGGTGAAAGCCGAAGAGAGCCGTCTGCGCTCCATCAACGTGGACGACTTTGCGCCGGATGCGCTGGCGGCCACCAAGCCGGAAAAGCCGGCGGCGCAGTCTAAGCGCCAACAGCAGACCGAAGCGGCCTAACGCCAATTCCCACTCCACGCATCCAAGGGGCGATCATCATCGCCCCTTTTTCTTTTCTTGCACCGCAAACTGCGCACCGCGCCGCAGGTTGGCGCAACGGCGGATTTCACGGGAAGGAAGTTCGAGTAAACTGCGCGGCGGGTGCTCTGGATCTTTCTGTCCGGAGCCTTGGCAAAGGAGAGAAAGAGAAAGGCCCCGAGTCGATATTATCAACCCGAGGCCACTCTGATACCTAGCAACATCAGGTTAGCCTCTTACCCGCCGCAAGGCAAGGATAGGGAGGTCAAAAATGCAGCAAAAACGGGTCGTGCTTAAGCTGGTGATCGTCTGTATGACGCTGATCGCGTTCATCTGGCTAACCCGCGGTTCACTGTGCGAACTGCGCATCAGGCTGGGAGACTCAGAGGTTGCGGCCACTTTGGCTTACGAATCCGAACGGTAAGGCAACCCAACGGCGGGGTTCGCCCCGCCCGTTGGCTGATGGTGTCAGGCAGGATCCACGAGCACCCGCCTTTTCAGCCCTGCTGGCGAATGCGCGCCAACAGCGCATCGATATGCTCGATCTGCGGCGCATTGACGATCAGCGTGCGCCCCAATCCCAGGGCGTGACGCTGACAGTCGAGGCGCATGTCGGCGTCGGCGATGCTATCCAGATCGGCGACGTGCGCCAGGCCGATGGTGCGCCGGATCAGTTCGGTACCGCAGTACCCTACTGCGTCAGCCCAGACCTGCTGCAGGAATTGCTCGGCGTAACCCGGCGTCGCCAGCGCCGCATCGCGGCTTTGCTGATGGCACAGCGCCAGGAAGCGATCGGCGAAAATCAGCCACAGCTCGCGCACATCCTGCAGGCGCTGCTCGCGCCCGGCGGCGGCGTCGCGCGGCCCGAACAGCCCCGGCTGACCACAATAGTTGAGCAGCAGGTTGCCTAACGCAGTGCCGACATCGAAACCGATCGGGCCGTAGAAACCGAATTCAGCGTCGATCGCTTTCAACCGCCCTTCCGCCACGAAAATTGAACCGCTGTGGATATCCCCGTGCAACAACGCCTCCGCTTTGCTGAGGAAACGATGTTTCAGGCCGGCGACCGCCAGCTTCAGCGGCGCATCCTCACGCAGCGCCTGCACCTGCGGCAACAGCGCCGCCTCGAACTGATTGCGCTCATGGTCAGTATAGGGGTCGGTAAAGAACAGATCTTCGGTGATCTGGCACAGCTCGGGGTTGGTGAAACGGCTGACTTCCGCCTTCTTCTGCTGCGCCGACTGATAAAAATCGGAGGTGTGGAACAGCGTCTGCGCCAGGTATTCCGCCAGCTGTCCGGCCGCCAGCGGGTGATAGTTCCCCTGCACCAGTTCACTGCGCCAGATGCGATGATCGGAGAGATCTTCCTGCACCATCACCGCCAATTCGGGATCGTGATGCAAGACTTTTACCGTATGCCTTGGGCAGAAACTGCCGTGGACCAGCAGCGTTTCCGCTTCGATGCGCGCCCGGTCCAACGTCAGCGGCCAGGATTCGCCCACGCAGCGCACATAGGGCAGCGCCTGTTTGACGATCACCCGACTCACGCCTTCGCGATCGCGGATCTTGAACACCAGGTTCAGGTTGCCGTCACCGATCTCGTCGGCGCTCACCAGCGCCTGCGGTTCGGCCACCTGCCCGTATTGGCGGGCATATTCAACGGCATCGGCAGCCGTAAACGTACGATAAAGCGACATTCCCCAACCCCTCTGTTCTCTCTCACTGACCCAGCGACTCTGATTATTTAGACGTAAAAGCATTTGGACGTCTATACATCTGGAAGTCATGTTGGCAGAATAGCGTTTCAGATGCAATAACCACGCAACAAGGAATTAACCGCCGATGCAAGCGCTTAACACCACCAGTTTGACCCTGCGAGATAACCGCCTTTGGATCCTCGATCAGCAAGCTCTGCCGCAGGAAAAGCGGTGGCGGGCCTGCGACAGCGTGGAAGAGTTGGTCGGGCACATTCACAGCCTGCGGGTGCGCGGCGCACCGCTGATCGGGCTGTCCGCCAGCCTGCTGTTGGCGTTGCTGGCGGAACGCGGTCTGCCGCGCGCCGAGCTGGAACAGGCGCTGCACACGCTGCGCGCCGCGCGCCCGACGGCGGTTAACCTGATGAACAATCTGGATCGCATGAAGCTGGCGCTGGCGGAGCCTGACTGGGCGCCGGCAATGGTGAACGAAGCGCTGCGGCTGGTGGAGGAAGATCGCCGGCTGTGCGATCGCATCGCCGATCACGGCGCTGGGCTGGTCAAGCCCGGCAGCCGCCTGCTGACCCACTGCAATACCGGCGGGTTGGCCACCGCCGGCGTCGGCACCGCCATCGGGGTGCTGCTGCGCGCCCACCAGCAGGGCAAAGTGCAACAGGTGTGGGTCGATGAAACCCGGCCGCTGCTGCAGGGCGGCCGTCTGACCGCCTGGGAACTGGGCGAGCTGGGCATTCCCTATCGTCTGATCTGCGATTCGATGGCCGCCTGCCTGATGGCGCAGGGCCAGGTCGATGCGGTGTGGGTCGGCGCGGATCGCATCGCCGCCAACGGCGACGTCGCCAACAAGATTGGCACCTACAGCCTGGCGGTGCTGGCGCACTATCACGGCATCCCGTTCTACGTGGCCGCCCCGCACACCACCCACGATCCGCACTGTCCGGACGGCGCCGCCATCCCGATCGAGCAACGCGCGGCGGCCGAAGTCACCGGCGTTTCAGGCAGCTTCGGCGCCTGCCAGTGGGCGCCGAACGAGGCACCGGTGTACAATCCGGCGTTCGATGTCACGCCGGCGAAGCTTATCAGCGGGTGGGTGTTCGACAGCGGCGTGATCACGCCGCAACAGGTTGAAGCGGGGATTTTCCAGCGGGCGCTGGGGTAACGCCCGCCGGTTGACGATCAGTCCAAACGCGGATAGGCATCGGCGATCGTGTCGCCGGTGAAATGCGCCACCCAGCCTTCCGGGTTGTCAAATACCCGGATCGCGGTAAAGTGCGGCGCCGAGCCCATATCGAACCAGTGACGGGTGTTGGCCGGCACCGAGATCAGATCGTTCTTTTCGCACAGGATCTGGAAGATCTTGCCGTCCAGATGCAGGCAAAACAGCCCCGCCCCTTCAACGAAAAAGCGCACTTCATCCTCGCCGTGCGTGTGTTCGGACAGGAATTTTTCGCGCAGCGCCTGACGCTGCTCGTGGTCCGGCCGCATGCTGATCACGTCCCAACTCTGGTAGCCCTTTTCCGCCACCAGCCGGTCGATCTCATGCTGGTAGGCGGCGATCACTGCCTCCGGCTGCGGGTTGTCGCCCAGCTCGCGATCCGCCTGCCAGCGCTCAAAGCGCACGCCGATTTGCGCCAGCTGGCGCTGGATCTCCTGCGCGTCGCGGCTCTGCCACAGCGGCTGCTGCGGCGCTTTATCGCTGAAAATGGTCAATCCACTCATGAGACGAACTCCCCTAAATCGATACGATCAAAACGGTTAACCTGCGGATGCCGGCTTTGCTCGTCCGTCTCATCGCGGATCAGCTGGCAGGTATGCCAGCCGGCGGCCTGCGCCGCATCCAGCTCCTGGTGGATATCGGACAAGAACAGCAGCTCGTCGGGCGCGATGCCGATAGCCTGCGCAATGTTGCGGTACGACGCGGTTTCGCGCTTGGCACCAACGTGCGTATCGAAATAGCCGCTGAACAGCGGCTGCAGATCGCCTGCGTCGCTGTGGCCGAACAGCAGCTTCTGCGCTTCCACCGAACCGGAGGAATAGACGTAAAGCCTCAACCCCTGACGCTGCCAGGCGGCCAACTGCCCGGCGACTTCCGGGTACAGATGCCCGCGGAAATCCCCTTCACGGTAACCGCTGCGCCAGATGATGCCCTGCAACGCCTTGAGCGCGGTGGATTTGCGATCTTCATCCATAAAGCGGTACAGGGCGGCGATCAGCGCGTCGAGATCTGCCTGCGGCTGGTCAATTTCAGCGCGCAGCGCCGCCAGCGGCGCGGCGACTTCGCTCTCAGCGGCATGGCGGCGCACAAAATCCGCCAGCCGTTCGCGGGCATAGGGAAACAGTACCTGATGCACAAAGCGAATATCGCTGGTGGTGCCTTCAATATCGGTCACGATAGCGCGGATCATTTCGCCTCCAGTAAGCGGCGTTGCAGTTCACACTGGAACAGGAATTCCAGCCCTTCGAGATGGCGGCGGGCTTCCGCTACCTGGCTTCCCCAGCAATAGAGACCGTGGCCGCGCACCAGAAAACCGTACTGCAGTGGCGTGGCCTCGGCATAGGCCGCCACACGCGCCGCCAACCGGGGGATATTCTGATCGTTATCAAAAATGGGGATCGCCACACTGTCCAGGTGGCTGCGCTGGCCGGCCAGCGACTTCTGCATTTCGTATCCCTGCAGCACCAGCGCATCGCCGCGTTCCACCCGCGACAGTACGGTAGCGTTGACGGAATGGGTATGCAGCACCGCGCCGATGTGCGCAGACAGGCGGTAGAGCAGCGTATGCAGCCCGGTCTCCGCCGACGGCGTGCGGCCGCTCGGCACATGATTGTCGGCGATATCCACCCGCAGAAAATCGGCGGCGCTCAGGCTGCCCTTGTCTTTGCCGGACTCGGTGACCAGGCACTGACGTTCGTCGAGGCGCAGCGACATGTTGCCGCCGGTCGCCGGGCACCAGCCTTTGTCGCCAATCCAGTGGCAGGCCGCCAGCAATGCGGTAAATTGCGGATTATCCGTCATTATTATCATTTCCCGTTCGGTAAGGCGGCCGGCAGAGGAAACTTTGCCTGCCGCGTGGCGGGCTAAGCACTTTTTCGCATTTAGCCATCTAAGCGTCTTGATTGCCAAATACTAGCATCGTGTTATATTGACGGCAATATAAGCGCCTGGAGTATTCACCTGCTATGAGCACTTCCGCATTGATTCCCGAAAGTAAACTGCCTGCCCTGGGCACCACCATCTTTACCCAAATGAGCGCGCTAGCGCAGCAGCATCAGGCGATCAACCTGTCTCAGGGCTTCCCTGATTTCGACGGGCCGGACTACCTGAAAGAACGCTTGGCCTGGCACGTCGCCCAGGGCGCCAACCAATATGCGCCGATGACCGGGGTGGCGCCGCTGCGCGAAGCCATCGCCGACAAAACCGCCGAGCTGTATGGCTGGCAGCCGGACGCCGCTGCTGAAGTGACCGTCACCGCCGGCGCCACCGAAGCGCTGTTCGCCGCCATCAGCGCGCTGGTGCGCCCCGGCGATGAGGTGGTCTGCTTCGATCCCAGCTACGATAGCTATGCGCCGGCGGTGACGCTGGCCGGCGGCGTACTCAAACGCCTCGCCCTGCAGCCGCCCGCGTTTGCCGTGGATTGGCAACAGTTCGCCGCCGCGCTGTCGCCGCGCACCCGCCTGGTGATCGTCAACACGCCGCACAACCCGTCCGCCACCGCCTGGCAGGCGGAAGATATGCAGCAGCTGTGGCACGCCATTGCAGAACGCGAAATCTACGTGCTCAGCGACGAAGTCTACGAACACATCTGCTTCGCCAAAGGCGGCCACGCCAGCGTGTTGGCCCACCCGCAGCTGCGCCAACGGGCGATCGCGGTGTCCTCCTTCGGTAAAACCTTCCACATGACCGGCTGGAAAGTGGGTTACTGCGTGGCGCCCGCCGCGCTGAGCGCCGAGGTGCGCAAGGTGCATCAATACCTGACCTTTTCGGTCAACACCCCGGCGCAGCTGGCGCTAGCGGATAGCCTGCGTGCCGAGCCGGAGCACTGGCGGCAGTTGCCGGCGTTCTATCGCGCCAAGCGCGATCGCTTTGTGCAGGCGCTGGCGCGCAGCCGACTGGAAATTTTACCCTGCGCGGGTACATACTTCTTACTGGCGGACTACAGCGCCATCTCCGATCTGGACGATGTGGCGTTCTGCCATTGGTTAACCGAGCACGTGGGCGTGGCGGCCATTCCGCTGTCGGTCTTCTGTGCCGATCCTTTCCCCCATAAATTGATCCGGCTGTGCTTCGCTAAACAGGACGCCACGCTGGATGCAGCTGCGGAGCGGTTATGTCGACTTTAAAAATTACCCTGTTGCAGCAACCTCTGGTCTGGCGCGACGGCCTCGCTAACCTGGCCGCCTTCGACGCGTTGCTGGCGCCGATCGCCGGGCGCGATCTCATCGTTTTGCCGGAAATGTTCACCACCGGTTTTGCCATGGATGCCAGCGAGAGCGCCCTGCCCGAACAGCAGGTGATCGACTGGCTGCGCAGTTGGGCAGTGAAAAGCCACGCGTTAATCGGCGGCAGCGTGGCGCTGAAAACGCCCGAAGGCGCGGTCAACCGCTTCCTGCTGGTAGAGCCGGGCGGCCAGGTGCATGCCTATGATAAACGCCACCTGTTCCGCATGGCCGGCGAACACCTGCATTACCAGGCCGGCAACCGGCGTGAAATCTTCGAGTGGCGCGGCTGGCGCATCCTGCCGCAGATCTGCTACGACCTGCGTTTCCCGGTCTGGGCGCGCTATCAGCAGGATTACGATCTGGCGCTGTACGTCGCCAACTGGCCGGCGCCGCGCAGCCACCATTGGCAAACGCTGCTGACGGCGCGGGCGATTGAGAATCAGGTGTATGTGGCGGGCTGCAACCGGGTGGGCGAAGATCCTAACGGACTGAGCTACAGCGGAGACAGCTTAATCATCAGCCCTCAGGGCGAGATCCTGGCGGATGCGGAACCCGGCGCGGCCACGCGCCTGGACGCCGAGCTGTCGCTGGAAACCCTGCAGAGCTACCGCAGCGCCTTCCCGGCCTGGCGCGATGCCGACAGCTTTCTGCGTCTCGACTGATTAAACACGCTCCCAGCCGGCGATTAGCGCGTCGATCTTCGGCAGAGAGATAAAGACTCCGCGCCGATGCCGGAAAAGGACGGCTCGTTCAGCACCAATAGGCCATGAAGTTGACGGTGGAGCGATCCAGATCGCGTTCGCCAATCAGGTAACGCCGCAGCGTTTTCACCGCAGAAGATTCGGCCGCCACCCAGGCATAAAAAGCGTTGCTGCCGGCCGCCCGCTCCCACAGCACCTCATCGCTCAGGCTGCTTTCCGCCAGTGACTGCGCCTGTGCGCACGCCGATGCGGGGATATCCACCCGCTGGCGCACCGCTTCCACCAGCAGCGTACCGTGTGCCAGCTGGCGGCCGACGTCACGCGGCAGCCAGTAGACCTCGGCGAACGGGAAATGCGCCAAATCCAGGCAATCCCCCGCCACCGGCACCTCAAAAAACGCCTGCACCCGCGGCGGATTGGCCTGCTGCGCCAGCTGTTCCAGAATCGCCATCGCCGCCGGCACCGCCGTCTCATCGGCGATCAGCAACGCCTGTTGCAACTGCGCCGGCGGCGCCCATTCGTAACCGCCGCTGTCGCCGTCGAAGTCACCGTTGGGGGCGACCGTTTGAATCGTGTCTCCGGGTTCGGCATGGGTCGCCCAGGCGGAAGCCGGGCCGTTCACGCCATGCAACACGAACTCGACGTCCATCTGATTCTGCTCGCGGCGCAGCGCACGCAACGTATAGGTGCGCATCACCGGACGCTGTTCTTTGGGGATCGCCATGTAATCGCCGTACCAGTCCGAGCTGTTGACCAACTGCGGGATCTTGCCGTCCGCCGCCGGGAACAACAGTTTGATGCGCTGGTCCGGCGCTTCGAGCTTCATCCGATGAATATCTGCACCTTCAAACACGCAGCGCACCAGCGAAGATGAAATCAGCGTTTTGCTTTTCAAGGTGATATCAAAAATTCTGTAGCTGGCGGACATGTTCTCGATTCTCCGGCAACGGCTGTCGCTTGTGCGTATGGCCGATCGGCTGCCGTGTTGACGGCGTGGGGTGCTCGATCGCGCAGCGGGCAAAATGTTAATAAAACTAATTAATTACGTTAATGTATCGCAAAAAATCATATCACGAATTTATTGATAACAAGAAACGTTATTGATAAAAGAAGCATTCTCAAAAAAACACAATAACAATATCACCAGGAAATAACGATGAAACGCAAACACCTTTGGGTATTGAACCCTTGTCTGCTGGCAATGCTTGCGCCGGCGGCTTGGGCTGAAGATCAGAAAGCCGGCACCGAAGAGCAGATGGTGGTCTCCGCCAGCCGTTCGCACCGCAGCACGGCGGAAATGGCACAGACCACTTGGATCATTGAAAGCCAGGAGATCGAACAGCAGGTTCAGGGCGGTAAAGAGATCAAGGACATGTTGGCGCAGCTGATCCCCGGCATGGACGTCAGCGGCCAGGGCCGTACCAACTATGGCATGAATATGCGTGGCCGCTCGATGATGGTGATGATTGACGGCGTACGCCTGAATTCATCGCGCAGCGACAGCCGCCAGTTGGATTCGATCGATCCATTCAATATCGATCATATCGAGGTGATTTCCGGCGCGACCTCGCTGTACGGCGGCGGCAGCACCGGCGGCCTGATCAATATCGTCACCAAAAAAGGGCAACAGGAACAGCAGGTCGAGTTGCAGGTCGGCGGTAAAACCGGCTTTGGCGGCCATAACGATCACGACGAGAACGTGGCGGCGGCGGTCAGCGGCGGCAACGACAACGCCTCTGGGCGCCTGTCCGTTTCTTACCAGCGCTATGGCGGCTGGTATGACGGCAAAGGCAATGAGGTACTGATCGATAATACCCAAACCGGCCTGCAGTATTCCGATCGCCTCGACGTCATGGGCACCGGCACCCTCAACATCGACGATCATCAACAGCTGCAGCTGACCACCCAATACTACAAAAGCCAATCCGACGGCGATCACGGCCTGTTCCTGGGAGAGAACTTTGCGGCGGTGACGGGCAACGCCAAGGCATATAACAGCGGTAACTTAAATTCCGACCGCATCCCCGGTACCGAACGCCACCTGATCAACCTGCAGTATTCCAACACTGATTTCCTCGGCCAGGATTTGGTGGCGCAGGTCTACTACCGCGACGAAACGTTGACCTTCTACCCGTTCCCGACGCTGGCGGGCAAAGCGCCGAACTATTACGTCAACAGCATTGGTGCTTCGCAGCAAAAAACCGATTTCTACGGCGGCAAGCTGACGTTAAACAGCAAACCTGTCGACGCACTGACGCTGACTTACGGCATTGACGCCGAGCATGAAAGCTTCAACGCCAATCAGCAGTTCTTTAACCTGGCGAAGGCTCAGCAGTCCGGCGGCATGATGCTGGAGAACGCTTACAGCACCGGCCGCTACCCGAGCTATACCACCAGCAACCTGGCGTCGTTCCTACAGGCCAGTTACGACATTAATCCCATTTTCACCCTGAGCGGCGGCGTGCGGTACCAGTACACCGAAAACAAGATCGACGACTTCGTCGGTTATAACCAGCAGCAGGCGATCGCCAGCGGCGCCGCGACGTCCGCCGACGCGATACCGGGCGGGAAAACCGACTACAACAACGCGCTGTTCAACGCCGGCCTGTTGGCACATCTGACCGAGCGCCAGCAAACCTGGTTCAACTTCTCTCAGGGCTTCGAGATCCCGGATCCGGGCAAATATTACGGTAACGGCACCTACGCGTTGAACGGCGGCCATTACCAGTTGTTGAAGAGCGTCAACGTCGGCGATTCCAAGCTGGAAGGCATCAAGGTCAATGCCTACGAGCTGGGCTGGCGCTATACCGGCGATAACCTGCGCACGCAAATCGCCGCTTACTACTCGCTGTCCGACAAGAGCATCGCTATCAACAAAACCGACATGACCATTAACGTCAATGCGGACAAGCGGCGCATCTATGGGCTGGAAGGCGCGGTGGACTACTTCTTTGAAGACAGCGACTGGAGCGCCGGCACCAACTTCAACGTTATCCGTTCCGAAACCAAGGTCAACGGCGAATGGAAGAAGCTGGTGGTCGATACCGCCAGCCCATCGAAAGTCACCGCTTATGTCGGCTGGGCGCCGGGCGACTGGAATCTGCGCTTACAGTCGCAGCAAACCTTCGATGTGTCGGACGACGGCGATTACACCAAGGCCAACTCCACCCAAGGCCGCAAAATCGATGGCTACAACACCCTCGATTTCCTCGGCAGCTATACCCTGCCGGTAGGGAAAATCAGCTTCAGCGTGGAAAACCTGCTGGACAAGGAATACACCACCGTTTGGGGCCAACGCGCGCCGATCCTGTACAGCCCGACCTACGGCTCGCCTGAGCTGTACAGCTATAAGGGCCGCGGACGCACCTTCGGTTTGAACTACTCGGTGTTGTTCTGAGGAATCAGGGGCCGGTCTGCCGGCCCCGTTTATTGGGCCGTACCGTTTTGCCGAGAGCAGAAACGACGAAGCCCTGAGTTATCGCTAACTCAGGGCTTCTGAATAGTGGCGGAACGGACGGGGCTCGAACCCGCGACCCCCTGCGTGACAGGCAGGTATTCTAACCAACTGAACTACCGCTCCGCGCCATTCCCTCTTGCGGGGGAACGAGGCGCATATTACGGACGCCTCTCGGTTCCGTCAACGCCTTTTTCTCACCAAATGAATCGTTTGCACAGTTTTTCAACGAAGGTTCATCCGGTGCGTTTTTTTCGTGCAAAAATGCCGTTACTCGGCCGGCGCACCGCGCCACAGGCAGCTGCCGCCCTTTTTCGCCACCAGATCCAGACGCGCCTCGTGCGCCTTCACTTCTTCGTCGCTGGCGTAGACCACTTTCATCGCCGTCGCCGGGCGGACAATGCGCTGAATTTCTTGCGCGGCGTCGTTTTGCTGGGTATCACCTTCCATCTGGAACGCTATCGAGGTCTGACCGCCGGTCATCGCCAGATAGACTTCCGCCAGGATCTCGGCATCGAGCAATGCGCCGTGCAGCGTACGCTTGCTGTTGTCTATCTCATAACGGCTGCACAAGGCATCGAGGTTGTTGCGTTTGCCCGGGAACAGGCGGCGCGCCATCAGCAGGCTGTCGGTGATGGTGCAGAAGGTCTCGGTCTTCGGGATACCCTGCTGCAACATGCGGAATTCGTGATCCATAAAGCCGATGTCGAACGCCGCGTTATGGATCACCAGCTCGCCGCCGCGGATAAAGTCGAGGAATTCGTCGGCAACCTGATCGAAGGTCGGCTTGTCGGCCAGGAAATCGTCGCTGATGCCGTGTACGCCGTACGCTTCCGGATCCACCAGCCGATCCGGCTTGATGTAAACGTGGAAGTTGCGCCCGGTCAGGCGGCGGTTAATCACCTCCACCGCACCGATTTCGATGATGCGGTGCCCTTCGTAGTGCACCCCAAGCTTGTTCATACCGGTGGTTTCGGTATCGAGGACAATCTGTCTGGTGGTTGTAGAGATCATATTGCAGTGCTCACAGCGCTCGTTTATGTCAGACTTGGCTTTTATAAAACTGATAGGAAGAGTCTACCAGAGATGCTCAAACAGGTAGAAATTTTCACCGACGGCTCCTGCCTTGGCAACCCCGGCCCCGGTGGCTACGGCGCGATATTACGCTATAAGCAGACGGAAAAAACCTTCAGCGAGGGTTTTCGTCTGACCACCAATAACCGCATGGAAATGATGGCGGCGATCGTGGCGCTGGAAGCGCTGACCGTGCCCTGCGCCGTGACGCTCAGCACCGACAGCCAGTATGTGCGCCAGGGCATCACCAGTTGGATCCATAACTGGAAGAAGCGCGGCTGGAAAACCGCCGACAAAAAGCCGGTCAAGAATGTCGATCTGTGGCAGCGGTTGGATCTGGCCATTCAGCGCCACGAGGTGAAATGGGAATGGGTCAAAGGCCACGCCGGCCACCCGGAGAACGAACGTTGTGACGTGCTGGCGCGCGAAGCGGCCGGTAAGCCGACGCAAGAAGACGTCGGTTACCAACCGGAAGCCTAAGGCAGCTTGCGATAGCTCTTGGTCGCGCCCACCGCGCGGCTAAGAGACGGCTTTCTCGCCCCCAGTTTCATCGGCGTAGGCGTTAGCGGCAAGGTGCGTTTGCGCGCCACAATCACGCTCATGCAGCCCAGCGCTGGCAAATGGGTACATAAAAACTTGCCGCCCTTGCGGTGCCACGGCAGCACGTGAAAACGCGACTGATGCAGCACCTCATAATTCAGCAGGCTGAGCCAATCCAACAGCCGCATCTGGGTAAACATGCGGCTGACATAGGGCTGGCGATGACGCAACCCGGGCACCAGCTTGCCCAATCCCAGCAGGCTGAACGGATTGAAGCTGCTGATAACCAACCAGCCGTCGTCGATCAATATCCTGTCCACCTCACGCAGCATGCGGTGCGGATCGTCCGCATAGGACAGCGTATGCGCCAACAGGCAGGCATCCACCGACTTGGCGGCGAACGGCAGTTGATAGGCATCGGCGATCACCTGCAGCCCGTCCCCCTCCAGCCCTACGTTGACCTGATGGGAAATCGCACATTTGTCCGTGGCCAGCTCGGCGCTGAGCATGCCCATCTTCAGCAGATGGAAACCGAACAGCTTGGGCCACCAGGGTTGCAACTGCCGCTCGAGCGCTTCACGATAGTACTCCCCCCACGGCAGCTCAGCCCAGGACTGCGGGCCGGTGAGCTTTTGTAGAGTATGGGCTGGTTTCATGATTTATTATCTTCTTTCAAGCCGTTGCCAACGAGAGGTACACCATGAATCTTATCAGCATTCCCGCCTTCCAGGACAATTACATTTGGTTATTGGATGACCGGCTGGGGCGCTGCATTATCGTCGATCCGGGTGAAGCGCAGCCGGTACTCGAAGCGTTGCAGCGCCTGCAGCTGGCGCCGGCGGCGATCCTGCTGACCCACCATCATCACGATCACGTCGGCGGCGTGGCGCAAATCGTAGCGAAGTATCCCGGGCTGGCCGTCTATGGGCCGCAAGAAACCGCGGACAAAGGCGCCAACCACATCGTCCGCGACGGCGACACCTTTGACATCGATGGCCGCCAATACAGGACTATCGCCGTTCCCGGCCATACGTTGGGCCATGTGGCATTCTATAGTGCCCCTTATCTGTTCTGCGGCGACACCATTTTCTCCGCCGGCTGCGGCAGGCTGTTTGAAGGCACCGCCAAACAAATGTACGACTCATTTCAACAACTCGCGCAACTTCCCGATAACACCTTAATTTGCTGCGCGCATGAATATACTCTTTCTAATCTTAAGTTTGCGCGGGCTATTTTGCCGGAAGATCGAGAGATTGAAACATATCAACAACATGTTGAAGCGTTAAGGGCAAAAGGCCAAGCCAGTGTGCCGACCACGTTGCAATTAGAGCGCAAAATTAACCTGTTTTTACGTTGCCATGACGCTGATTTACAAAAGAAATTAGGCTTTAATTCACCACCAGAAAGCCTTCATTCAGTTTTTTCCGAATTACGCCTGCGGAAAGATAACTTCTAAGCTTTTAGTTGTGTTATTTGGCGAAGCAAAGTATTATTGCTCGTCTTTTAAGCAACTACATTGACACACACATGAAGGCTAAAGCGATATTTCTCGCCTCAGTCTTGCTAGTGGGTTGCCAGTCGTCCAGGCAGGACGCACCGGCGCCAGAACAGCATGCACAGAGTTTGTCTTCGGCTGGTCAAGATGGTGAAGCAGGAGAGTACACAGCAAATGGCCGAGCGAGCTCGGCGCGGTGGTTGGATAACAACAGTCCCGCCGCGCAACAGGACCTGTGGAACTTCATTAGCGACGAGCTGAAGATGGAGGTTCCGGAAAATTCCCGGATCCGTGATCAGAAAAGAAAGTACTTAAAAAGTAAGAGCTATCTCCACGATGTAACATTACGGGCAGAGCCGTACATGTACTGGATAGTCGGGCAGATTAAGAAACGTAATATGCCGATGGAACTGGTACTGCTACCCATAGTGGAGAGCGCTTTTGACCCACACGCCACGTCAAGTGCCAACGCCGCAGGGCTATGGCAAATCGTGCCGCAAACGGGTCGCAATTATGGTTTGAAAAACAATCAGTGGTATGACGGTCGACGCGATGTCGTCGCCTCGACAACCGCTGCGCTTAACATGATGCAGCGCTTGAACCGCATGTTTAACGGCGACTGGTTACTGACCGTAGCCGCCTATAACAGTGGTGAAGGCCGCGTGATGCAAGCGGTGAAGGCAAACAAACGCCAGGGTAAGCCAACCAATTTCTGGGCATTGTCGCTTCCGCGTGAAACGTCAATCTATGTCCCGAAAATGCTGGCGCTGAGCGACATCATCAAGAACAGCAAGAAGTACGGCGTGAAACTCCCGAAAACGGATGAAACCCGTGCGCTGGCGCGTATCGATGTCGGGCAGCAGATCCAGCTAACTCAGGCGGCTGAGATGGCGGGGCTTTCAGTCACCAAGATGAAAGCGTATAACCCAGGCTACAAAAAAGGCGTTACGGCACCCAACGGGCCCCATTACATCATGGTTCCCAAAGGGCATGCCGATCAGCTGAAAGACTCGCTGGCCGATGGCCAGATCGCCGTGACTCAGCCAACGACGCAGTTGGCGAAGAACAGCGGTTTGACCGGTGGCAGTTCGTATAAAGTGCGCTCAGGCGACACTTTATCGGGCATTGCCAAGCGGCTGAACGTTAAGACCAGCGATTTGCAGAGTTGGAACAACTTACGCGCCAAGAGCGCCATAAAAGTTGGGCAAACCCTGCAAGTGGCCAGCAATACTGGCAGTAACAGCAGTATCACCTACCAGGTTCGTAAAGGTGATTCGCTCGCCAGTATCGCACGTCGTCACGGCGTCGATATTAACGACGTGATGCGTTGGAATTCAACGCTCGCCAAAGGCAACCTGCAGCCAGGTCTGAAGCTGACCCTGTTTGTCGGCAACAAGCTAACGCCGGATACCTAAGTTTCCGGTACAAAAAAGCACCCTGCGGGGTGCTTTTTTATTACCTGCGATTCACCAGACGGGAGAGTCTTTTTCCGGGTGGAACTCCACCAACAACGGATTGTGATCCGACGCGCTGGTCACCAGCACCGACGCCTCCACCACTCCCAGATTGCGGTAAAATACGAAATCCAGTGGACGACCGAAGGCCTTGCGGCGGTGATCGTCGGTGAAGCTCACTTCGCGCAGCGCCATTTCGCCGGCGAAGTCATACAGCGCATTGATGCGCTTGCGGCTCCACGCGTTGAAATCCCCCGCCATAATCACCGGCCCCCGGTGACTGGCGATCTGTTCGCCTATCGGCCCCAACTGCTTGCTGTAGACGTCGACGCCCAGGCTAAAGTTCACCGCATGAATGTTCACCACCATCAACAGTTCGCCATTGTACAGCGGATAAACGGTGATCAGGGCCGACTTGGACAGCCGCAGCAGCGGCTCTCGCTCGCGCAGCGGGCAGCAGTAAACCGGATGAGCGGCCGCCAGCGTCATCACGCCGGAAGGATGCTGCGGCAGCACAAAGGCCGGAACCTGATCGGCCGCCAGATAGTTGGCGGTAGCGTAGCTCACCAGTTCCGGCGTGGTTTGCGCCTCTTGCAACAACACCAGCTGCGCGTCTTTGCCATGGTTTTTCAGCACCGAAAGCCAGTCGGCTCGCTGCTGTTTGAAAATATTCCACACCATAACGCGCAAGGCGCCGGTCGTCGGCAGCGCCGCCCCTGGCGGCAACGGCTGGTTAACGGCGCCAGGAAAGATTCGCTCAACTGGCTGACCTGCAACATACCTCATTGCATAAGTTCGTTTCGGCACGCGATTCGCCTATTACCCATTAACATGAAAACTGGCGATGAACACTCGCCAACGATGAATTGATTATACGCCTACCCCGCATAGAGGGCATGGCTTTTGCGGGCATCACCTTTTCAGTTATAGGGGCCACCTGCAGCGATTTCAATCTTCTGACGGTATAGCTGTGTAAAGACAGGGAGTAATAGGTGAAAAATGCGAAAAGGCCCGCAAAATGCGGGCCAGACAACAATGATTTTGTGTATCAAGCCGTTTGCAGCTGAGACTTTTTATCCAGGCGGCCGCTGAGGCTAACCAGCAACAGTGCAACTACCACGATCAGCGCGCCAATCCAGGGGGTCTGCGCCAGCCCCAGTGAGGCGACGGTCTGACCGCCAATCACCGAACCGAGCGCAATACCGATGTTGAACGCCGCGATATTGAGACCGGACGCCACATCCACCGCATTTGGCGTGTATTGCGCGGCTTTCTGCACCACATAGACCTGCAGCCCCGGCACGTTGCCGAAAGCGAACACACCCATCGCAATCACCGTCAGCAAAGCGGCAATACTGTGGCTGGCGGTAAACTGAAACACCAGTAACAAAACAGCCAGCGCGGCAAAGATAAAGCTCAACGCACGCACCGCCCCATGGCGATCGGCCAGCTTGCCCCCCCAGATGTTACCCACCGCCACCGCGACACCATAAGCCAACAGTATCCAGCTCACGGTCGGAGCAGAGAAGCCCGCCAGTTCCTGCATCATTGGCGCAAGGAAGGTAAAGGTCGTGAAGACCCCGCCGTATCCCAATGCGGTAATTGCGTAAATCAGCAGCAGACGAGGATGGGTCAGTACTTTCATCTGTTCCCGCACGCCGGCGCTGCCCTGGTTCTTGATATTGTTCGGCACCAGAATAATGCTGGCCACCGTAGCGACCGCGCCAATCAGAGAAACGGCCAGGAAGGTTTCACGCCAGCCAAACTGCTGGCCGATGAACGTCCCTAACGGTACGCCGGTCACCAGCGCCACCGTCAGGCCGCCAAACATGATGGCGATGGCGGAAGCCGCCTTCTCTTTCGCCACCAGGCTCGTCGCGATAGTGGAGCCGATAGAGAAGAACACGCCGTGCGCCAGGCCGGTCAACAACCGGGCAATCACCAGCGATTCATAGCTGGGTGATTGCCAGGCCAGCAGGTTACCGAGAGTGAACAGCACCATCAGGCCAACCAGCAGCAGCTTGCGCGGTATACGGCTGGTCAGGGCCGTCAGCACCGGCGCGCCAATGGCCACGCCGAGGGCATAGATAGTCACCAGCAATCCAGCGGACGGTACGGTCACCCCAATCTGCTCCGCGATAGTCGGGATCAACCCAACAATCACGAACTCGGTCGTGCCGATAGCAAAAGCGCTGATGGTTAAGGCAAGTAATGCGAGTGGCATTTTTTACTCCGAAATAGCATTCAAGTTGATGACGGCTATTATCTGCCTATGCTTAAATGATAAAAATGCTCAAAATTTCAAATTAACTTTGCTATAGGAGCAAAAATGAAAGCAAACTCAGACGAGCTGATCACCTTTGTCACCGTAGTGGAAAGCGGCAGTTTCAGCCGGGCGGCCGAACGCCTGGAACAAGCGAACTCCGTAGTCAGCCGAACGGTAAAAAAACTGGAAAGCAAACTGGGCGTGACGTTGCTTAACCGCACCACGCGCCAAATCAGCCTGACTCAGGAAGGAGAGAATTACTTTCGCCAGGTGCAGAAGGTACTGAACGACATGGCCGCGGCGGAAAATGCGCTGATGGAAAGCCGCCAGCGTCCGCAAGGTCTGCTGCGCGTCGACGCGGCAACGCCGGTGGTGCTGCACATGCTGACGCCTTTAGTGGCGGAGTTCCGCGAACGTTATCCTGAAATGTCGTTATCGTTGGTGTCTTCGGAAAACTTTATCAACTTGATCGAGCGAAAAGTGGATATCGCAATCCGCGTAGGCGAACTGACCGATTCCACACTGAAAGCGCGCAAACTGATGACCAGCTACCGGCATGTGCTCGCCTCTCCCGCCTATCTGGCTCAACACGGCACGCCGCTAACGGTAGAAGATCTTGAACATCACTGCTGCATCGGCTTCAACGACCTTCCCAGCTTGAACCGCTGGCCACTGGCTTGCTCAGATGGCAGCCAGTTGGAAATCACCCCAGGCTTGACGACCAATAGCGGAGAAACCCAGCGCCATCTCTGTCTGCATGGCAACGGTATCGCCTGCCTGTCGGACTTTATGAGCGACGAAGATATCAAACGTGGAGATTTGGTCCCGATTCTGGTGGAAGCGACACTGCCGGTCGCCATGCCGATCAACGCGGTTTATTACAGCGACAGCGCCGTCAGCAACCGTCTGCGCAGCTTTATTGATTTTGTGAGTGAATACCTGAAACGATAAAAAAGGCGCCCCGATGGACGCCTTATGCTGACTACTGCAAGGAATGATTAATCCCAGTTTGGCGCCAGACCTTCTGGGCTAACCAGACGGCCGTTGCACTCCAGTGCGGCAATCTGCGCCATATCTTCGTCGGTCAGCGTCAGTTGCTGCGCCAACAGGTTGCTCGCCAGGTTTTCACGCTTGGTCGAAGAAGGAATAACCGCATAACCCAGCTTCAATGCCCAAGCCAGGACAACCTGTGCTGGGGTCGCATTGTGACGAGCAGCAATGCTTTTGATCGTTTCGTCCTGCAGCGCTTTGCCGTAGGCCAACGTCATGTAAGAGGTAATGGCGATGCCGTGCTGCTGCGCAAATTCTACCACCTTGCGGTTCTGCAAGAACGGTGACAGCTCGATTTGGTTGGTGGCGATTTCATCGGCGCCAATCGCGTCAATCGCTTGCTGCATCAAGTCGATGGTGAAGTTAGATACGCCGATTTGGCGGGTCAGCCCCAGCTTTTTCGCTTCCAGCAGCTCAGCCATAAATTCGGCAACCGGCACTTCGTCGTTGGGTGACGGCCAGTGGATCAGCGTCAGATCAACGTAGGACGTTTGCAGTTTTTTCAGGCTTTCTTGCAGGCTTGGGATCAGTGCGCCTTTCGCCAGGTTCGCGATCCAAATCTTGGTGGTGATGAACAGGTCTTCACGTTTCACGCCGCTGGCAGCGATAGCCTGGCCAACAGCCGCTTCGTTTTCATAGATCTGTGCAGTATCAATAGTGCGATAGCCCAGCTCGAGTGCGGTGCTGACAGAATCGATAACAACCTGATCCTGAAGGCGGAAAGTACCTAAACCAAATGCAGGGATGCTCATAATGTTTTCTCTCATTAATGGGTAGATGTGGTATGAGGAAGATTATGGCAACTTTTTTATTGATCAAAAACGCCTGGTTCGGCATAAGACTTTTGATCTAAAGGCAACAATATGGGGAGTAAGGCGGTAAGGAAGGACAATTCCGGCCTGAAAATCGCAAAATATAGATATGAAAAAGCCCTGAGTCAGAGACTCAGGGCTTATCAATTAAGTGGCGGAACGGACGGGGCTCGAACCCGCGACCCCCTGCGTGACAGGCAGGTATTCTAACCAACTGAACTACCGCTCCACCGATTCTTTTACGTTGCATCTCTCGATGCCGGCAAA
>NZ_JBJNMH010000028.1:0-38073 GCF_052168635.1 Serratia sp. CY47444
GCAATAGCGCGGTGGTCCCACCTGACCCCATGCCGAACTCAGAAGTGAAACGCCGTAGCGCCGATGGTAGTGTGGGGTCTCCCCATGCGAGAGTAGGACACTGCCAGGCATCAAATAAAGCCGAAAGCCCTGAACTGACGTTCAGGGCTTTTTGCTATGCGTAAAACGTAAAAAAGCGCAGCTACGCTGCGCCTTTCAACCACTCGACAATAAAATCGGCGATGCTTTCCGGCTGATTGAGATCCAACGGCTTAGCCGTGATGGATAGCGGTCGGTCGCTGGCTACCGCCACGACAAACTGATCCAGCATGTCTTCTAGCGGCCTACCGATCTCGGCCCGATAAAGCAGGATCTTGCTGACCGGCTCATGTTTGAACCCTTCCACCAGAATCAAGTCGACCTTATCGGCATCAAAACGCTCTGCCAGGTAGCGTAGATCCAAAGGTTGTTGCTCCGGCGTTTCGGTCATCAATGCCCAGCGGCGATCGCTGGCGACCAACGTTTGGTCGGCACCCGCTTTGCGCAGCTCATAGCTGTCTTTACCCGGTGTATCCACATCCATATCGTGGTGCGTATGCTTTATCAGCCCAACCCGCACCTGGCGCTGTTTCAGCAGCGGGATCAGCTGTTTGAGCAAGGTGGTTTTTCCCGTTCCGCTATAGGCACCGATGGCCAGCAAAGGGGGCAATGAACGATTCATTACTTTAGCTCTCGTGCTTGCTGCCAATTCCGACAGTCTTCCGGCGTATTCAGGTTATGAAATGCCGCTTGTTGTCCGCAGAACGCCACGCGTTGTGCCCCAATTTGATGCAGGAACAGCATCAGCTTGCGTTCACCTCGGGCCAGATAGTCAGCCAGCTGCGGTGCTATTTGGCTATGCAATAACGCCAGCGTAGGGTGATCTCGTTCACCATCGCTGGCAAAGGCCGCCTGCGCCGCGCCTTTTTGCCGCCAGAGTTGTGCGACTAAGTCGGCGGGAAAGTCGGGGACATCACAGGGGACAAAGACCACCCATTCGCTGTGAGCCTGTGTGAGCCCGGCGAGCATCCCGGCCAACGGCCCGGCGAAGTCGGGCGTCAGATCGCCAATCACCGGCAAACCGCTCGCCTGGTAACGTGCCTGATTGCGATTGGCGCTGATGGCGACGGAGGCCACCTGCGGGCGTAACCGAGCCAATACGTGTTGATAGAGTGCGATCCCGCCAATCGACACTAGGCCTTTGTCTTCACCGCCCATGCGCGTGGCCCGTCCGCCGGCCAAAATGACGCCGCTGATTTCTTTATGCATCTCGTTTATCCCGCCTTGTCGATGCGCTGATTGTAGCGCTAAAGCCCGCGCGACATCAGGATTTACCTTTATTGACAAGCCGGTTCTTTCACTGCGTGGGTAAGCCTGTTACTTTGTGAGTTTATTCATGCTATTGGACGATATTGAGATGAAAACGCATCGCGTAAACGAGTTGATCGAGCTGTTGCACCCGGCCTGGCAGGAAGATCCCGATCTCAATTTGATGCAGTTTTTGCAAAAGCTGGCGAAGGAAGCGGGCTTCCAGGGCGAGTTGTCCGAATTGAGCGATGATATTCTTATTTACCACCTGAAAATGCGCGGTAGCGCCGGCACGGATCAGATCCCGGGTCTGAAGAAAGATTACGAAGAAGATTTTAAAACGGCGCTGTTGCGCGCTCGCGGCGTTATCAAGGACTGATCCTCGTGCGGTGCGAGAAAGCATAGCGCGTGAAATGCGCCATTAATGCTACTATTTCTCATTCCCGGCACCATGCTGTCAGCGATCAAACGAACGTTATGAATAACTCTGCTTTTAATTTCGACACCCTGTCGCCCGATTTGATTATGGACGCGCTAGAAGGGATTGGCCTGCGCGTTGATTCCGGCCTGACGGCGCTGAACAGCTATGAGAACCGCGTCTATCAGTTTATGGACGAAGATCGCCGACGCTACGTGGTGAAGTTTTACCGTCCGGAGCGCTGGAGTGCCGCACAAATCGGTGAGGAACATCAGTTCGCTCTGGATCTGGCCGGCGCGGAGATCCCGGCGGTGGCGCCGCTGGCGCTGCAAGGCACTACGCTGCATATGCACGGCGGTTTTTTCTTTACGCTGTTCCCCAGCGTGGGGGGTCGGCAATATGAGATAGACAATCTGGATCAGTTGGAATGGGTAGGCCGTTTTCTGGGGCGTATCCATCAGGTCGGCAGTGAGCGTTTGTTTGCTGAGCGGCCGACCATGGGGATTGAAGAGTATCTTATTGCCCCGCGTCAGGCGCTGGCCGATTGCGAGCTGTTGCCGGCAGCGCAGCGTGAAGCGTTCCTGCAGGCGACGGATAACCTGATTGCGGCGATCAAGCCGCACTGGCATCTGAACTGGCAGCCGCGTCGTTTGCACGGCGATTGCCATCCGGGCAATATTCTGTGGCGCGACGGCCCGCTGTTTGTCGATCTTGATGACGCGCGCAACGGCCCGGCGGTGCAGGATTTGTGGATGCTGCTGCACGGTGAACGTCGCGATCAACTGATGCAGCTGGATGTCTTGCTGGAGGCGTACGGCGAATTTGCCGAGTTCGATCAGCGCGAGCTGGCGTTGATTGAACCCCTGCGGGCGATGCGTATGGTGTATTACCTGGCCTGGGTCGCTCGCCGTTGGCAGGATCCGGCCTTCCCTAAGAGTTTTCCGTGGATGGCGGAGTCTGATTTCTGGTTGTCTCAGACTGCGGCCTTCACCGAACAGGTTAAGCTGTTGCAGGAGCCTCCTCTGCAGCTGACGCCAATGTATTGAAGCTTTAACACAATGGAGAGTTTAGTCTTATGAAAAAAATATGGTTGGCGCTCGTTGGCATGGTGATGGCATTCAGTGCCTCGGCGGCACAGTTTAGCGATGGCACTCAGTATGTGACCTTGGACAAGCCGGTGACCGGCGAGCCGCAGGTACTGGAGTTCTTCTCCTTCTACTGCCCGCACTGCTACCAATTTGAGCAGGTCTATCACGTGTCCGAAAACGTGAAAAAGGCGCTGCCTGCCGGCACCAAAATGACCAAGTACCACGTGGAGTTCCTGGGGCCACTGGGCAAACAGCTGACTCAGGCGTGGGCGGTGGCGATGGCGCTGGGCGTGGAAGATAAAGTAAGCCCGCTGATGTTTGAAGCGGTGCAGAAAACCCAGACCGTGCAAACGCCGGACGATATCCGTAACGTCTTCGTAAAAGCGGGCGTGACCGCCGCAGATTATGACGCAGCTTGGAACAGCTTCGTGGTGAAATCTCTGGTGGTTCAACAGGAGAAAGCCGCGGAAGATCTGCAGCTGCGCGGCGTGCCGGCGGTATTTGTGAACGGCAAATACATGGTTAAAAACGATGGCCTGGATACCAGCTCGATGGACGCTTACGTGAAGCAGTTCGCCGACGTGGTTAAATTCCTCAGCCAGCAGAAATAAGCCTGATTCAACATGAAAAACGCCGGCATTGCCGGCGTTTTTTTTATCCATATTGCCGCTTCAATTTATCCAGCAACCGGTCTTTTTCCTGCCACAGCGTATTCAGCCATAGCTGGAAGCGCCGCTTGAACAGCTTGTCGTTGAAGTAGTCCCCGTGCAGGGTTTCATCGATCGGCAACGTCTCAATTCTTACTACGATACGCGTCAGACGACCGCACAGCATGTCCAGAAAAGGCCGTTGGTTATTTTCCGGATAGAGCAGGGTAACGTTCAACACTTTGTCGAACTGATTGCCCAGCGCGCTAAGGGTAAACGCGATGCCGGCGGCTTTGGGCGCCAGCAAATTGCGGTAGGGTGAATTGCTTTTAATTTTCTTGGCTTCGGTGAAGCGCGAACCTTCGACGAAATTGACGATGGTGGTTGGGCGCTGGCGGAATTTTTCGCAGGAACGGCGCGTCGTTTCGATATCCTTGCCGCGTTTCTCCGGGTGCTTGAGCAAATAGGCACGGGAGTAACGTTTCATGAATGGCATATCCAGCGCCCAGCAGGCCAGGCCGACGAAAGGTACCCAGGCGAGCTGTTGCTTGAGGAAATACTTATTCATTGGAATATGATTTCTGAACAGCACGCACAACACGACAATGTCTGACCAACTTTCGTGATTGCTGATCAGCAGATACCAGTTTTTACGATCCAGCCCTTCCAGCCCTTCAATATCCCAACGCAATTGCCCGTTAATACGCAATAACAGCGCCAGCCCCTGACACCAACACCACATCATGAAATCGGCGAAAGCCGAGATATATCGCCAGACGGCGGGAATGGGCACCAGGAGTTTCACGATGCCGGCCAACGTGATGGGGATGGAACACAACACCGTCACCAGAATGGTGAGTATGACGGAAATGATAAAGATAACAGGCGTTAACAATCTTGGCATGGTTATGGGCTGACGGTTGTTGGGAACATCGTTGCATGCCAAAGCGCATGAACAAAAGCCTATTTTAACAGAGATCGTCGGGGTAAAGCGCCGCTAAAAATCACTGTTTTTCGTCTCATCGGATAACCATTTGCTGAGTTTTCGTGCAACTTTCCCAGCTTGTGCTAGGGTAATTGAGGCGCCGAATTTGATTAATAGTGCGATTAAAATCCGGCGAAAGTTATATCCACAAATTCAATAAAAGCCAGTAATAAAGCGTCGCCGGAATTCGTTCTTTTAACGCGGTGATTTAAATAGGAATTTTATTCGCCGTTATAACGATAATCACAGCGTTATAATTCGGTCTCTTTTCTATGCACAAAGTTATCCACAGGTAAGATCTTGCGGATCCTCGCGCACCATCACATCATTTTCGTCCGCAATGCACGCTAAGGTTCGTCTCCGGCGGCCAGCTATGGCATGCTTACCCCTATGTCCGATCACGATAAAGAAACGCTATGGCCCAGATTGCAGAAAACCCACTAATCCTGGTTGACGGTTCCTCCTACCTCTACCGCGCTTATCACGCCTTCCCGCCGCTGACCAACTCGGCGGGCGAGCCAACCGGCGCGATGTATGGCGTGCTGAATATGCTGCGCAGCCTGCTGCTGCAGTATCAACCGAGCCACGTTGCCGTGGTGTTTGATGCTAAAGGGAAGACCTTCCGCGACGATCTGTTCGCTGAATACAAGTCACACCGGCCACCGATGCCGGACGATTTGCGTGCGCAGATCGAGCCGCTGCACAGCATGGTCAAGGCGATGGGCCTGCCGCTGCTGGTGACGCCCGGCGTTGAGGCGGACGACGTCATCGGTACGCTGGCGCTGGAGGCCGAAAAGGCCGGCCACGCGGTGCTGATCAGCACCGGCGACAAAGACATGGCGCAGTTGGTGACGCCGAACGTCACCCTGATCAATACCATGAACAACACGATCCTCGGCCCGCAGGAAGTGTGCGATAAATATGGTATTCCGCCGGAGCTGATCATCGACTTCCTGGCGTTGATGGGCGATTCATCGGACAACATTCCCGGCGTGCCGGGCGTGGGCGAGAAAACCGCCCAGGCGTTGCTGCAGGGGATCGGCGGGCTGGATGCGCTGTACGGCAATCTGGAGAATATCGCCACGCTGAGCTTCCGCGGCGCCAAAACCATGGCGGCCAAGCTGGAACAGAACAAAGAGGTCGCGTATCTCTCCTATAAGCTGGCGACGATCAAAACCGACGTCGAGTTGGATCTGACCTGTGCGGACCTGACGGTCTCCGCGCCGGATGTCGACACGTTGCAACAGCTGTTCAAACAGTACGAGTTCAAACGCTGGCTGGCGGACGTGGAGGCCGGCGTCTGGCTGGAAAACAAGAAAGGCGCGGGCGCGAAAGCTGCCGGCGCCGCCAAATCGGCCATCGCTGCGGAAACGCCGAAAGCGCTGGCGGAGGCCAAGCTGTCTCAGGACGGTTATGTCACCATCCTGGACGAAACGACCTTTACCGACTGGCTGGCGCGGCTGAAAAAGGCCGACGTATTTGCCTTCGATACCGAAACCGATGGCCTGGATACGCTGACCGCCAACCTGATCGGCCTGTCCTTCGCGATCGCGCCGGGTGAAGCGGCTTATTTGCCGGTGGCACACGATTATCTGGATGCACCGCCACAGCTGGATCGCACCTACGTGCTGGAAGCGCTCAAGCCGCTGCTGGAGGACGAGAAGGCGCTCAAGGTCGGGCAAAACCTGAAGTTCGACATGAGCCTGCTGGCGCGCTACGGCATCGAGATGCGCGGTATCGCCTATGACACCATGTTGGAGTCCTATGTGCTGGACAGCGTCGGTGGCCGTCATGATATGGACAGCCTGGCCGATCGTTATCTGGGCCACAAAACCATCACCTTCGAAGAGATCGCCGGCAAGGGTAAAAACCAGCTGACGTTCAACCAGATCGCGCTGGAGCAGGCGGCGCCTTACGCCGCCGAAGACGCGGATGTCACGCTGCAGCTGCACCTGGCGATGTGGCCGCAGCTGAAACAGAGCGCGGAGCTGCTGACGGTATTCAATGAGATTGAAATGCCGCTGCTGCCGGTGCTGTCGCATATCGAACGCACCGGGGTGCTGATCGATCCGGCCATTTTGTCGGCCCACTCTCAGGAGCTGGCCAAGCGTTTGGCGGAACTGGAGGTGCAGGCCCATGAGCTGGCGGAAGAGCCGTTCAACCTGGCGTCGACCAAGCAGCTGCAGGCTATCTTGTACGAAAAACAAAAGCTGCCGGTGCTGAAGAAAACCCCGGGCGGGGCGCCGTCCACCAACGAAGAGGTGCTGGCCGAGCTGGCGCTCGACTACCCGCTGCCGAAGGTGATCCTGGAATACCGCGGCCTGGCGAAGCTGAAGACCACCTATACCGACAAGCTGCCGCTGATGATCAATCCGGTCAGCGGCCGGGTACATACCTCGTACCATCAGGCGGTGACCGCTACCGGCCGTCTCTCCTCGAGCGATCCGAACCTGCAGAACATCCCGGTGCGTAACGATGAAGGGCGACGCATTCGCCAGGCCTTTATCGCGCCGGAAGGCTACCGCATCGTCGCGGCCGACTACTCGCAAATCGAGCTGCGCATCATGGCGCATTTGTCACAGGATGAAGGGCTGCTGAAGGCCTTCGCCGAAGGGAAAGACATTCACCGCGCCACGGCGTCGGAAGTTTTCGGCGTGCCGTTGGATAAAGTGACCGGCGAGCAGCGCCGCAGCGCCAAGGCGATTAACTTCGGCCTGATTTACGGTATGAGCGCCTTCGGCCTGGCGCGTCAGCTGGGGATCCCGCGTGGGGAAGCTCAGCGCTATATGGATCTCTACTTCGAGCGTTACCCAGGCGTGCTGGACTACATGGAGCGTACCCGCCAGCAGGCCTCAGAACAGGGCTATGTCAGCACGTTGGATGGTCGCCGTCTGTACCTGCCGGACGTCCGCTCCAGCAATGGCATGCGCCGCAAGGCGGCCGAGCGCGCCGCTATCAACGCCCCGATGCAGGGCACGGCAGCTGATATCATCAAGCGTGCGATGATTGAGGTCGACGCCTGGCTGCAAGGGCAGGAGAAGCCGTTGGTGCGCGCAATCATGCAGGTGCACGATGAATTGGTGTTTGAGGTGCACGAGTCGGTGCTCGAAGAAGCCAGCCAACGTATCCGCCAATTGATGGAAGGCAGTATGACCCTGGCGGTGCCGCTGAAGGTTGACGTGGGCGTCGGCATGAACTGGGATGAGGCGCACTGATCGTCGGGTTATCGCCGGATGCGCTAACTGGCGATAACCTAAGCACTTTTCGTAATTAAGCTACAAGATTCGGCGATAGTTTCCCCAACTTCGCCGTTCTTGCGCCGCAAATTGTGTAAGTAAACTACAAAAAATTCTTTTGCCCTGCGAAAAAATGATGTAGAGTTACAGGCGTAGGGTACAGAGGTAAGATGTTCTATCTTTCAGACCTTTTACTTCACGTAATCGGATTTGGCTGAATATTTAGCCGCCCCAGTCAGTATTGACTGGGGCGTTTTTTATTGTAAAAACAGCAGCAAACCATACGTTTTTCCTATCGCTCCGCACCGCTTTTCGTTCCTGCTTCCATCCTTTCGACTCGCGTAATCCGGCGAGATAAGCCAGCCCTGGCGATAAGTTTTTATGATGGCTTTATTTCAAAACTGTAATTAGATAACAAAAAATTTCGTCTGCGGCCGTTCGACGGGGATAAAAAAGCCGATGCGGTGAGGCATCGGCTCTGGCGTTAGGCCTGGGCTTATTCGCCGGTTTCGTCTTCCGGCAGCACTTCCGGCGGGATCTCGTTAAACCAGGTGTCCAGCTTCTGGCGCAGTTTGTCGACGCCGATCTTTTTCAGCGATGAGAAGGCTTCGACCTGGATATCCCCCATAAACGGCAGCACCGCTTCACGCACCATGTTGAGCTGCGCCTTGCGTGCGCCGGAGGCCAGCTTGTCGGCCTTGGTCAGCAGCACCAGCACCGGCGTGCCGACGTCGACCGCCCACTGGATCATTTGCTGGTCGAGATCTTTCAGCGGATGGCGAATATCCATCAGCACCACCAGGCCTTTCAGGCTGTTGCGCATCTGCAGATATTCGCCCAGCGCGCGCTGCCATTTGCGCTTCATCTCTTCCGGCACTTCGGCGTAGCCATAGCCCGGCAGGTCGACCAGGCGGATGCCGTCTTCCACTTCGAACAGGTTGATCAGCTGGGTGCGCCCCGGCGTTTTACTGGTGCGCGCCAGGCTTTTTTGGTTGGTCAGCGTATTCAGCGCGCTGGATTTACCGGCGTTGGAACGGCCGGCAAAGGCGACTTCAATTCCTGCATCCCCCGGCAGATGGCGAATATCGGGTGCGCTGGTGACGAAATGGGTCACATGATAGTTGTAGTTCTTGCTGGTCAAAATTTTTCGTCTCCGTGAGGATGGCTAACTGGTTGGCGATTATAACTGCATCAGCGGTAAAAATGGCGTGTTTCTCCGTTTTTAAGCGGCGGGGCGCGATAAAACGGCAGTTATGCCGCGCGTGCGTTGTGAGACATTTGCCATTCGAATCGCGGGTAATGTCGCTTTATTCGAAAGTGATATTTTTGTTTTTGTTTTAAAAACAAAGCGTTGTTTTTTCGTTGTAGGGAAATGTCGTTCAAATTGGCGTCAGGTGCCTTGAGCCTTCGCAACAATAACGTAAAGTAGTCGTTAACGCAGGGTTGCGCAGGATTAGGGAACATCCGGGAAGGATGACAAATCTCAGGGAATGCACAGGGCGTGCAATGAGTGCCAGGATGAACGCAAAAGGAAGTGACCCTTTCGCACCGGAACAGGCGGCAGGCACATCGGATGGTGAAGTATCGGCAGTTTGGATGCCCGCAGGAAGCGCGCTCGGGAAGAGCGGATGCGAATGGATTGCGCCATGGACGATTTTCCTTTCAGGATGAAGGACGTAGTGGCAGGGAATGCGGTTATAGCAGAAGGAAAAACCGGGATGTTGCATGTACGCAAGGAGCGCGTAACAGGAATACCCTTCGCAAGAAGGTGCGAAATAGGCGGCAGGTTTAACCTGCCGCCTTTTTTCTTTGTCCGCTTTCTGCTAGATTCCGCCGCAATTCTATACTGAATCTACATACCTAAGAGCACACGCTATGAACCAGCCATCAAAAGCACCTCGCGGCAGCGCGGCGAAGTCAAAAACGAAAAAGAAAAGCCGTATGGAGCTCGATCAGGAAGCGCGTGAGCGCAAACGCTTGAAAAAGCGCCGCGGCCTCGCTTCCGGTTCGCGCACCCAGGTCGAGTCCGGCAGCCAGAAGAACAAATCGGCGGCAGAAGCCAAAGATCCACGTATCGGCAGTAAAGTGCCGGTTGCGCTGGTGGTCGACGAAACCAAAGTGAAGGCCAAACCGCAGCCGAAGCCGAAGGCCGAAGCGAAACCACGCCTGTCGCCGGAAGAAGAGTTGGCGAAGCTGGAAAATGACGAGCGCCTGAACGCGCTGCTGGATCGCATCGACGACGGCGAAACGCTGAACGCGGAAGAGCAGACCTATGTCGACAAAACGCTGGATCGCATCGATGTGCTGATGGACGTGTTGGGTATCGAACTGGGTGAAGACGACGACGAAGAAGAAGAGAAGCAGGAAGATATTCTGAAGCTGCTGAAAGGCGGCAACCCGAAAGACGCATTTTAACGCGCCATGTGGCTAATCCCGACAATAGCCCTACTCTTGATGTGTTATCTGCTGTGGTTATTCGGTAAACTATGGCGGCTGTCTAAGCGCAAAGCGCGTTTTCGCAGCGCTTCCGTGGCCAGACAGCGCAGACAACCGCCTCTCTCCCGGCCCGGTAGAAAAAGATATCGGAAGGAGTGAGCATGTCAGAGCAGACGATTGTCTGGGATTTGGCCCTGATCCAAAAATATAACTATTCAGGGCCGCGTTATACCTCATACCCCACGGCGCTGGAGTTTAACCAGAGCTACGACGAAGCGGCGTTTCAACGCGCCGCTGCGCGTTACCCTGAGCGGCCGCTGTCGCTGTACGTGCATATCCCTTTCTGCCATAAGCTGTGCTACTTCTGCGGCTGCAACAAACTGGTGACGCGCCAGACGCACAAGGCCGACGAATACCTGAACGTTTTGGCGCAAGAGATCGCCAGCCGTGCGCCGCTGTTCGCCGGCCGTAAAGTCGGCCAGATGCACTGGGGCGGCGGTACGCCGACCTACCTGGATAAAGCGCAAATCAGCCGGCTGGTGGCGTTGCTGCGCGAACACTTTGATTTCCTGCCCGATGCGGAGATGTCGATCGAGGTCGATCCGCGCGAGATAGAGCTGGATGTGCTCGATCATTTACGCGCAGAAAGCTTTAACCGTCTGAGCATGGGGGTGCAGGATTTCAACAAGCAGGTGCAGCAGCTGGTCAATCGCGAGCAGGACGAAGCCTTTATCTTCGCCCTGATTGAGCGGGCCAAAGCGCTGGGCTTCCGCTCAACCAATATCGATCTGATCTACGGCCTGCCGAAACAGACGCCGGAAAGCTTCGCTTTCACGCTGCAGCGGGTGGCTGAGCTGAATCCCGATCGCCTCAGCGTGTTCAACTACGCGCATATGCCGAATTTGTTCGCCGCCCAGCGCAAAATCAAAGACGCCGATCTGCCGGGCGCGCAGCAGAAGCTGGATATCCTGCAGCAGAGCATCGCTTTCCTGACCGACGCCGGCTATCAGTTCATCGGCATGGATCACTTTGCGCGCCCGGACGACGAGCTGGCAATCGCCCAACGCGAAGGCAAGCTGCACCGCAATTTCCAGGGCTACACCACCCAGGGCGACAGCGATCTGCTGGGGCTGGGCGTGTCGGCCATCAGCATGCTCGGCGACAGCTATGCGCAGAACCAGAAAGAGCTGAAGCATTACTATGACAGCGTGCAGGCGCAGGGCAACGCGCTGTGGCGCGGGCTGGCGCTGACGGACGACGATTGCCTGCGGCGCGATCTGATCAAAACCCTGATCTGCAACTTCCGGTTGGCGTATCAGCCGCTCGAACGGCAATACGGCATCGACTTCACCGCTTACTTCGCCGAAGACCTGCAGCTGCTGGCGCCGTTTGAACGCGATGGTCTGGTGGAGCGCGACGAGCAGGGCATCCGCGTCACGCCGCGCGGGCGCTTGCTGATCCGCAATATCTGTATGTGCTTCGATCGTTATCTGCGGCAACAGGCGCGCAGTCAGCAGTTCTCTCGAGTGATCTGAGGATGAAAAAACAGCCGCTGATGCGGCTGTTTTTTTAACTGAAGAAGTTAATCAGCGCGGCGCACAACACCGCGGCGACCGCCGCCTGCGGGGTGTGGCTGGCGGCAGAGCCCAGCTCCGCGCCCTGAGAAATGAACACGATGAATGAGTCCAGCATCGTCAACCTCCAGAGTGTGCGACACAATCATACTGCGCCCGCTCCGGCTGTAAAGCCTGAGGTTGGCGTTTTTTTGTGCGCCGGACTGCGTTTTTCATCATCCACCCACGCTCCTATTCCATGCCCAGCTCTTTGAGCTTGCGGGTCAGGGTATTGCGCCCCCAGCCCAGCAGGCGCGCGGCTTCCTGTTTGTGCCCCTGGGTGTGGCGCAGGGCGGTGGTGAGCAGCGTACGCTCCATCTCCGGCTGCGCTTCCGACAGCAGGTTTTGATGACCGGAACGCAGCGCGCGATCGGCCCACTGAGCCAGCAGCGTGGCCCAGCTGTCCGGCAGGCTGTGGCTGGGGCTCTCCGGCGCGGCGGTTTCGAACAGTTCGCTCGGCAGATCCTGAATCAGCACCTCTTGCCCGGCGGCCATCACCGTCAGCCAGCGGCAGGTATTCTCCAGCTGGCGCACGTTGCCCGGCCAGGGCAGGCGGGTCAGCGCGGTTTCGGTTTCCGGATGCAGGTTCTTGGCCTCGACGCCTAACTCTTTGGCGGCGATCTGCAGGAAGTGGCGCGCCAGCCGCGGGATGTCTTCCCGGCGCTCGCGCAGCGGCGGCAGGTGTACGCGGATCACGTTCAGGCGATGGAACAGGTCTTCGCGGAACTTGCCTTCCTGTACCCGCAGCTCCAGGTTTTGGTGCGTGGCGGCGATGATGCGCACGTCGACCTTCACCGGCGCATAGCCGCCGACCCGGTAGAACTGGCCGTCCGCCAGCACCCGCAGCAGGCGCGTTTGCACGTCGAGCGGCATATCGCCGATCTCGTCGAGGAACAGCGTGCCGCCGTCGGCCTGTTCAAAGCGCCCCTGACGAATTTGGTTCGCGCCGGTGAAGGCGCCTTTCTCGTGGCCAAACAGCTCCGACTCGATCAGGTCTTTGGGGATGGCTGCCATGTTCAGGGCGATGAACGGCGACTTGGCGCGCGGGCTGTGGCGGTGCAGCGCATGCGCCACCAGCTCCTTGCCGGTGCCGGATTCGCCGTTGATCAGCACGCTGATCGACGAACGCGAGAGCCGGCCGATGATGCGAAATACGTCCTGCATCGCCGGCGCTTCGCCGATGATGTCCGCCGCCGGATCGCTGGCCGGCTGGCTGCGCACCGGCTGCTGCTGCTCCTGATAATGGCTGATGGCGCGCTCGACCAGCGCCACTGCTTCGTCGATGTCGAACGGCTTCGGCAGGTAGTCGAAGGCCCCTTGCTGATAGGCGCTGACGGCGGCGTCCAAATCCGAATGCGCGGTCATGATAATCACCGGCAGCATCGGATGGCGCTGTTTGATCTGTTTGAGCAGCGCCAGACCGTCTATACCCGGCATGCGGATATCGGATAGCAGCACGTCGGGGGTTTGCGTGGCCAAGGCTTCCAGCACGTCATTGCCGCCTTCGAAGGTGGCGCAGCTCAGGCCCGCGCCGGTGAGCGCGCGCTCAAGCACCCAGCGGATGGAGCTATCGTCATCGACGATCCAGACTATCCCTCGTTGCATAGCAAACCTCACTGACGAATGGGCAGGTAGACCGAGAATTCGGTATGACCTGGCCAACTGTTGAATTCAATTTTTCCGCAATGCTGATCGATCAGATTGCGGGCGATGGATAATCCCAGGCCGGTACCGCCTTCACGGCCGCTGACCATCGGGTAGAACAGCGTGTCCTGCAGCTGCGCCGGCACGCCGGGGCCGTCGTCTTCGACGTCGATACGTGCCGCCAGGCGGTAGCGGGTGCCGTGCAACGTAATCTGAAACGCGGTGCGGGTGCGCAGCGTGATGGTGCCGCCCGCCTCGCCCAGCGCCTGCAGCGCATTGCGGGTGATGTTCAGCAGCACCTGTTCTATCTGATCCGGGTCATGAGCCATTTCCGGCAGACTCGGATCGTAGTCGCGCACCAGCGTGACGTTATCCGGCATTTCCAGGGACACCAGTTGGCAGACGCGCTCCGCGACCTGATGAATGCTCTGGGTAATATGCTGGCCGGGCCGCTGCGGCCCGAGCAGACGATCCACCAGATTACGCAGCCGATCGGCCTGCTCAATGATCACCTTGGTGTATTCGGTCAGCGCCGGATCGGGCAGCGCTTTGGCCAGCAGCTGCGCTGCGCCGCGCAGGCCGCCCAGCGGGTTTTTAATTTCGTGCGCCAAACCGCGCACCAGATCGCGGGCTGCCACCTGTTGGGCATGTTGCAGCTGTTCCTGGCTCAGGCGGCGCTGATTGTCCATCGGCGCCAGCTCGACCAGGATATAGCCTTCCGGCAGCGCCTGAGCGGTCAGGGAAAGGATATGCGCGCGGCCGTCGACCACCAGGGTCACTTCGTTGTCCGTGAAGCCCTGCCCGGCGCGCAGGCTTTCACGCATCAGAGAGACGTTCAGCGAAAAATAACCGAGCAAATCGGGCAGCGGCGTGCCGAACAGCTTGCGGGAGCTTTGCGCCAGCAGCTGCTGTGCCGCCGGGTTGGCGTAGTGAACCGCCAGAGAGTCATCCAACAGCAGGATGCTGTTGATGAGTGAATTGAGGATCTGCCCAGCATCGGGCAGCTTGCCAGTTGCCATACAGCAGACTCCTGCACCTTTTTAGTGCATCTATCCTACTCCATCCGGGATCGGCGCGGTATGGAATAGTTTTGCAGAAAATACGGTGGAGAAAAAAACCCATCCGAAGATGGGCTGAAAGTTTCCACGGCAACAAAAAAGCGATAACAAAAATATGGGCGCCGTCCGCCTGCGCAGACGGCGCGGGTAGGGCTTAGACGCTGTAGTACAGTTCGAACTCAACCGGGTGTGGCGTCATACGAACGCGGTCCATCTCTTCTTTGCGCAGTTCGATGTAGGCATCGATCGCATCGTCGGTGAACACGCCGCCGCGGGTCAGGAACTCGCGGTCTTCGTTCAGTGCGGCCATCGCCTCGTCCAGCGAGCCGGCCACTTTTGGGATCTCGGCTTCTTCTTCCGGCGGCAGGTCGTACAGGTTTTTGTCCATGGCGTCGCCAGGGTGGATCTTGTTGATGATGCCGTCCAGGCCGGCCATCAGCAGTGCGGCGAAGCACAGGTATGGGTTAGCCGCCGGATCCGGGAAGCGGGCTTCGATGCGGCGCGCTTTCGGGCTGGCGACCACCGGGATACGGATGGACGCGGAGCGGTTACGGGCGGAGTAGGCCAGCATCACCGGCGCTTCGTAGCCCGGTACCAGACGCTTGTACGAGTTGGTGGTCGGGTTGGCCAGCGCGTTGATCGCCTTGGCGTGCTTGATGATGCCGCCGATGTAGAACAGCGCGGTTTCAGACAGGCCGCCGTATTTGTCGCCGGCGAACAGGTTGGTGCCGTTCTTGGACAGCGACATGTGGCAGTGCATGCCGGAACCGTTGTCGCCGAACATAGGCTTCGGCATGAAGGTCGCGGTTTTACCGAAGGCGTGCGCCACGTTATGCACTACGTATTTGTAGATCTGAATTTCGTCGGCTTTCTTGGTCATGGTGTTGAAGCGGGTTGCCACTTCGTTCTGACCGGCGGTCGCCACTTCGTGGTGGTGCGCTTCAACCACCAGGCCCATCTCTTCCATGGTCAAACACATGGTGGAACGCAGATCCTGCGAAGAGTCGACCGGTGGAACCGGGAAGTAACCGCCTTTCACCGCCGGACGGTGGCCTTTGTTGCCGCCGTCGTATTGGGTGCCGGAGTTCCAGGCGCCTTCGATGTCGTCGATAGCCACGTGGGAACCGCGGATGCTGCTGCCGAAGCGAATGTCGTCGAACAGGAAGAATTCAGGCTCTGGCCCGAACAGGACGGTGTCCGCGATGCCAGAGGAGCGCAGGAAGTCTTCGGCGCGTTTGGAGATGGAGCGCGGGTCGCGATCGTAGCCTTGCATGGTGCCCGGCTCGAGAATGTCGCAGCGAATGATCAGCGTAGGTTCTTCGAAGAACGGATCCAGAACCGCCGTGCTGGCGTCCGGCATCAGCACCATGTCAGATTCGTTGATGCCCTTCCAACCACCGATAGAGGAGCCGTCAAACATTTTGCCTTCTTCGAAGAAGTCGGCGTTTACCTGATGAGCCGGGATAGTCACGTGCTGTTCCTTACCCTTGGTGTCAGTGAAACGCAGGTCTACGAATTTCACTTCATGCTCATTCAGCATCGTCAAAACGTGTTCAGCGGACATACTTAACTCTCCCGGTTTATCATTGTCGTCGTCGTGGAACGAATCTGTGGAACTGGCTTTTTTTCGCCTTGAAAAGACTAAAGCGAAAAGCGTGCCAACTTTTTAAAAAGGCGTTCATCGCCTTTCTGCGCGGGTTTTACCCAGCCACAGTATGCACCATCAGCGATAAATTGCACTGTTATGGTGCAATCGGGGTGGGCGTGGGCACTGAAATGGTGCAAAAGTGCAACGATTGCGGCTTTTTGCACCGTGAAAGGGATCACAAACTGACCGGTACGCGGTTGTTTATAAGAGATGGTTGTGATCTTGTTTAGTCCCTCGCTTAATACGTGTACAATAGCGCGCTATTTCTAATGCCCGAGGCAAAGCTGTGATCGAAAATTTGCGTAACATCGCCATTATTGCCCACGTTGACCATGGTAAAACCACCCTGGTTGACAAGCTGCTGCAACAATCCGGTACTTTCGGAGAGCGTGCGGAAGCGACCGAACGCGTAATGGACTCCAACGATTTGGAGAAAGAGCGTGGGATTACCATCCTCGCAAAAAACACCGCCATTAATTGGAATGGTTACCGTATCAACATCGTGGATACCCCAGGACACGCCGACTTCGGCGGTGAGGTAGAGCGCGTGATGTCGATGGTTGACTCGGTGCTGCTGGTTGTGGATGCAATGGATGGCCCTATGCCGCAAACCCGCTTCGTGACCAAGAAGGCCTTCGCCAACGGTCTGAAGCCGATCGTGGTCATCAACAAGGTTGACCGCCCTGGCGCGCGCCCTGACTGGGTTGTGGATCAGGTGTTCGACCTGTTCGTGAACCTCGACGCGACTGACGAGCAGCTCGACTTCCCGATCATCTACGCTTCTGCGCTGAACGGCATCGCCGGCGTCGACCACACCGACATGGCGGAAGACATGACCCCGCTGTATCAGGCGATCGTCGACCACGTGTCTGCGCCGCAGGTTGAGCTGGAAGCGCCATTCCAGATGCAGATCTCCCAGTTGGACTACAACAACTACCTGGGCGTTATCGGCATCGGCCGCATCAAGCGCGGTAAAGTGAAGCCGAACCAGCAGGTCACCATCATCGACAGCGAAGGTAAAACTCGCAACGGTAAAGTGGGTAAAGTGCTGGGTCACCTGGGTCTGGAGCGTATCGACAGCACCCTGGCGGAAGCGGGCGATATCATCGCCATCACCGGCCTGGGCGAGCTGAACATCTCTGACACCATCTGCGACACCAATGCCGTAGAAGCGCTGCCGGCGCTGTCCGTCGACGAACCGACCGTCACCATGTTCTTCAACGTCAACACCTCGCCGTTCTGCGGTAAAGAAGGTAAGTACGTGACGTCGCGTCAGATCCTTGACCGTCTGAACAAAGAGCTGGTGCACAACGTAGCGCTGCGCGTTGAAGAAACCGACGATGCGGACGCCTTCCGCGTCTCCGGCCGTGGTGAACTGCACCTGTCGGTGCTGATCGAAAACATGCGCCGTGAAGGTTTCGAGCTGGCGGTTTCCCGTCCGAAAGTTATCTTCCGCGAAATCGATGGCCGCAAGCAGGAGCCATTCGAGAACGTAACGCTGGATATCGAAGAGCAGCATCAGGGTTCCGTGATGCAGGCGATGGGTGAGCGTAAAGCTGACCTGAAAAACATGGATCCGGACGGTAAGGGCCGCGTGCGTCTCGACTACGTGATACCAAGCCGCGGTCTGATCGGCTTCCGTAACGAATTCATGACCATGACTTCGGGCACCGGTCTGCTGTACTCCACTTTCAGCCACTACGACGACGTGCGTCCGGGCGAAGTGGGCCAGCGTCAGAACGGCGTGCTGATCTCCAACGGCCAGGGCAAAGCGGTCGCGTTCGCGCTGTTCGGCCTGCAGGATCGCGGCAAGCTGTTCCTGGGCCACGGTGCGGAAGTGTATGAAGGCCAGATCATCGGTATTCACTCACGCTCTAACGACCTGACCGTAAACTGCCTGACCGGTAAGAAGCTGACCAACATGCGTGCTTCCGGTACTGACGAAGCGACTACCCTGGTTCCGGCCATCAAAATGACCCTGGAGCAAGCTCTGGAGTTCATCGATGACGATGAACTGGTAGAAGTGACGCCAACCTCGATCCGTATCCGTAAGCGTCACCTGACGGAAAACGATCGTAAGCGCGCCAGCCGCGGTCCTAAAGACGCTTAATCGCTGATTGAGTGTCCTATGCTTAGGGCGCGGTTCTCGCGCCCTGAGTTTTTTCCTCTGTTGTTCCCCGTTTGTGCGGCGCGCTATGCGCTTTTCCGTTCGTTCCCTGTTCAGCTGTTCCTTTTCCCGCTACAGTGAAATCTCACCGGCCCATAGGAGAGGACTATGCTGTATATCTTTGATTTAGGTAATGTGATCGTCGATATCGATTTCAAGCGTGTGCTGGGTGTGTGGAGCAATTTGAGCGGCACGCCGTTGGCGGTGCTGTCCGATCGTTTCGCCATGGGTGAGGTGTTCCAGCAGCATGAGCGCGGTGAAATCAGCGACGAAGACTTCGCCGGCAAGCTGTGCGATGAAATGGGCATCGCGCTCAGCTTTGAACAGTTCGCCACCGGTTGGCAGGCGGTATTCGTCGCGCTGCGTCCGGAGGTGATCGACATCATGCAGCGTCTGCGCAACGAAGGCCACCGGGTGGTGGTGCTGTCGAACACCAACCGCCTGCATTGCAACTATTGGCCGCAGCACTACCCTGAAGTGGCCGCCGCCGCCGATCATCTCTATTTGTCGCAAGATCTCGGCATGCGCAAACCGGAAGCCAACATCTACCAGCATGTGCTGGCTGCGGAAAACACCGCTGCCGCCGACGCGGTGTTTTTCGACGATCACCCGGCGAACGTCCTCGCCGCGCAGGCGCTGGGGATCAAGACGGTGCACGTCACCGATCGCGACGTGGTGCCGGCCTATTTTGCTCAATGAGCGCAGAGCGCGTTAAGCTTAAGGCGTATCAACGGACATCAAGGAGTGACCATGTCGTTTTTCCGCCGCAAGAAGCTGCCCTCTGCAATTAAGCCTGGCGTCACCTTCGGACGGCTGCTGTACCAGCGCATCGACCACGATGGCCTGACGATGTTGGCGGGCCATCTCGCCTATGTTTCCCTGCTGTCGCTGGTGCCGCTGGTCACCGTGGTGTTCGCCCTGTTCGCGGCTTTCCCGATGTTTTCCGACATCAGCGAGCAGCTGAAGAGCTTTATCTTTTCCAATTTCGTGCCGGCCGCCGGCAACGTGATCCAGAACTACCTGGAACAGTTCGTCGCCAATTCCAACAAGATGACCGCCGTCGGCACCTGTGGGCTGATCGTCACCGCGCTGTTGCTGATTTCCTCGGTGGACAGCGTGCTGAACACCATCTGGCGCAGCAAGAACAAGCGGCCGATCGTCTTCTCCTTCGCCGTGTACTGGATGGTGCTGACGCTGGGGCCGCTGCTGGTGGGCGCCAGTATGGCCATCAGCTCTTACTTGCTGTCGCTCAACTGGTTGGCGCAGACCGGCGTCAATGGCCTGGTGGATCAGGTACTGCGCATCTTCCCGCTGATTTTGTCGTGCATCTCCTTCTGGCTGCTGTATTGCATCGTGCCGACGGTGCGCGTGCCGCCCAAAGACGCGCTGATTGGCGCGGTGGTGGCTGGATTGCTGTTCGAGCTGGGCAAGAAGGGATTTGCGCTGTACGTCACCATGTTCCCCTCCTATCAGCTGATTTACGGCGTGCTGGCGGTGATCCCGATTTTATTCCTGTGGGTCTATTGGAGCTGGTGTATCGTGTTACTCGGCGCGGAAATTACCGTGACCATCGGTGAATACCGCGACTACCGCCGTCAGAAGGCGGAGCAACAGGAACAAAAACCAGAAGGGCAGCAGGAATGATTGCGTTGATTCAACGGGTGTTAAACGCCAGCGTCACGGTGGGTGGCGAGACGGTAGGCAAGATTGGCCCCGGTTTGTTAGTGTTATTGGGCGTGGAGCAGGGCGATAACGAGCAAAAAGCGCAGCGCCTGTGCGAACGTGTGTTGGGATACCGCATTTTCGGCGACGAGAACGACAAGATGAATCTCAACGTCCAGCAGGCCGGGGGCAGCGTGCTGGTCGTTTCGCAGTTCACCCTGGCGGCGGACACCCAGAAGGGCATGCGGCCCAGCTTCTCGCGCGGCGCCGCGCCGCAGGAAGCCGATCGGTTGTATCAATATTTTGTTGGCCAATGCCGCGAACGCGGCGTAGAGACCCAGACCGGCGAGTTCGCCGCCGACATGCAGGTGGCGCTGGTCAACGATGGTCCGGTGACATTCTGGCTACAGGTCTAAGCATTCGGAGAACAGGCGTCTATGTATCACCTACGAGTACCCGTAACAGAGCAAGAACTGAAGGAATATTACCAGTTTCGCTGGGAAATGCTGCGCAAGCCGTTGCACCAGCCGGTGGGTTCGGAAAAGGATGCCTATGACGCCATGGCCCATCACCAAATGGTGGTGGACGAGGCCGGTAAAATCGTCGCCATCGGGCGGCTGTATATCAATGCCGACAACGAGGCGGCGATCCGTTTTCTAGCGGTAGACCCGACGTTGCAGGATAAAGGGTTGGGAACGCTGGTGGCGATAACGCTGGAGTCCGTTGCGCGGCAGGAAGGCGTGAAGCGGGTCGTGTGTAGCGCCCGCGAGGACGCGGTGGATTTCTTCGCCAAGCTGGGCTTCGTCAATCAGGGCGAGATCACCGCACCGCAGACCACCCCGATCCGCCACTTTTTGATGATCAAACCGGTGGCGACGCTCGACGATATCCTGCATCGCCCCGACTGGTGCGGCCAATTGCAGCAGGCCTGGTATGAACACATTCCGCTGAGCGAAAAGATGGGCGTGCGCATCAGCCAATACACCGGCCAGCGCTTCGTCACCACCATGCCGGAGATCGGCAACCAGAATCCGCACCACACGCTGTTCGCCGGCAGCCTGTTCTCGCTGGCGACGCTGACCGCCTGGGGGCTGATTTGGCTGCTGCTGCGCGAGCGCCATCTCGGCGGCACCATCATTCTGGCGGACGCGCACATTCGCTACAGCAAACCGATTACCGGCAGGCCGCGTGCGGTGGCGGATCTGGGCTCGCTGAGCGGCGATTTGGCGCGTCTGGCGCGCGGCCGCCGCGCGCGCGTGCACGCCGAAGTGCATCTGTTCGGCGACGAGGATAAGGGCGCGGTATTCGAAGGCACCTACATGGTGTTGCCGGCTGAGCCGGATGTGCCGCTGGATCAGGGTGGCTCTGAAGCGCTGGCAGAGTAGGGTGGCGGCCCTGCCCTGAGGGCGGGCCGCGCAGTGCATTACGGCAGTTGTTGGTTCACCGCTTGGCCGTCGCCGGCGGTGGCCTGCAGATTGCCTTTCAATGAGGCCTTGAACGGCCCGTCGCTGTTCAGCAGCCCTTTCAACTGCAGCTCAAGGTTGCCGTCTCCCGTCAGCGGCACCGGCTGCCATCCCCATTGCTGCAAGGTGTTGATCGGTACCGAACGGCCGTGCAGCGTCAGCTGGAACGGCTTGCCCGGCAGCTGATCGACGGTCGCTTTGGCCTCAAGCAACCCATTGGGCATAAAGGCGCTGAGCTCGGTGACGGCGATCTGGTTGGCGTCGGCGTTCAGCGCCAGCGAAGGGCGCCGCACGTCGATTTTGTTGAAGGTGGCCTCGCTGCCGTTCAGGTTTAGCGAACCGGACCAAATGCCCCACTGGTGGTCGCGCGCCAGCAGCAGGTTGCTGCCGTAACCGTCCAGCGCGGTGATCTGGAACGGGAATGCCGGGTTGATATCGATAATCAGATTGCGGTTGGTGGTCAGCTTGGTGACGTACACCTCCGCCAGCCAGTCCGGCAGCGGTTTCAGCCACAGCTCGCGCCAGTCGATAGGCAGGGTGTACTCCAGCGCCGCCATGGCCACTTCATCCAGCTGCAGGCGTTTACCGGCGCGCAGCCAGTTGCCGGAGGTGCGCAGCAGCCCGCCTTCCCAGCGGGTGGTGAACTGCTGAATGGCGATGCCGGCGGAAGAGAGCCTCAGGGTGGCGATCGGATCGATCAGGTGGAAACCGCCGTTGATCACGTCGCCGGCGTTGACGTTGAGCGAGCCGTCTTCACTGCGCCAGTCGCCTTTTTCGACGCTGACGTTTTGCAGCGACAGGTCGAGATCGTTAACCGCCCACGCCTTGCCTTCCAGGCGCGCATCGATCAGATCGAAACGCTTGAGGGTGACCGGCGGCAGAGCGGTGAAGCGCCGCATGAATTCCGCCAACGTCATCGGGGTCTGCATGCGCACGCCGCTCAGCCGCAGGCGATCCACCTGCCAGCTGCCGTCGGTGGCGCGGCTGGCCACGCCGGTCAGGTCGCCCTGCGCCAGATCGGCGCCGAAGTTGTTCAACAGCAACTGGCCCTGTTTTTGCTCCCCCTGCACTAACACCTTCGAGGCGGGGATGCCGTTCAGCGTCATCGAACCGGCGCTGAACTGGAACTGGTTGTTGTCCCCCAGCAGATGGCCGGCCAGCGGGCGCCACGGCGTGATGCCGGCATTGACCTGCTGCGCGTTGAGCTGCCACTCGCTATCGTTGGACTGCAGCGCCATGTTGCTCAACTGCAGCACGTCGGCCTGTACGGGCAGCGCAGCAGCCTGTGGCTGCACGTTTAGCGTGCCGTCGCGCAGCGTGACGCTGTAAAAATAGCGCGGTTCGGTGATTTGGCGCAGGCTGAGGCCGAGATCGACGCGTTTGGCGACCAGCGCCTGAGGTTGGCCGCTGCGCGCCAGCTGCACGTCTTCCAGACCGATCTGGCCCGGCTGATGCCACGAGTGGGTGATTTTTCCTATCGACAGGCGGTATTCGCTGTTGTCGCTGATCCAGGCGCTCAGACGGCCTGCCGCCCAGCGGGTTTGCCCCACCAGATACAGCACCACCACCGCCAGCACGATCAGCAGTAGCAACGTCAGCAACAGCTTTCCGATAAATTTCATCGTCTACATCCGCATCGGTCAAAAAAGATACCCTGTTTATGCCGCAATTGGCCGGGCATCTCAAGGGCAATGGTCTGATAGACAATAAAAAACGGCCGCAAGCGGCCGTTTGAACGCCAATGGGCGGGTTACTTTTTCTCGTGTTCCTGCGGGAACACCAGGTTCAGCACGATGGCGGTAATGCCGCCGGCGGCGATACCGGAAGAGAGCAGGGTTTTCAGCCAGTCCGGCGCGAACTGCAGGATCAGCGGCTGCTGGGAGACGCCCATGCCGACGGCCAGCGACAGCGCCATGATCATGATGGCGCGGCGGTTCAGGCGCTCGCGTGACACGATGCGCACGCCGGAGGCGGCGATGGTGCCGAACATCACGATGGTCGCACCGCCCAGTACCGGCTCGGGGATGTGCTGCACGAAGCCGGCTACCGCCGGGAACAGCCCCAGCGCGATCAGCATCAGCGCCACCACAAAGCCGACATAGCGGCTGGCGACGCCGGTCAGCTGGATCACGCCGTTGTTCTGGCCGAAGCAGGAGTTGGGGAAGGTATTGAACACCGCCGACAGCATCGAGTTCAGGCCGTTGGCCAGTACGCCCCCTTTTAGACGCTTCATGTACAGCGGCCCGCTGACCGGCTGTTCGGAGACGTCAGAGGTGGCGGTGATGTCGCCGATGGTTTCCAGCGAGGTGACCATAAAGATCAGCATCAGCGGCAGCAGCAAGTTCCAGTCGAAGCCCAGGCCGTAATAGAGCGGCGTGGGAATAGTGATCGCCGCCGTGGGTGCCGCCGGAGCGTCGGCGGGCAGCATGTCCATCGCCCAGGCCAACAGATAGCCGACCGCCATGGCGATCACCAATGAAGCGACGCGCAGGTAAGGGTTGCGCTGGCGGTTCAGCAGGATGATGACCGCCAGCACCGCGCCGGCCAGCAGCAGGTTTTTCGGTGAGCCGAAGCTGTGATCGTTCATCGCGGCATAACCGCCGCCGATCGAGGTCAAACCGACCTGAATCAGCGACAGGCCAATGATCATCACCACGATGCCGGAAACCAGCGGGGTGATGATGCGGCGCGCCAGATGCAGCACGCGCGACAGCAAAATTTCGGTGCAAGAAGCGACCATCAGGGTGCCGAACAGCGCGGCCATCATGGTCGGCACGTCGGCGCCGCCGTTTTTCAGCGCCAGACCGCCCATGATCAGCGGCGAAACGAAGTTGAAGCTGGTGCCCTGAATCGACAGTAGCCCGGAACCCACCGGCCCCCAGGTTTTGATTTGCAGAATGGAAGCCAGGCCGGAGGCGAACAGCGACATGCTGATGATGTGCTGGGTATCCTGCGCCGGCAGGCCCAGCGCCTGGCAGATCAGCAGCGCCGGAGTGATCACCGCAACGAACATCGCCAACAGATGCTGGCCGGCGGCAAACAGCGTTTGCGGCAGCGGCGGGCGGTCTTCGAGGCGATAAATCAGTTCGCTGGCGCGGGATTCTGAGGCGGCTTGGCGTGTGGCATCAAGCTCAGAGGATGACATGCTCATGGTGTGGCGTTTCCAGATACGGCAAAGCAGGCATTTTAATGCGCCGCCCCGCAAAAGCAAACGGTTGCGCCTAAATATTATATTGTCAACTTTCCTGTTTATGTCGCATTTTCATTCATTTTTTCTTGTCATCTTAGCGTTTTTTACTTCTAATCCTGCACTCATCAAGTTTAAAAACTCAGTGGTTTTCTATAACTTATTATTTTTATTTGGATCTTTTCCCTTACATGGAGTACCTGGATGTTTCATCTTGATACTTATGGCACGTTAGTCGCCGCGACGCTGGTTTTACTCCTCGGGGGCAAGTGCGTCAGAAGCATTCCTCTGCTGCGAAAATATACCATTCCTGCCCCCGTCGCCGGCGGTTTGCTGGTGGCCCTTCTGTTGTTAGCCCTGAAAAAGTTCGCCAACTGGGAAATCAGCTTTGACATGTCGCTGAAGGATCCGCTGATGCTGGCCTTCTTCGCCACTATCGGGCTGAACGCCAACCTGGCGCGGTTGCGCGCCGGCGGCAAGGCGCTGATGGTATTCCTGTTCGTGGTGCTGGGGCTGCTGTTGGTGCAGAACGCCATCGGCATCGGCATGGCGAAAATGCTGGGGTTGGATCCGTTGATGGGCCTGATCGCCGGGTCGATCACCCTGTCGGGCGGCCACGGCACCGGGGCGGCCTGGAGCAAGCTGTTCATCGAGCGCTACGGCTTTGAAAACGCGACGGAAGTCGCCATGGCCTGTGCCACCTTCGGCCTGGTGCTGGGCGGCCTGATCGGCGGCCCGGTGGCGCGCTATCTGGTCAAACACTCCTCTACGCCGGAAGGCACGCCGGAAGACAGCGTGCAGCCGAGCGGTTTCGAGAAGCCGGAAAGCGGCCGCCTGATCACCTCGCTGGTGATGATCGAAACCATCGCCATGATCGCCATCTGTCTGAGCCTGGGGCAGCTGATTGCCGGCCTGCTGAACGGCACGGTGTTTGAGCTGCCTAACTTCGTTTGCGTGCTGTTCGTCGGGGTGATCCTCAGCAACACGCTGGCCTTCACCGGTTTCTATACCGTGTTTGAGCGGGCGGTATCGGTGCTGGGTAACGTCAGCCTGTCGCTGTTCCTGGCGATGGCGTTGATGAGCCTGCGCCTGTGGGAGCTGGCTTCGCTGGCGTTACCGATGCTGGCGATCCTGGCGGTGCAGACGCTGGTGATGGCGCTGTACGCGATCTTTGTTACCTACCGGGTGATGGGCAAGAACTACGACGCGGCGGTGCTGGCCGCCGGCCACTGCGGTTTCGGCATGGGCGCCACGCCGACGGCGATCGCCAACATGCAGGCGATCACCGATCGCTTCGGCCCGTCGCATCTGGCGTTTCTGGTGGTGCCGATGGTGGGAGCGTTCTTTATCGATATCGCCAACGCCATCGTTATCAAGCTGTATCTGCTGCTGCCGGTGTTCCCGGCGGTGGGGTGATATCGCGAGTCATCATGAGAAGGGCGCCTGCGGCGCCCTTTTTTATGCGTTGGAGTAGCGCGCCTTCTCCGGCAGCCAGCGTTCGATCAGCGCCTGGGCGTGTTCCGGGTAGTGCTGATGGAGATGGCGAGCGACGCGTTGCACTTCGGGGATCATCGCCTGGTCGCGCAACAGATCCGCCACCTTGAATTCGGCGCTGCCGGTCTGGCGGGTGCCCAGCAGCTCGCCCGGGCCGCGGATCTCCAGATCGCGCTGGGCGATGACAAAGCCGTCGTTGCTGTCGCGCAGCACCTGCAGGCGCGTTTGCGCGGTTTTGCTCAGCGGCGTTTTGTACAGCAGCACGCAGTGTGAAGCCACGGCGCCGCGTCCTACGCGGCCGCGCAGCTGGTGTAGCTGCGCCAGGCCCAGCCGCTCCGGGTTTTCGATGATCATCAGGCTGGCGTTCGGCACGTCGACACCGACTTCGATCACCGTCGTGGCGACCAACAGCTGCAGCTCGCCCTGTTTAAACGCCTGCATCACCGCCTGCTTTTCCTGCGCTTTCATGCGACCGTGCACCAGCGCCACCTTCAGCTCCGGCAGCGCGGTTTTCAATTCTTCCCAGGTGGCTTCCGCCGCCTGCGCTTCCAGCAGTTCGGACTCTTCGATCAGCGTGCACACCCAGTAAGCCTGTCGCCCCTCTTCCAGACAGGCGCTTTTCACCCGTTGAATGATGTCGGCGCGGCGGGTATCGGGAATGGCCACGGTGGTCACCGGCGTACGGCCCGGCGGCAGCTCGTCGATAACCGAGGTATCGAGATCGGCGTAGGCGGTCATTGCCAGCGTGCGCGGGATCGGCGTGGCGGTCATGATCAACTGATGGGCGTGGAAGCCTTGCTCTTCGCCTTTCTCCCACAGCGCCAGCCGCTGATGCACCCCGAAGCGGTGCTGCTCATCGATAATCACCAATGCCAGGCCGTTGAACTGCACCTGCTCCTGGAAGATGGCGTGGGTGCCGACCACCATCGATACCTGGCCGCTGGCGATGGCTTCCTGCTGCGCGATGCGCGCCTTGCCTTTTTGTTTGCCCGCCAGCCAGCCGACTTCCAGCCCCAGCGGCTCGAACCACTGGCGGAAATTGTTGGCGTGCTGCTCGGCCAGCAGCTCGGTCGGCGCCATCAGCGCCACCTGCTTGCCGTGCGCGATGGCGCGCAGCGCCGCCAGCGCCGCCACCAGCGTTTTGCCGGAGCCGACGTCGCCCTGCACCAGCCGCATCATCGGGAAGTCTTTTTGCATGTCGGCTTCGATGTCGGCCACCACGCGCGTTTGCGCGCCGGTCGGCGAGAACGGCAGCTGGGCGAGAAAACGGTTTTTCAGCCGATCGTCCGGCAGCAGAGGTTGCGCCTGATAACTCTGCGCACCGGCGCGCACCGCCAGCATGCTGAGGTTATGCGCCAGCAGCTCTTCGAGGATCAGGCGTTTTTGCGCCGGGTGTTTGCCCAGCTCCAGATCCGCCAGCTGAATGTCCGGCGGCGGGCGGTGCAGGGTGTGCAGCGCCTGCGGCAGGCTCATCAGGCCGCCGCTCAACTCCGGCGGCAGCAGTTCGGCGATGGCGCAGGTATCCAGCAGCTCCAGCGCCTGATCGGTCAGCTTGCGCAGCGTGGCTTGCCGCACCCCTTCGGTGGTGGGGTAGACCGGCGTCAGCGACTCCTGCAGCTCGACCTCGCTGGCTTCGCCCTGAATACGGTATTCCGGATGAATGATCTCCGCGCCGTGGTTGCCGCGTTTGATCTCGCCGTAGGCGGTCACGCGGCGGCCGGTGGCCAGGCTGTTCTTCATTGCGGCGTTGAAATTGAAGAACCGCATGGTGAGGATGCCGGTACCGTCGCTGATCTGGCAGGTCAGCATGCGACGGCGGCCGAAGCTGATGTCGCTGCGCAGCACTTCCCCTTCTACCGTGGCGTAGATGCCCGGCAGCAGATCGTTGATCGGGTAGAGGCGGGTACGGTCTTCGTAGCGCAGCGGCAGGTGCAGCAGCAGATCCTGAATGGTCTCGAGGCCAAGCTTGGCCAGTTTGCCCGCCTGGCTGGCGCCAACCCCGGAAAGCGTGGTGAGTGGGACAGCATCCAGCAGGCGGCCTTTCATTTGCGCACCGTCGCCTGCATGGCCGCCCACCATTCGGCGCTGGCGACCACCTGGCCCTGCTCGTCAATCTGCGGGCGTGGCAGCCCTTTGCGCTTGGCCACGTTGGCCAGCACCGGGTAGCCGCCTTCGAACAGCAGACGCTGCTGCTCTTCTTCATCCAACATGCTGTTGTCGCGGCGATACAGGCCGGCATTCTGCCGCTGGCGCTGCGCTTCATACAGGATCAGCGCCGAAGCCACGGAGACGTTGAGCGATTGCACCATGCCGATCATCGGAATGACGATGTCCTGGTCGGCGAGCGCCAGCGCTTCTTCGGTGATGCCGGTTTTTTCCTGGCCGAGCAGCACGCAGGTTGGCCGGGTGTAGTCCACCTCGCGGAAATCGACCGCGCGCGCAGACAGGTTGGTGGCCAGAATTTGCATGCCCTGCGCTTTCAGGTGACCGACCGCGTCGCCGATGGAGCGATGGGTTTTAACGCTGACCCAGCTGTTGCTGCCGGCGGCGGAGGAAACCAGGGTGCGCATGCGGGTGGTGGGCCACACGGCGTGGACCTGATGCACGCCGACGGCGTCGGCGGTGCGGATAATGGCGGAGACGTTATGCGGCTTGTGCACTTGCTCCAGGCAGACCGTCAAATCCGGCTGCCGGGTCGCGAGCATTTCACAAATCCGCGCATAGCGTTCAGGACTCATAAGCGCTAGTTTCGGTTGCGGTTAACTTTGATCACATCCGGCATGATACGGATTTTACGCATAATGTTTGCCAAATGGATGCGATCGCGGGTGGTCAAGCGGATAAAGGCGCTATAAACCCGACCGTCTTTCTCTTCGGTGTTCAGGCTCTGAATATTGGACTCGGCCGCGTTGATCGCTGCCGTCAGGTTGGCCAGCGCGCCCTGGTGGTTAAACATATCCACCTTGATCTCGGCGATGAACTCCTGCTCGGTCTCTTTATCCCACTCGACCGCCATGAACTTCTCAGGCTCTTTCTGATAGCCGCGAATATTGCGGCAAGATTCATGGTGGATCACCAGCCCTTTGCCCGGGCTGACGTGAGCGATAATCGGGTCGCCCGGAATCGGACGGCAGCACTTGGCGAAGGTGATCAACACGCCGTCGGCGCCCTTGATGGCCAGGTTACGCACGCCGGAGGTGGTGCCCAGGCTGGACTGATCGCCCTGCAGATTCTTCGCCACCACCACGCTCATGGCGTTGCCGAGGCCGATTTCCGCCAGCAGATCGTCCAGCGTCGCCAGCTTCATGCGGTCCAGCTCGTGCTGAATGTTTTCCTGCGGGATTTCGGCCAGCTTGCGGCTACCGCCCAACGCATGGTTGAGCAGTCGGCGGCCGAGGCCGACGGAGTCGTCGCGCTTGAGGTTCTTCAACATCTGGCGAATTTTGGCACGTGCTTTCGAGCTGACCACGAAGTTCAGCCAGGCGGCGTTGGGCCGCGCGCCCGGTGCGGTGATGATCTCGACGGTCTGGCCGCTGGTCAGCGACTGCGACAGCGGGTATGGCTGACGATCGACGCGCGCGCCGACGCAGGCATGGCCGATATCGGTATGCACCGCATAGGCGAAGTCGACCGGCGTGGCGCCGGCGGGCAGCTCGACGATGCGGCCTTCCGGGGTGAAAACGTAAATCTCATCCGGGAACAGATCGGATTTGACGCTCTCGATAAATTCAAACGAACTGCCGGCGCTTTGCTGCAGCTCCAGCAGGCTTTGCATCCAGCGCTGGGCGCGGATCTGCGCCGTAGTACCGGTTTCGCCCTGTTCTCTTTCCTTGTAAGCCCAGTGCGCGGCCACCCCCATCTCAGCCATCTGATCCATGTCTTCGGTGCGGATCTGCACTTCGACCGGCACGCCGTGTGGGCCGATCAGCGAGGTATGCAGCGATTGATAGCCGTTGGCCTTGGGAATGGCGATGTAATCTTTCACCCGCCCCGGGCGCGGTTTGTACAGGCTGTGCACCTGGCCGAGTACGCGGTAGCAGGTATCGACCTCTTTCACGATCACCCGGAACGCGTAGATATCCATGATGGAATGGAAACGCTGTTCTTTGAGGTGCATCTTGAGGTAGATGGAGTAGAGGTGTTTTTCCCGCCCGCTGACGCGGCAGGCGATGCCGGCTTCGGTCAGTCGCCCTTCGATCTCGGAGAGGATTTTTTGAATCATCTCTTTGCGGTTGCCGCGTGCGGCTTTCACCACTTCCTTGATCACGCGATAACGGTTCGGGTACAGCGCCTCGAAGCCCAGCTCTTCCAGCTCGGTCTTCAGGTGATGAATACCCAGACGGTGGGCGAGCGGGCTGTAGATTTCCAGGGTTTCACGCGCGATGCGCCGGCGTTTGTCGGGGCGCAGCGAACCGAGGGTGCGCATGTTGTGCGTACGGTCGGCCAGCTTGATCAGCACGACGCGGATATCCTGCACCATCGCCATGATCATCTTGCGGAAGTTTTCCGCCTGCGCTTCTTTCTTGTCCTGGAACTTCAGCTTGTCGAGCTTGGAGACGCCCTCAACCAGTTCGGCGACGCTCTTGCCGAACAGCTGTTCCATATCTTGATAGGTGGCTGGGGTGTCTTCGATGACGTCGTGCAGCAATGCCGCCATCAGCGTCTCGTGATCGAGACGCATTTCCGCCAGGATGCAGGCCACGGCGACCGGGTGAGTAATGTAAGGCTCACCGCTGGAACGTGTCTGGCCCTCGTGCGCGTCGCGCGCGACGAGGTATGCCTGTTTGAGGCGCTTAATCTGCTCCTCGGGCAGGTAACGTTGAATCAGCAGATTCAGGCTTTCAAACAGGTACAAGGCGGACTCGCAGTCTAATTAACGACGACCTTCAGCAATCGCGGTAACCGCTTGAATCTCTGCGGCTTCCTGCTCTTGCTGTTCCTGGCGCTCACGCACGTCGAGGATCTGGCTGGTGATCAGGCCTTCTTCGATTTCGCGCAGGGCGATAACGGTGTACTTGTCGTTCTCTTCCGGAACCAGTGCATCTTTGCCGCCGGTCTGGATCTGACGCGCCCGACGAGCAGCGACCAACACCAGGTCAAAACGGTTACCAATTTTCTCTACAGCGTCTTGAACAGTTACGCGTGCCATATTTGTGCTACTCCACAGGTGACGAAAAGACTGGGCATGATACTGAAACTGCCTTCAGTCTGCCAATAGTTTGCTGATTAAAGCGTCATGCCGCAGCAACTGGCGGCCCAAACGCAGGCGTTCGGCGCGAATGATGGTCTTCAGATCGGACAGCGCCAGATCGAAATCATCGTTCACGATCAGGTAATCGTACTCCGCGTAATGCGTCATTTCCGCCACGGCCTGAGCCATGCGCTTGGCGATCACCTCGTCGGAATCCTGACCGCGCCCGCGCAGGCGGCGGCCCAGTTCTTCCTTCGACGGCGGCAGAATGAAGATGCTGCGCGCCTGCGGCATTTTGGCGCGGATTTGCTGCGCACCCTGCCAGTCGATATCCAGAAACACGTCAACGCCGGTCGCCAACACTTGTTCGATGGCGGCGCGCGAGGTGCCGTAATAGTTGCCGAACACTTCGGCGTGCTCAAGAAACGCGTCCTGCTCGATCATCCGGCGGAATTCGTCTTTCGAGACGAAGAAATAATGCTCGCCGTGATTTTCACCCGGGCGACTGTCGCGCGTGGTGTGCGAAACCGAAACCTGCGTGTCGTACAGCGGTTGCGTCTTTAACAAAGCCTGAATCAGACTTGATTTACCTGCGCCACTGGGAGCAGAGACAATATAAAGCGTGCCTTGAGCCATGATGATGTTCGTTGATAACGGTTGATATGCCAATAACAGCGGATGTGTATTTTCTCCGCACAGTATACACGGCTAACGCGCCGGGTGCAGCGTTAGCTCGCATTTTGCCCGCCGCTTTGCGCGGAAAAAGCGGCGAATGAGCGAATTTGCGCGTCGAAGGGCAACATTTCTGCAGTTTTGGCCTCGGCGGCGGCGCGTTGCCGCCCCGAGATCAGTGATCCGGATGCTGGTAGTTGAACACCGGCAGGCCGAGGCGGAAGCGCAGGGCGATCAGACGCGCGCTCAGGCCGGCGACCAACGTGAGGATCACCACCAGATTATGCGGCAGGCTGAGGTGCTGCAGGCCGATATACAGCCAGGCGGCGCTGAAGGAGATGCCGGCATAGATCTCCTTCTGGAAAACCAGCGGGATGCGGTTGCAGAACATGTCGCGCAGCACCCCGCCGAAGACGCCGGTGATCACCGCGGCGATGGCGGCGATAATGGCGCTGTGCCCCATATCCAGCGCCACCTGCGCGCCGATGATGGAGAAGACGATCAGGCCGACGGCGTCGAGCACGAGGAACAGGCGGCGCAGATGGCGCATCAGAGGAGCCACCCAGGTGGTGACGATCGCCGCTATCGCGACGATGACGATGTATTCCGGGTGTTTGACCCAGCCCAATGGAAAATGCCCGAGCAGCATATCGCGCACCGACCCACCGCCGATTGCGGTGACTGAAGCGATGATGATCACGCCGAACATGTCCATTTGGCGGCGGCCGGCCGCCAGCGCGCCGGTCATGGCTTCGGCGGTGATGCCGATGATATAAAGGATGCTCAGTAACATAAGGGGTTCACAGCGTACTTGCCTCAGAATGATGGCCGGCAGGGTAATCGCCGCCGAGGACCCGCGCCACTGAGTTTTTTTCACCGATGGCGTTTCGGATTAATTTAGCTAATCCAAACTCCGTTTTTATTGCCGATAACCAGCCTTTTTTAACATTTTGCTGTTGATAATAGCATTAGAAATTTCGCGCTGATTTCCATTGCTGACTATGCTTTTTGCAGCGAATCCTTCAACCGAGAAACTGAGACTGCAGATGAAAAACTCCTCGAAACTGGCCGCCGGCGCCGTGATGGCCGCCCTGCTGCTGAGCGGCTGCGTGGCGCCAGGCCACCAGGCTGTGTCACCCGCCCCGGCTTGCCGTACCGGCGATCCGATGATGCAAACAACGCTCTACTTCGGCCTGAATCGCCCGGCGGGGCCGGCGATCACCGCCGCCGAGTGGCAAACCTTCGTCGACAGCCAGGTGACGCCACGTTTTAAAGACGGGCTGACGGTCTTTGATGCCAAAGGGCAGTGGCTGGGCCACAACGGCAAGCTGGCGCGCGAGAACAGCAAGGCGCTGCTGCTGATCCATGCGCCGGGCAAAGAGAGCGAGGCGAATATCGAGGCGCTGCGCAGCGGCTATAAGCAGCAGTTTGCGCAGGATTCGGTGATGCGGGTGGATGCGCCGGTGTGCGTGGCGTTTTAAAGCGAACTCCCGGCCATGCGGCCGGGAATAAGGATTACAGCACCAGGCCGGCGATGGCCGCCGACAGCAGGCTCACCAGCGTCGAGCCATAAACCAGCTTCAGGCCAAAACGGGAAACCACGTTGCCTTGTTGCTCGTTCAGTCCTTTGATGGCGCCGGCGACGATGCCGATGGAGGCGAAGTTGGCGAACGACACCAGGAACACCGACAGAATGCCCAGCCCGCGCGGCGACAGCTCCGCCGCGATCTTCTTCAGCTCAATCATCGCCACGAATTCGTTGGCCACCAGTTTGGTCGCCATGATGCTGCCCGCCTGCAGGGCCTCTTCCGCCGGGATGCCGATCAGCCAGGCCAGCGGATAGAACACATAGCCGAGGATCTGCTGGAAGCTGATACCGAGCACCGCGGAGAACAGCGCATTGACGGCGGAGATCAGCGCGATAAAGCCGATCAGCATCGCCGCGATGATCATCGCAATCTTGAAGCCGGCCAGAATGTACTCGCCCAACATTTCGAAGAAGCTCTGATCTTCATGCAGTTTGTTCAGCTTCAGCTCCGGCTCGTCTTCGACCTGATACGGGTTGATGATCGACAGGATGATAAAGGTGCTGAACATATTAAGGATCAATGCCGCTACCACATACTGCGCATCGATCATCGACATGTAGGCGCCGACGATGGAGAGCGATACCGTCGACATGGCGGTCGCGGCCATGGTGTACATGCGGCGCGGCGAGATATCGCCGATGATGCCCTTGTAGGCGATAAAGTTCTCTGACTGCCCCAACACCAGCGTGCTGACGGCGTTGAACGATTCCAGCTTGCCCATACCGTTGACCTTGGACAGCAGGGTGCCGACCAGGCGGATGATCAGCGGCAGGATGCGGAAATGCTGCAAAATGCCGATCAGGGCGGAAATAAAGATGATAGGGCACAAAACGCCGAGGAAGATGAACGCCAGGCCATCCTTGCTCATGCCGCCGAACACGAACTCCGATCCTTGGGCAGCATAGGCGAGCAGGGTGTCGAAGAAGCCGGCGACGTGTTTGATCACGCTGAGCCCGCTGGCGGAGTGCAGGAAGAAATAGGCCAGCGCGCCTTCGATCACCAGCAGCTGGATGATATAGCGCAGGCGGATTTTCTTGCGATTGTTGCTGACCAGCAGCGCCAGGGCGATGATCACCACCAGAGCCATAATAAATTGCAGAATTTGTGGCATAAACGGTCCGTACGGTTCACGGGCAGAGAAAAAACACATTTAGCCACAGCATCGACGTCCTTTCATTACATTGCGTGATAATTAGAACAAAATACTTATGGCATGCGGGATATCTTGCCGAATGTCATCCACACGCGCTGCTCGGCAGTTTTTCATAAGCTCCCCGGTGATCCGTCTCCCCAGAGGTCTGCCGGCTCGCAACCTGATGCAACCACTGTCCCGCGCGTGCAGGTGCCTGGAATCTGGCTCGCAATGAGCGATTTTTCCCGACGCAAAGCGTGGTTTTCTCGAGGGAGGCAGAGAAAAATGCCTGAACAAGGCGCCACGACCGGCGCATTTTCTCGGATAAGGAGGCGAACGATGAATACCGGCACGTTGCTCAGGGCGCTGGCCAACGGGGTTAATCCTGACACCGGCGAGCTGTTGAGACCGGCTTCGGCGGCCTGCGCGCCGGAGGCTATCCGCCTGCTGTTCGCGTTGGCCAACGAGTTCGACGGTGAAGCCGAACTACAGAAAAAAGCCCGGTTGACGCCGGAGGAGAAGCGGCAGAAGAATCTGGCCGAGGGGCGGCCGGCCAATGCCTACTTCCCTTGGCCGGAAGAGGAAAAGCTGCGGCTGCGCGAGAGCCATGCGGCCGGGGCGACGCTGGAAGCGCTGAGCGATGAGTTCGAGCGCTCAACCTGGAGCATTGCGGTACAGCTGCAGAAAATGGGGTTGATCGGTGAGGAACAGGCGGCCGCCTATCGCTGATTTGCAGCCATAAAAAAGCCCGCGTGGCGCGGGCTTGATGGTGAGCGGAGCGGGATCACTCGTGAATCTGAATGTTGAGTTAAGATTCTTTCTATTGATTTATATTGTTTTTGTTTTTGTTTTTGTTTTTGTTGATTAGTGATTACGTACACTCTTAAGTACACCTGAATTTGAAGGATTGGTTATGAGCAGAAATTGACAAGTTCACAAGGGTTTTACTTTTCTGTCATTGCTTGACAAAATTAGAAAATTGCAAGATTATTGGCCTTGTCACACCTTCTTACCTCAAACCTGCATCTGTCCTGTGAAAGAGGAACATTTTCGAATGAAGCAACCTTGGGAACTCAACTCTGTACTAACAGCTGATCGCTTGAAACAGCTAGCCTCTCTGATTAGAGACGTTAGGGATGATGTAATTGATCGGCATGATGACGACATAGGTGATACGGCCCGTGGTACTGGCATGAGGGCTTATGAGTGTTCACGATCACGCATCATTCGTGCGGTTAAGGATAGTAAAAATTGGCCTTGGTTGGGAATTGTGAAACCTGATGGTCGATTCACTTTTTCGATTCAATCCGTCCCTGTAAGGCTTTATAGAGGTAAGCCTGGCTGCCCCGAAGAAAGAAGGCTAATTCCCTCTATTGAAGCATTAAGGCAAATGTCATGGCTTGAGCCAGAAGTCGGTGATGCTGCTGCTGTACTTTGGTTTTTTGCTATCGAATTGGATGAAATGCGATACGTTGAGCGTGTGACGTTTGTCGGTTTCCTTGAAGGACAGCAGATTTCGTGTTGGGAAATTCCTCTTGATGAGCGGGTTCCTGCTTTTGGCCCTGCCATGAGTGAATTGCCTCAGCCAGTTGAAACGAAAAAAGCATCAGTCTCGGTCAAAAAGAAAGACAAAAAAGCAGAGAATGATGGCGAAGATAATGGTCAGTAAGGTATGTATTTAGATTTCTATGGTGAAAAATTAAGGCTGGCTCGTTTGCTCAAAGGAGTAACTCTTCAAGAGCTAGGTGATGCTGTATCTGTTTCCAGGCAGGGTATACACCAGTATGAAAGTGATGCAAGGGCTCCTTCGATGGATGTCAGAAACGCTTTGGCAGAATATCTTCAAGTATCCCCTACCTTTTTTGGTATGCCTATGTCTGGAGATGTGAAGCCGGAGCAATGTCATTTTCGGAAGAGACAAACAACGCCAGTGGGAGTAAAAGAGCGGGTGCAGGCATATAGCACCGTGCTTGAGCAGCTAGTGGTTGAGTTGAATGAGCATTTGGATATGCCTCAAAATGGCTTTAACTTAATCGATAATACAAAAATTAAGGAACTTACTCCCCCCATAATAGAAAAGATTGCAGAGGGAGCACGCCTCAGGTGGAATTTATCAGCTGATGCTCCGATCGACAATATGGTTAATGTTTTGGAAAATCAAGGGGCTATTGTTACTTGTTTCGATGGTGTGTCCGATAAAGTTGATGCTCTATCTGTAAATAGAAAGTATCCAATAGTAATAAGGAATACAGCCAAGGAAAGTGTTTGCAGAATGAGATTCGATTTGGCTCACGAATGTGGTCATTTGGTAATGCATGATGGAATAGAAACAGGTTGTAAAAAAACGGAAAGAGAAGCAGATGCTTTTGCGAGCGCCTTTTTATTCCCAAGGAAGTCATTTGCTAGTGAGTTTCCTGCATGCTTGAATTTCGATGGATCTTTTAATTGGAAAAAAGTATACGAATTAAAAGTTAGATGGAAGATGAGTGCAAAAGCGATAATTTTCAGAGCTCACTTTTTAGGTTTTATAAATGCACAGCAATACAGGAGTGCTAATGTCTGGTTCAGCCAAACTAGGCAATCGCGACAAGAGAAGTTTGATGACGCTCTCCAAATGGAAGAGCCTCATATACTGAAAGAAAGTATAGTCGTTATGAAAGAACACTTAGGTGTAACATTTGAAATGATGGCCGATAAATTAGGTGTAAAACCAGTATTGTTGTCGAGTGTTACAGGGATGGAGTATAAAGAGCCCACCTCTGATATTTATGATGATGTGGTTGTTCCATTCAATTTTTAATAAAAAGCTCCATGGTGAGGGGCTTCGTGATAGTGGCAATAATGGTCGGAGCCCTGAGTTGACTTGACACGGATATCGGAAATAATCAAATTTAGTTTGATAGGCCGCTCCGAACCAGAAGTAGCAGTTAGCAGTTTGTACTATCCGTGACATGATTTTAGAAGTTTTCGCGGTATCGAAAATAATTAATGTGCAGTGTAATATTTTTAGCAAAAATGAAAATTACTCGAGAATGAATTAATGTATTTTGTAACGCATGATAACCAAGGGAAATTAAGATTTATGATTTTTATCAATTACACACACTCCTGCGAGCCAGTCTATTTGAGGTAAAGAGTATGGTAGCGAGTGATCTGAATTGTGATCATTCGATAGTCTCTCTAGTCCAAAAGTAGAACTTGGTATAAGCAGGGCAACTAACTAAAGGAAGAAAAATGCCTATAACTAGAGAAGTAATGCAAGAAATGGATGTTTTAGCTGAGTCTATTGCTGAAACTATAGAGGACTATAGTAATAATAATTTCTGCGCGACTAATGATAAAAATCATGTTCTACGATGGGTTTCTCAGTTTAACGAAGATGACCAGCTTTTTGTTTTACAGCAAACAGACATACTA
>NZ_JBJNMH010000029.1:0-31395 GCF_052168635.1 Serratia sp. CY47444
CGCGTTGCGGCCGGTTCATTATTTGTCTTGCGCCCGCCCTGTTATTCTCTCGTTTAATTCAGGTTTATATTTCCATAAAATAGCGCCTATATTCACTCTCATGATTTTCGTTGACGCCCCGTTTAATAAATAAAGAAAAACTTTCCCGCATTCATATTAAATTACATTTTGCCGCGATAATTCCGCCTAACCACATTGAATCACAGGCAATATCACGCGTATTATGGCCACACGAAAAATAACGGGGAAATGATATGGACGGCGACAGTTGGTTGTTTATTTTATTGTTGGAATCGCTGAGGTCACAGGAGCAATAGTCATCCCATTGCATCCTGAAAGTGTCAGGATATGCGTCAGTTACCACATCTCTTCGCTTTACCCCTTCAGCACATGGCCTCCGCGTACGCCGCTCCGGCGCGCCTGACAGGCTAATCCTTCCAGCATACGCTTATTAACAGTCCGATAACGCTCAGGATTATTTGCGCTCGCATTTATTTTACCCCTGCGCGGCGATAACTATCGGTCATTTTTCCATGCTCATATTTTTAATTGAGTGGAGAAACATCATGATGGTAAAAAAAACCACGTTGCTGACGGTTAATAACGTCAGCAAAAGCGTTCAGCCTACCGGTAAAGAAAAACGCCTGGTGCTGAATGAAATCAACCTGCGCCTCTACGATAACGAGGTCGTCAGCATTTTGGGGCAGTCCGGCTCGGGCAAATCCACCCTGCTGCGCATACTTTCCGGCCTGATCGCGCCGGATCTGGGCACCGTGATGCTGGGGGATAAAAAAGTCTCGGGGCCGAATCCGCAGATCAACATGGTGTTCCAGACCTTCGCCATTTTCCCGTGGCTGAACGTCTATCAAAATATCGCCTTCGGGCTGCAGGCGCAGGATCTGCCGCCGCAGGTGGTCGAAACCCAGACGCTGAAAATGCTCGATCTGGTCGGGCTCACGCCCTACCGCGACGCCTACCCGCGCGAGCTTTCCGGCGGCATGCGCCAGCGGGTCGGCTTTGCGCGCGCGCTGGCGGTAGAACCGATGCTGCTGTTGCTGGATGAGCCGTTTTCCGCGCTGGACGTCTATACCGGCGAACACCTGCGCAGCGATCTGCTGCGCATCTGGAGCTCGCGCCAGATCAAAACCCGCTCCATCGTGCTGGTGACCCACAGCGTAGAGGAAGCGGTGATGATGTCTGATCGCATCCTCCTGCTGGGCGCCGGCACCCTCGACGGCTGCTATCACATCGCGCAGCGCCGCGAGACGCGCACCCGCGAGGGGATGCAGCCGCTGACGGACAAAATCAGCGAGACGCTCAGCCGGCAGATCGCCGCCGCGCACTGAGCGCCGCCCTGGCCTGGCGGGACGGATCCCGCCAACTTAACTACCTGTTTATCAAGAGTCACCCCACCACGGGTGGCTCATGATAAGCGGATAATACATCGAGTTATTATCATGCATTTCATTCATACACTGCTGACGCTGCTGACCGCGTCCGTCCTGGGCGCCGCCATCGGCTACGAAAGACAATTCCGCCAGCGCACCGCCGGGCTACGCACCAATACGCTGGTGGCCACCAGCGCGGCGATCTTCGTCCACCTGGCCATGACCATCGACGGCAGCGGCGGCGCGGTGCGCGTCATCTCCTACGTGGTCTCCGGCGTCGGCTTTCTCGGCGCCGGGGCCATCATGAAAGAAGGGATGAACATCCGCGGCCTGAACACCGCCGCCACGCTCTGGGGCTCCGCGGCGGTCGGCGCCTGCGCCGGCTGCGGCCTGTACGGCGATGCGCTAGCCGCCACGCTGTTCGTGCTCGCCGCCAACCCCCTGCTGCGCCCTCTGGTCAATATGGTCAACAAACAGCCCTTCAATGACGTTAACGGCGAATCCACCTACCAGATTTGTGTCATTGCCTTCGAGCATGAACAGCGTGAAGCGCTGGCCAAATTCAAACAGGTGCTGCAAGGAGAAAACTGCTTTATCTCGCATCTGGATATCGAACCCTTTGGCGACGACGACGTGGAGATCACCGCCACGCTGATGCCGGCCTCCGTCACCACGCCGGTGCTCGACCAGACCATCAATAAACTGCTGAACGACAGCATGATGAAACAGGCCTATTACAGCCGCATCGCCGGCTCCGGCTAATGCCGTTCACTTCCAGGGAGATCCACCATGAAAACCATGCCAAAACTGGCTCATCTGACGATGTTCAAAGACATCGTTCACTGCGGAAGTTTGCACGATGCCGCGAAAAAACTGGCCGTCTCGCAACCGACGCTAAGCCGGGTGCTCAAAGAGCTGGAAATGTCCATCGGCGCGCGGCTGCTGGAGCGCAGCAACCGCGGCGTGCGCCTGACGGCGGTCGGCGAGCTATTTTACCGGCGGATAGACGCCGCCACCAATCAGTTGCTCAGCGCGTTTGACGAGCTGCGCGGCATGAGCGCCGGCGGCGAGAAGCGCCTGCGGGTGGGGATGAGCGTCGATCCGCTGCTGTGCTACCTGCCCCAGGTGCTCGAAGGCTTCAACCGCCGCTACCCGCATACCCGGGTGACGGTGGTGGAAGACGGCCCGGAAGGCCTGCTCGCCCGGCTGAGAAACTGTGAGCTGGATTTGGCGGTCAGCAGCCTGAACGGCGCGGCGGGCGGCGCCGATCTGGCCATGCAGGCGCTGAAGAGCGAGCGCTTCTCGCTCTATCAAGGGGGCGACCTGACCGGCGCCGGGCAGCCGCCGGCCGAAGCCAAATGGGTGGTGCCGCGCTCCTGCTCGGTGGGGCATGCCGCCATCCGCGAGATCGCCGAGCGTTACACGCCGCACGGCCAGATCGTCGAGACCGACTCCTTTCTGGCGACCTGGTGCCTGGTCAGGCAGCAGGGCTATATCGCGCTGCTGAGCGATCGGGTGGTCGCGCACTACGCCCCGCAGCTGCACCTGCAGAAAATCCCGACGCACGAGATCGACATCAGCGCGCGCTTTTACGTCTTTACCCGCCATGAGCCGGCCACGCCGCCGCTCAGCGCCGCCTTTATCCACCTGCTGCAAACCCTGCAAACGGGTTGAACGCTCAGGCCGCCGCCCGCTGGCGCTCCAGTTCGCGCACCAGCGGGATCACTTCGCGGCCGAAGTACTCCACCTCTTCCTGGAAGTGCAGAAACGCCAGCAACAGCAGATCCACCCCGGCGTCTTTCAACGCGATGATGCGCTCGGCGATCTGCTGCGGCGTGCCGATGAGGTTGGTTTTAAACCCGTCGTTATACTGCACCAAATCTTCGAAGGTGGACTTGGCCCAGTTGCCCTCGCCCTCGGGCGAGGCCGCCCCGGCGTTTTTCACCTCGTGCCCGAAGCCCTGCACCGCCTCCGGGTTGGCGTGATCGATGATCTCCTGCAGCACCGCCTGCGCCGCCTGTTCGCTCTCGCGGGCGATGACGAAACCGTTCACCCCCACCTTCACCCGATGGTGATTGGCCTGCGCCTTGCTCTGGATGTCCTCCACCTGCCGGCGAATGCCCTCCACGCTGTTGCCATTGGTGAAATACCAGTCCGAGACCCGCGCCGCCATGTCGCGCGCCGCGCGTGAGCTGCCGCCCTGGAAAATTTCCGGCAACGGCGCCAGCGGCTTCGGCTTCAGCGAGTAGTCGCGGAAACGGTAGAAATCGCCGGCGAAGGTGAAGCTGGGTTCAGTCCAGATGCCGCGCAGGCAGCGGATAAACTCTTCCGAACGCAGGTAGCGCTCCTCATGATCCAGCCACGGCTCGCCGATGGCCTTGAACTCGCCGCGGAACCAGCCGCTGACAATGTTCACCGCAATGCGCGCGTTGGAAAGATGGCTGATGGTGGCGATCTGTTTGGCCGCCAGCGTGGGGTTCCACGGCCCCGGCAGCAGCGCGGCGATCACTTTCAGTTTCTCGGTGGCGTCCAACAGGGCCTGTGAGAACGACACCGATTCGTGCTGGTTTTCCGCGCCGTAACCGGCGGTGAAGCGGATCTGGGTAAGCGCGTAGTCGAAACCGGCGCGCTCGGCGATCTGCGCCAGCTTGCGGTTATAACCGATGTCCCAACCGGTGCGCTGCGGGATATTGCTGATCACCAGGCCGCCGGAAACGTTCGGCACCCAGTAGGCGAACTGAATCGGCTGCTGCGAGTGGTTTGCTGCTGACATGCTTCTCTCCCTCTGACCGTCGGCGCCGTTATGCGGCGCGCATATAACCATTATTGACTTACAAATATTGAAAACATTGTTTTGGTTATAAAACCGATAGCAGGATGTGTGCCAACCGCCGCATTAAGGCATCTGGCTGAAAAACCGGGCGTTTAAAGCCAGCGAGTTCGGGCGGGTGCTGCATTGGCAACAGCGGCTGACGGGCGGCTGTTGGTTATGCAACAAACCGCTTACCCCGCCAATCCAACCGTTCACCCGGCGGATCTGACCGCTGACCGAAATACGCCTGTCTTCCCCCCTTACCCCCGGCGATGATGAGCTGTTCCTAAACCCGCCTTACCTCGGGAAAGACGCTACGGCTCACCGCGCCACTCTGACATCTCTTACAAGCGGATGAGTTCATTCATATTTTGCAGACTGGAATTAAGGATACCTCATGAAACGAGAGGGGATTTTAAAGCACATTCCGTGGATGCTGCTGGGGATACTCGGCGCAGCCTGCCTCGGCGTGGTGGCGCTGCGCCGCGGCGAACACATCAGCGCGCTGTGGATCGTCGTCGCTTCGGTGGCGGTGTATCTGGTGGCCTACCGCTACTACAGCCTGTACATCGCCACCAAGGTGATGAAGCTGGACGCCGGCCGCGCCACCCCGGCGGTGGTCAACAACGACGGCCTGAACTACGTGCCGACCAACAAGAACGTGCTGTTCGGCCACCACTTTGCCGCCATCGCCGGCGCCGGGCCGCTGGTGGGGCCGGTGCTGGCCGCGCAGGTCGGCTACCTGCCCGGTACGCTGTGGCTGCTGGGCGGCGTGGTGCTGGCGGGGGCGGTGCAGGACTTTATGGTGCTGTTCATCTCCTCGCGCCGCAACGGCGCCTCGCTCGGTGAGATCATCAAAAAAGAGATGGGGCCGATACCGGGCACCATCGCGCTGTTCGGCTGCTTCCTGATCATGATCATCATCCTGGCGGTGCTGGCGCTGATCGTGGTGAAAGCGCTGGCGGAAAGCCCGTGGGGCGTGTTTACCGTCTGCTCCACCGTGCCAATCGCGCTGTTTATGGGCATCTACATGCGCTATCTGCGCCCCGGCCGCGTGGGTGAAGTGTCAGTCATCGGCATCGTGCTGCTGGTAGCCGCCATCTGGTTCGGCGGCGTGGTGGCGCACGACCCGTACTGGGGCCCGGCGCTGACCTTTAAAGACACCACCATCACCTTCACGCTGATCGGCTACGCCTTTGTCTCCGCCCTGCTGCCGGTATGGCTGATCCTGGCACCGCGCGACTACCTGGCCACCTTCCTGAAAATCGGCGTAATCGTCGGGCTGGCGATCGGCATCGTGATCCTCAACCCTGAGCTGAAAATGCCGGCGGTGACCCAGTTCGTCGACGGCACCGGCCCGGTGTGGAAAGGCACGCTGTTCCCGTTCTTGTTCATCACCATCGCCTGCGGCGCGGTCTCCGGCTTCCACGCGCTGATCGCCTCCGGCACCACGCCGAAACTGCTGGCCAATGAGACCGACGCGCGCTTTATCGGCTACGGCGCGATGCTGATGGAGTCCTTCGTCGCCATCATGGCGCTGGTGGCGGCTTCCATCATCGAGCCGGGCCTGTACTTCGCCATGAATACCCCGCCGGCGGCGCTGGGCATCACCATGCCGGATCTGCACCGCCTGGGCACCGAAGACGCACCGATGATCATGGCTTCGCTGAAGGACGTGACCGTGCACGCGGCGGCGGCGGTCAGCTCCTGGGGCTTCGTCATCAGCCCGGAACAGATCCTGCAGACCGCCACCGACATCGGCGAACCTTCGGTGCTGAACCGCGCCGGCGGCGCGCCAACGCTGGCGGTGGGCATCGCCCACGTGTTCCACCAGATCATTCCGGGCGCCAACATGGGCTTCTGGTATCACTTCGGCATTCTGTTCGAGGCGCTGTTCATCCTGACCGCGCTGGACGCCGGCACCCGCTCCGGCCGCTTTATGCTGCAGGATCTGCTGGGCAACTTCGTGCCGTTCCTGAAGAAAACCGACTCGCTGGTGGCCGGCATCGTCGGCACGGCCGGCTGCGTCGGGCTGTGGGGCTACCTGCTGTACCAGGGCGTGGTGGATCCGCTCGGCGGCGTGAAGAGCCTGTGGCCGCTGTTCGGCATCTCCAACCAGATGCTGGCCGCCGTGGCGCTGGTGCTGGGCACCGTGGTGCTGATTAAGATGAAACGCACCCAATACATCTGGGTGACCGTGCTGCCGGCGGTGTGGCTGCTGATCTGCACCACCTACGCGCTGGGGCTGAAGCTGTTCAGCGACAACCCGCAGCTGGAAGGCTTCTTCTTCCTGGCCGGCGAGTACAAACGCAAGATCGCCGAAGGCGGCGCCGAGCTGAGCGCCCAGCAGATCGCCAACATGAACCACATCGTGGTGAACAACTACACCAACGCCGGGCTGAGCATTCTGTTCCTGCTGGTGGTGTACAGCATCATCTTCTACGGGGTGAAAACCGCGCTGGCGGCGCACAAGAACCCGAAACGCACCGACCAGGAAACGCCTTACGTGCCGGTGCCGCAGGCCGCGCCCGCCGACGGCGTAACTGAGGGGGAGGTCAAAGTTTCGACCCAGCATTGATGTGATTTAACGGATACCCTGCATAATAAACGTTAAGTAGTACCCAAAGCCGCACAGCCTGTGCATCGCAAGATGCCAGGCGTGCGGCGCGATGCAATCGAGATACCCGGGGCGACCCGGAGGTGGGGCATCCCTGCGGGAACCCCATCCCCCGGCTTCCCCTAATATCAGGCTAAAGCAAACGCTGTAGTGATGCAGGGTAGAGTTGGAGAAGGCTTATGTTCGGAAATCTCGGCCAGGCGGGGAAGTATCTCGGGCAGGCGGCACGCATGTTGGTGGGCGTGCCTGACTACGATACCTACGTCCAGCACATGAAAGACAACCACCCGGACAAGCCGGTGATGACCTATAAAGAATTTTTCCGCGAGCGCCAGCAAGCGCGCTACGGCGGCGACGGCAAAGGCGGCATGCGCTGCTGTTAACCCGCAGTCACAAGGACCCGTATGAAACCCATTGCAGTCACCATCCTGACCGGCTTTTTGGGCGCCGGCAAAACCACCCTGCTGCGCCACATCCTGAACGCCGAACACGGCTATAAAATCGCGGTCATCGAGAACGAGTTCGGCGAAGTGCCGATCGACGACGCGCTGATCGGCGATCGCGCCAGCCGCATCACCACCCTGAGCAACGGCTGCATCTGCTGCAGCAAATCCAACGAGCTGGCGGACGCGCTGCTGGATCTGCTGGACGGCGTCGACAGCGGCCAGCTGGCGTTCGATCGGCTGATCATCGAATGCACCGGCATGGCCGATCCCGGCCCGATTACCCAGACCTTTTTCTCGCACGAGATCCTGTGCGAGCGCTTCCTGCTGGACGGCATCATCACCCTGGTGGACGCGGCGCACGCCGACCAACAGCTGAGCCAGTTCAGCATCGCCCAGGCGCAGGTGGGCTACGCCGACCGCCTCCTGCTGACCAAAACCGACGTGGCGCCGGACTGCGAGGCGCTGATCCAGCGGCTGCAGCGGATGAACGCCCGCGCGCCGGTGTACAAGGTGACGCACGGCGACATCGATCTGAGCGTGCTGTTCGACATCGAAGGCTTTACGCTGAACGACAAACTGAACCTGACGCCGCCCGCCCCGCTGTTCCGCCGCATCCCGCAGCCGCAGAGCGACATCCGCTCAATTGTCGTGACGCTGGAACGCCCGCTGCCGCTGATGCAAATCTCCGACGTGATGGAAGGCCTGCTGCTGGAATACGCCGATAACCTGCTGCGCTACAAAGGCATTCTGTCTATCGAAGACGAGCCGCGCCGCCTGCTGTTCCAGGGCGTGCAGCGGCTGTATAACGCCGACTGGGATCGGGAGTGGCTGCCTGAGGAAGAACGCAAGAGCACGCTGGTGTTTATCGGCGTGGATCTGCCGGAGGAGGAGATCCGGGAGCGGATTGGGGGGCTGGGAGCGCAAAGATCCCAATGAAATAAAAAGGGCAGAACATCTTTCATTCTAACTAAGCATCGAAGACGTCCTCAGTTACCTCGCCCCCTTCTGAAAATACGGCCCGGCCGCCACCGAGCCACGCTGGCTCTGGCCGGCCGGGAAGCTGGAGCATTTCGCGGTTAAACATCGAGGCCGGGCTTAACCGGCCCCAGCGATCGCCTCTACTCTTCTTGCCGCTGCGCCCCCGCATGGCGCCGGTAGTTGGCCAGGTTGATGCCCAGCAGCAGCACGGCCAGCGCGGCCGCCAACCCGAAGGAGAAACGGTAACCGAGGCTGGCGGTCATCCCCACCATCAGCATATTGCTGACCATTTCCCCGATATCGCGCGAGCTTTGCACCATGGTCATGTCAGTGCCCGCCTGATCGCCCTGCGCGGCGAACTGCATGCCGGCAGTCATGATAGCGACCGAGGTCACGCCGGAAGCCAGCGCGCCGCCCATCACCGCGGCGATCACGCCACCGGATTGCAGGCCCCAGTTGGCCATCGCCAGCCAGCATAACGCGGCGCCCAGCGCGCAACCCAGGCCGACCGCGAACGCCTTCCACACCCCCAGCCGGCTCACCAGCCAGGCGCCGCCGCCGCACCCGAGCACCAGCGTCACCATGCCGCCGGCCATGCCGATCTGGCCGACCTGCGCCGGCGTCCAACCGTGATCGGTTAAAAACAGCTTGGCCAACCCGAAGCCGGATACCGCGGTCACCGCCGACAGCAGCGTAAGCGTCAGCAACCGCGCCGCGCCGCGACGGCGCAGCGTGCGCAGCAGGCTGGCCGGACGCGAAGCGGCGCGTTCGGGCGGCAGATCGGCGTGTTGCCGGAAGCGGCCAATCGCCAGCAGGCTGGCGGCAGGGAAGATCGCCATCGCCAGCAGCGCACCCTGCACGCCGACTCTGGCGCTCAGCATCATCATGCCCGCCCCGCCGACGAAGAAGCCGCTCATCACCCCGGCGATTTGAATGGCATTGACGCGCGACAGCAACTCACCGCTGACGTGTTCCGCCGCCATGCCGTCGGTGGCGATATCCTGCGTAGCGCTGGCCAGCGACGCGACGGCCAGCAGCGCGACGCACAGCCCTGCCGCCGCTGCGGAAATGCCGACCGCGCTGAGCAGGATCAGGCACAGCGTCACCACGCACTGCAGCGGAATAATCCAACTGCGGCGGCGTCCGAAGCGTGGAGACCAGTGATTATCCACCAGCGGCGCCCAAAGAAACTTCACCACCCAGGGCAACCCCACCAGCGGCAAAAACGCCAGCGCCTGCAGGCTGGCGCCGTCATGGCGCAGCAGGGTCGGCAACGCATCCATGGCGATGCCGATCGGGATGCCCTGACTAAAATAGAGCAGCCCCAGGGTCAGCACCAGATGCCGATGTTGCAATAGTTGTCGCATGTTTTACTCCAATTGGCGCGGCCAGGCGCCGCGCGATTGCCATAACAAGGCGCCGGCGGCGAACAGGGCCGCGCTGACCAACAATAAAGCGCTATCCAGCCAGTACAGGCCGGGGCCGGCGCTGAGCATATGGCCGAGCGCCGCCGCCAGCAGCGCCGTGCCGCCGACCATTCCGCTGCCGAACAAGAGCCACCCCGGCCAAACCCGCCACGCCGACAGCGCCACCGCGCCCCACATTCCCCAAAACAGCCAGGCGGCAGGGAACGCCGCCAGCGGCCGGGCGGCCAACAGCAAACTTCCCGCCACCGTCAGACCGCAGCAGACGCCGGTGATAAAGCGCGCGGCACGGCGCTGCGGCTGCCGCAGGCACCACAACCCCAGCCCGCTCAGCGCCAGCGTCGCCGCGCCGAACCCGGCCAGAAAATGCAATGCGCTCACCGCCGCCGCCGCCCGCGGCAACCAGGCGTATTGGCCATAGTGCAGCGGCTGAACGGCGATGAACGCGCGCGTCCATGGCCCCTGACGAGCGGCGCTGCGCCGCATCAGCGCCGGCTGCTCGCCGCTGCCGAAACGAAATTGCTCGAACAGCGCGCTGCTGGGAATGCCGCGGGTGACGCCGCCCACCGCCAGCAGTGCGCCATCCGGCGCGCGCTGCAGGGTTTGCGGCGTAAATTCCGGCGCCTGGCGCCGCAGCGCCGCCAGCGTCTGCGCGGGAGTACGCCCGGCGTCAGGCATCGGCGGCGCGGGCTGCGCGCCGCCCATCAGCTGCGCCATCACCCGCTGTGGCGCACCGGGGCTGACGCGGTCGGCCAGCAGCACCGTACCGAGCGCGCCGAGGCCGGACAGCGCGCCGGTCAAAGCGAACATCACCAGCCACGGATAGCACCAAAGCCCCAACAGATTGTGCAGATCGAACAGCAGCACCCGCAGCCCCTGACGCCGCCGCAGCTGCAACAGCTGGCGCAGCCGTCGGCCATGCAGCGCAATCCCGCTGATCAGCAACACAGTGAACGCAATGCCGAACAGGCTGAGAAACACCCGACCGGGAAAGCCGAGAAACAGGTTCTTGTGCATCGTCACCAACAGCGTGGTCGGCGCCGTCAGGCTGATCGGCCGCCCGCTGACGGCGCTCAGCGCAAGGGCGCAGTCGTCCGGAGCGCGGCAAAAGCGAATCACCGGATAACGCGCGCTCGGCAGTATGACGTAAGGCGCCGCGCCGTCTTCACCGTAGGCTTTCGCGTCGTCCAGCAGCTGCGCCAACGGCCGTTGCTCGCCGCTCATCGTCACGCCGTTCCACCACAGCGTGAAGCTGTCGCCGGCCAGGCTCCAGCAGCCGGTGAACAGGATCACGAACAGCGCGCAGCCGAACAGCGCGCCGCAGCCCCGATGCAGCGCCGCCAACGCCCGTCGCGCGACGGCGTTCATCGCCACGCCTCCAGCAACGCCAGCGGCAGCGGCCACCACAGCCAGGCGCGCAGCAGCGTGCGACGCCAGTCCGGCGCCAGCAGGCTATACGTCAGCAACGCGATGCCGCCGAACAGCGCCAGAAACAGCGCGCCGTAAAGCCGATCGAGCGGGTCGGCCGAGGGGTAGCCGCGCGCCAACAGCAGCGCCAGGGTAACGCCCCCCATGGCGCTGCCGAGGCACGCCGCCCATACGCGCGGGCTCATCAGAACTCGGCCTTGACGGTGAACATCAGGTTGCGCGGTTCACCGTAACGGTTGTTCCACTGCGGCGAGAACAGCCCGGCGTAGTAACGGCGATCGAACAGGTTGTTGACGTTGAGCGCCGCCGACCAGGTCTCGTCGATGCGATACCCCAGCCGGGCGTTGACCAGCGCATAGCCGCCCTGACGCAGCGTCGTCGCGCCGTTGGCGCTGCTGAACGCGCTCTGCGCCTGGATGCCGCCGCCGATGCTCCACTTGCGCTGATCCCACGGCAGATCGTAATCGCTCCACAGCCGCAGCATATGACGCGGCGTCAGGCTGTTGTAGGCGCGCCCCTGGTTGCTGACGTCGCGGGTGTAGCGCGTGTCGGTATAGGTGTAGCCGAGCGTGACGTCCCACCAGGGCGTGAGATAGCCGCGCCCTTCCAGTTCGAAGCCTTCGCTGCGCGCCTTGCCGCCGCTGATGTACCAGGTATCGAAACCGCCGCCCGGATGATCGGGGTCCACCTGCGGATTGTTCTCCAGATCGATGCGGAACGCCGCCGCCGAGAGGTTGAGCGCGCCGTGCATCAGCGACGCCTTCACCCCGCTTTCCAGCGTGCGGCCTTCAACCGGCTTCAGCATCTGCCCGCTCCAGGTTTTGCCGGTCTGTGGCTGGAACACCGTGGCGTAGCTGGCATACCACGACCAGTCTTCGGCGAAGTCCCAGATCAGGCCGCCGTAGGGCGTCAGGCGCGCGTTCTCCTCCAGGCTGTCGCTGGGTGAACGCAGCTGCCACCAGCTCTCACGCGCGCCCGCCACCAGCGTCAGCGGTTCCGCCAGTTTGATGCGGCCCATGCCGTACACCCCGCGCTGAATGGTTTTGGTCGATCCCGGCGAACCGTAGGCACCGATCGCCGGCTTCGGCACGCCGTGCGGATCCCAGCGATAGACGTTAACCGGCACCTGAAACGCCGGATCTAACTGCGCGGTGAACTGCTCCTCTTCGGCATGGGTGTAGCTGGCGCCGACGATCAGCTCGTGCTGTCGTCCCCAGGCGTCGATCTTGCCGTTCAGGCTGGCATCCAGCCCCAGCTGCCGGTTGCGGAAACGATAGGCGCCCCCCATCAGCGCCGCGCCGTCGCCGGTGGCCGGATCGACGTTGCCCCAGGCGCCGGCATACAGCAGCCGCGACTTGGCATACAGATAATCGCTGCTCAGCTTGAGCTGCCAGGCGTCGTTCAGCCGCTGCTCCACGGCGGCGAACAGCCGCGTGGTGTCCCATTTGAAGCGATCCCAGTCCACGTCCAGATAGGTGCTGCGCGGCAGGTGCAGATCGCTGCCGTCTTTCCCCATCGGCACCCCGGCCATGTTGGTGACGGAATCGATGGTCTGGTACTGCGCGCCGACGCGCAGCAACGTGTCCGGCGTCAGATCGGCATCGACGGTGGCGTACAGCAAACGGGTTTTCTGATCCGAGACGCGATAGAAATAATCGCGGTCTTCCCATGCCATCACCGCCCGGCCGCGTACGCTGCCCGAGGCGTTCAGCGGGCCGCCCACGTCCGCTTCACCGCGATACTGGTTCCAGCTGCCGGCGCTGGCGGTAAACTGCGCGCGGTTTTGCGCCAGCCCGTGCTTGCGCACCATGTTGACCGTGGCCGCCGGGTTGCCGAGCCCGTGCAGCAGGCCGTTGGAGCCGCGCAGGATCTCCACCCGCTCGTACACCGCCATGTCCTGCGGCGAGCTGGCGGTATTGCCCAGCAGCGTCGGCACGCCGTCCAGTTCGAACGAATCGATCTTGAAGCCGCGCGCATACCACGCGGTGGTCAGCAACACGAAGGGGGCGCTGGTGACGCCGGTGGCGCGCGTCATCACCGCGTCCAGCGAAGTGAGGTTCTGTTGGTCCATCTGCTGGCGATCGATCACGCTGACCGACTGGGCCACTTCACGCGGTTTCAGCGGGATTTTCCCCAGCGTGGTGACGCCGGGAGCCACATAGTCATCCCGGGCCGCCGCGCCGGCGGTCACGGTGAGGGTATCTTCTTTTACGTCCGTTTTGGCCGGCGCATCCTGCGCCAGCGCCCCGGTGCCGCACAGCGCGCACAGCAACGCGCCGCGGCGCGTCGCGGCCGCCACTGGTGAGAGGTGAATGAGTCGCATGTTTTTCCCTGGTTGTTATTGTTAAATGATAATCGTTATCAATCTAACAAAACGGCCGCCGCGACTTTTTCGATTGCCGGAGTTTCTCTATCGATCGCCGGTCATTTTCGCCTGGCAGAAACGGGCGAACCATCCCCCCGCCTCGCGCAGCGCATCCGGGCTGCCCGCCGCCGTCAGCCGCCCGCCTTCCAGCACCCACACCCGATCCGCCCGACAGGCCAACGCGGGATCGTGGGTGACGACAACCCGCGTGCCGGGCCAGCCGGCCAGCAGGGCCGCCACGCGATCGGCGTTGCGCCGATCCAGACTGGCGCCCGGTTCATCCAACAGCAGCCGGGGAGCCCCCTGCAGCAGCGTGCGCGCCAGGCACAGCCGCTGCTTCTGCCCGCCGGAGAAACGATCGCCGTCGCTGCCGACCTCTTCTTCCAGCACGTCGGGCGGCAGATCCAGCGCCGCCAACAGCGCCAGCAGACGCTCATCGCCGATATCCGTTCGCCCCTGGGTCAGATTCCAGCGCACGCTGCCGCGCAGCAGGCGATTGTCTTGCCACATCACGCCGCGCCCACTCGCCAATTGCCGCGCCGACAGCGCGCGCACGTCACGGCCGCCGTAGAACACCCGCCCCGCCGTCGGATCCTGCGTGCGCGCCATCAGGCTCAGCAGGCTGCTTTTGCCGGCGCCCGAAGGGCCGACGATCGCCAACATCTCTCCGGCGGCACAGGCTCCGCCTATCTCCCGCAACCGCCAACCGCCGTGCGCCGCCGCCAGGCTCAGCGCCTCAAGCGCGATGCCGTCGTCCTGCGGCGCCGGGCCGTCCCGCTCCGGCAACGGCAGCGCGGGCGCCGCCAGCGTCTGGCGCAGTTGGCCCCAGCCGTTCTTCAACTGACGCAGCGCCTGATCGAGGTGAGAAAGCTGAAGCAGCGGCTCCAACGAGCGGGCCAGAACAATCATCAGCGCCAGCCATTGGGCGGCGTTCAGGCGCTGCGCCAACACCTCATGGGCGCCGAACCACAATGCCGCCAACAGCGTCAGCTGCAACCCGGCGCTGAACAGCAGATGATACGGCAGGCTTTGGCGCAGCAGCGCGGCATGCGCTCGATGATGGCTATCCAACCGCTGCGTCAGCGCTTCGGCGGCGGCGGCCTGCCCGTAGCCGAAGCGCAGCAATGCCTGATGACGGGCAAACTGCATCAGCGCCCCTTCGATATTCTGGTTGGCCTCCCCCAGCTCCCGCTCTCGCCGGTGCAGCCGGACCGCCGAACCGCGCAACACCAGCGCCAACAGCACGCCGGCCGCCAGCAACGCCAGCGCCATTCCCAGGCTCTGCCAGGCCAGCCCGGCGACCAGCGTCAACGGCGTGACGATCGCGCCAACCAGCGGCGCCAGCAGGTGCGCCGGCGCCGACATCGCCTGGCCGATCGCCCCGGTCAACAGGCCCGGCGTCTGCTCCTGCGGCGACAGCGCGCGCGGCAGACGGCGGAACAGCGCCCGCAGCAACGCGTTCATCACCGCGCCGCCGGCGAAGAAACCGCGGGTGGCCGCCGCATACTGCACCGCCAGCGCGAGGGGCGTGGCCAGCGCCAGCAACCCTAACCAATGGCCGGGATTTTGCCGCCAGCTCGCCACCGCCGCCGCCAGCAGCAAGGCGCAGACGCCCTCCAGCGCGGCGGCCAACGCCATCAACAGCAGCGCCGGGGCTAGCGCCGGGGCTAGCGCCGGGGCTAGCGCCTGCGCCAGCTCACGCTTCATCGTCCACCTCCCGGCGCTCGGCCAACGCCGCCAGCAGCGCCGGATGTTGCGCCAGCGCGGCGGGCGTGCCGACCGCCAGCAACCGCCCCTCCGCCAGCACCGCCACCCGATCGGCGCGGCGGCACAGTTCCGCGTCGTGCGTTGCCACCAGCCGAGTGGCGGGCAGCTGCGCCAGCGCCGTCAGGATGCGTTCGCGACTCTGCCGATCCTGCGCCGAAGTCGGTTCGTCGGCCAACAGCAGCGGCCGCCGCGCCAGCAACGCCCGGGCAATGGCGAGACGCTGCGCCTCCCCGCCGGAAAGCGACGGCGCCTCATCCAACCGCTCCTGCAAACGCTCCGCCAGCCCCAGCGCGGCCAGCACGCGCCGCAGCTGCGCCGCCTCCGCCCCGGCGGCGAACAGCGTCAGGTTGTCGCGCAGCGACATCGCCGGCGGCGCATGCTCCTGCGGCACCACGGCCACCATCTGATTGAATGCCTGCGCCGAAAACGCGTCGGCGGGCACGCCGTTGAGCGATACCGTTCCGCTATCCGGCTCGCTATAACGAGCGATCAACCGCAGCAGCGTGCTTTTACCGCTGCCCGACGCCCCGACAATCGCCAGCCATTCCCCCGGTTCGACGGCCAGATTGACGCCCTGCAACAACCAGCGTTCGTCCTGTCGGCAACCGAGATCGCTCAGCCGCAGCGCCGCCCCCTGCGGCGCCGAAGCGATCGCCGAGCGCTCTCCCCAGCGTATTTCGGGATGCGCCAGCAGCGCCCGAATGCGGCCGGCGGCCAGCGTCGCCGCGCGCAATGCATCGCCGCCGTGCCCCATCGCCATCACCGGTTGCGACACGCTGCGCAACAGCAACACGAACAGCGCCAGCTCCGCCAGCGTGAGATCGGGCGCCAGCCAGCGGGCGCCGAGCAACAGCCAGCCGGCCGACAGCGCGGCGCTGAGCAGCAATTGGGTCACGGCGCCGAGCGCGCCGATACGCCGCAGCCAGCGGTGAAAGGCGGCGAGAAAGTCCCGCAGGCTCTGCCGGGCGCGCGCTTCGATGCCCGCACCGGGAAACTGGCGCGCCAACAGCGGATGCGCCGCCAGCTGCCGATAATCGTCGTTCAACTGCCGAAACGCCCGATCGCGTTGTTCAAACGCCGGCCGCAGGCGCGGCGAACGGATGACGCGAAACAGCAGCGCGGCCGCCAGCAAAGGTATCAGCGCGAACAGCAGCAGCGGCCACTGCACCGCCGCCAGCAGCGCCAGCGCGCAGCCGGGCACGACGGCCAGCTGCACCAGTTCCGCCGGCGCATGGGCCACCAGCTGATGCAGCGCCTGAATGTCCTGCGACAGCGCCCGGGCGGCGCCGCTCTCGCCCTGTCGCACAAACCAGTTCAGCGGCAGGCGTGCCAGCTTGGCGGCCAATTGGCTGCGCAGCCGGTGGCACAAACGCGCGTCAAGCAGATGAGTCAGATGCAGCGCCAGCGTTTGGGCGAACAGCCACAGCGCCAGGCCACCGGCGGCGACGCCGAGCCAGAAGGGATAGGCCGCCGGTGCGGCGTCCACCAGCCGGGCGATCGCCAGCCAGGGAAACAGCGAGCTGACGCCGGCCAGCGCCTGCAGCGCCAGCGCGGAATACAACATGATGCGGAAAGGACGCGTCAGCGCCCGCAGGTCACTCAGCATGAGATCCTCCACGGCAAAGGCGCCTACTGTAGCCACAAGCGGCGGGCGCCTTCATCCGCAAAGGCTTTCGTCGGCGGGACTTTTTCTTTCGATTGCGTGGCTAACGCTTTTTGACGTCGCAGGGCATGACGCCAAAACGCTTGCGGAAAGCGACGGAGAAGTGCGCCGGCGTATAACCCACCTGCCAGGCGACGGTGGAAACGTGCAGATCCTGCTCGCTCAGCAAGCGCCAGGCGGTTTGCAGCCGGTGCTCCTGCAGCAGGCCGAACACGCTGGCGCCAAACAGCTGGCGGAACCCTTGCGTGAGTTTGCGGGTATTCAACCCGGCGCGTTGCGCCAGTCGATCCAGGCTCGGCGGCTGCTCCATCTCCGCCAACAGGATTTCACGCGCCAGCTGCAGGCGCGCCACGTCCCGCGCAGCCAGGCGCACGCCAACAGACGGCGCGGCGGCGCTGCGGTTCCAGCATTGATGCAGGCAATGCGCCGCCAGTTCGTTGGCCTTGGCGCTGAACCACAGCCCGCGCTGAGACTCGTGCAACGGGCAGGCGAACAGCTGCCGGGCCTGGCCAATCAGCGCTGCCGGCGCCGCCAGCGGCACCAACTGCGCATGCCGCCGCCCATCGAGGCCGGGCGGCAGGCGGACATCGTTCTGTTCCAGCCAGGCGGCGGAGAACTGCATCAGGGTGTAATCGAGCGGTTCGCCGGCCTGGAACAGGTTGTTCAACACGAAGTCGTCCCGCCCGGCGGCCAGCAACAGCGAAGGGCCGTTCAGCTCCACCTGCAGCCCCGCTCCGCTTTCACAGCGCAGACGCCCGCGGCGGATCACCACGATCTTCAGGCCCGCGCGGTGGGGTTCATCCAGCTCGATATCGACGTCGGCGGCCAACACGCCGCGCCGCGCGCGCAGCATGTCCGACAGCGCATAGTCCTGCGCTTGCTGATGATATTCCTGCAGTAACCGTTGAGGGGACGTAGACATGTTCGCCCTGCCTGTGAGTGATGACGCCGACCGTCGGCGAGGTTTTTGATAGTGATTCTCATTAGCAATATAAGGCCGGCCGACGGGTTTGTCTATTGAGGCGATGGATGAAAAATCGGCAGATCAGTTACCAACCCAATACGGCCCCGCCGCCACCGACTCGCGCTCGATCAGGCTGGCCGGGAAACTGGGGCGCTTGCTCAGCTCGCCGCCGTCCAGCATCGACAGCAGGCGGTTGATGGTCTCCTGGATCATCTCGGTGACCGGCATCTTCATGCTCGACAGCGATGGCACGGTATAGGGCGCCAGCGGGATGTCGTCAAAGCCGATGACCGATACCGCCTCCGGCACCGCCACGCCGCGCTCCGCCAGCCGCTTCATCGCGCCGATGGCCATCTCGTCGTTGCCGGCGACGATGGCGCTGAACGGCTGCCCGCCGGCCAGCAGCGCATCGACCGCCGCCACGCCGCTTTGCGCGTGCCATTTTCCTTCGACGATCAACGCCTCGTTAACCGCAATGCCCTGCTGCGCCAGCGCGGACTTGTAGCCGGAAAGCCGCTCCAGCCCGGTGGGGGAATCGAGCGAGCCGGTGATAAAAGCGATGTCGCGATGGCCGCGCGCGATCAGGTGCGCCACCGCCGCCGCGCCGGCGGCGTGCTGATCGCTGAAGATGCAGTAGCTGTCGTTCAGCCGCAGCCGCCGGTTGATCACCAGAATCGGCTGGCGGTGTTGGGAGACGATCTCGTCCATTTCCGCGATCGACAGAAAACGCGGATAGATAATCACCCCGTCGCAGCGCAGATCCAGCAAAAACTGAATGGCGGCCCGCTCCTCTTCGGCGGTGTGCTTGCCGTCCGCCAGGATCAGTTGGCGGCCGTTCGCCTCCATGATGCGCGCCGACTGCGCCATCAGTTCGCTGAAATAGTTGCCGCTGTAGAGAGTGTTGGTGACCACCAGACCGAGGGTTTGGGTGGTGTTGGTCGCCAGGCTGCGCGCCAGCAGGTTGGGCCGATAGCCGGTTTCCGCAATGGCTTTATCCACCAACGCGCGTTTCTCCTCGCTGACATAGCCGCTGCCGGACAAAACGCGCGACACCGTCGCCTTTGAAACGCCGGCCTTTTTCGCCACCTCGAGTATCGTTGCCATCTGTGCGCCGCCAAAATCCATGGGTTCAGCGCAGTCTACCCAAGACGCCCGGCGTTTGGAACGTTTTCACGCCCCTGCACATCGGTATGCGCTTACCTCTGACGATCCAGATCACGAAAACGAAACGCCAAAAATCATAGTTCTTGCCAACAACAAAACACCAATACATGATTTTGTGAAACCGGTTTCTTATGGGCGTTTCATACAGATGGAACGACGGATCGCCCAGGCAGTAAATATTCGCCTTTGGGCTATCCGAATTGCTATCTGAGAGACGACACGCCATGCCGAAGAACTACGCAGAGATCTCGCACGCCATCGTGGCCGCCCTGGGCGGCACGGGCAATATCGAGGCCGTGACCCACTGCATGACCCGCCTGAGATTCGTGGTGAAAGACAAAGCGCGGATCGACACGCCGGCGCTGAAGGCCATCGACGGCGTGCTGGGCGTGGTGCACAGCGGCGAGCAGTGCCAGGTGATCATCGGCAACGAGGTGGCCAAGGCCTATCAGGCGGTGCTGGCGCTCGGCATGCCGGGCGCGGCGGCCCCCGCCGCCCCGGTGAAGCGCAAGCTCACCCTGAAGGGCATCGGCGCCGGCATTCTCGACGCGCTGGTGGGCACCATGTCGCCCCTGATCCCCGCCATCATCGGCGGCTCGATGGTGAAGCTGCTGGCGATGATCCTGGACATGGCCGGGGTATTCGAGAAAGGCTCCTCGACCCTCGTCATCCTCAACGTGATCGGCGACGGCGCGTTCTTCTTCCTGCCGGTGATGGTCGCCGCCTCGGCGGCGCTGAAGTTCAAAACCAACATGTCATTGGCGATCGCCATCGCCGGGGTGCTGGTGCATCCCAACTTTATCGATCTGATGGCCAAGGCGGCGCAGGGCCAGGCGGTGGAATTCGCCTTCATCCCGGTGACGGCGGTGAAATACACCTACACGGTGATCCCGGCGCTGGTGATGACCTGGATCCTGTCGCACATCGAACGTGGGGTGGATCGCATCACCCCGGCGGTGACCAAGAACTTCCTCAAGCCGATGCTGATCGTGCTGATCGCCGCGCCGATCGCCATTCTGCTTATCGGCCCGCTCGGCATCTGGATCGGCAGCGGCATCTCTGCGCTGGTCTACACCGTGCACGGCTACCTGGGCTGGCTCTCCGTGGCCATCATGGGGGCGATTTGGCCGCTGCTGGTGATCACCGGCATGCACCGGGTGTTTACCCCAACCATCATCCAGACCATCGCCGAGACCGGCAAAGAAGGCATGGTGATGCCTTCGGAGATCGGCGCCAACCTGTCGCTGGGCGGCGCTTCGCTGGCGGTGGCGCTGAAAACCAAGAACCGCGAGCTGCGCCAGACCGCGCTGGCCGCCGCGGCCTCCGCCATCGTGGCGGGGATTTCCGAACCTGCACTGTACGGCGTGGCGGTGCGCCTGAAGCGGCCGCTGGTCGCCAGCCTGATCAGCGGCTTCGTCTGCGGCGCGGTCGCCGGCATCGGCGGGTTGGCCAGCCATTCGATGGCCTCGCCCGGGCTGTTCACCAGCGTGCAGTTTTTCGATCCGGCCAACCCGATGAGCATCGTGTGGGTGGTGGCGGTGATGGCGCTCTCGGTGGTGCTGTCGTTCGCGCTCACGCTGATGCTGGGCTTCGAGGATCTGCCGGAAAACGCCGCCGCGCCCGGCCAAACCGCACCGGCGGCGAACGCCGCCAGCGCAACGCATTAACGTATATTTATACCCTAAATAGTTGGAGCGGCATCAAGGCGGCAAGAGAGCGAATCCCGATGAGCTTACACAAGTAAGTGATTCGGGTGAGTGAACGCAGCCAACACGGATGCAGCTTCAAGTATGACGGGTATTGAGGATTGCATGTCTGACTCAACATTCCCTAAAGGATTTTTATGGGGCGGCGCTTTAGCCGCCAACCAGGCGGAAGGCGGCTATCGCGAGGGCGGCAAAGGGCTGACCACCGTCGATATGCTCCCGCACGGCCCGCACCGCATGGCGGTCAAACTCGGGCTGGAGAAGCGCTTTAGCCTGCGCGACGACGAGTTTTACCCCAGCCACGACGCCATCGATTTCTACCATCGCTACCGCGACGACATCGCGCTGATGGCGGAGATGGGCTTTACCGTGTTCCGCACCTCCATCGCCTGGAGCCGGATTTACCCCAACGGCGACGAGCTGACGCCCAACCCCGAGGGCATCGCCTTCTACCGCAGCCTGTTCGAAGAGTGCCGCCAATACGGCATCGAGCCACTGGTGACCCTGTGCCACTTCGACGTGCCGATGCACCTGGTGACCGAATACGGCTCCTGGCGCAGCCGCAAGATGGTGGAGTTCTTCACCCACTACGCCCGCACCTGCTTCGAAGCCTTCGACGGACTGGTGAAATACTGGCTGACCTTCAACGAGATCAACATCCTGCTGCACAGCCCGTTCTCCGGCGCGGGGCTGGTGTTTGAAGCGGACGAGAACCCCGAACAGGTGAAATACCAGGCCGCGCACCACGAACTGGTGGCCAGCGCGCTGGCGACGCGCATCGCCCACGAAGTGAACCCCGCCAACCAGGTGGGCTGCATGCTGGCCGGCGGCAACTTCTACCCGTGGTCCAGCAAGCCGGAAGACGTGTGGGCCGCGCTGGAGAAAGACCGCGAGAATCTGTTCTTTATCGACGTGCAGGCGCGCGGCGCTTACCCCTCCTACGCCGCCCGCGTCTTTCGCGAGAAAGGCGTGAGCATCGCGATGGCGCCGGAAGACGCCGACATCCTGAAACACACCGTCGACTTCGTCTCCTTCAGCTACTACGCCTCGCGCTGCGCCTCCGCCGACATGAACGACAACAACAGCAGCGCCGCCAACGTGGTGAAATCGCTGGCGAACCCGCACCTGCCGCGCAGCGACTGGGGCTGGGGCATCGATCCGCTGGGGCTGCGCATCACCATGAACATGATGTACGACCGCTACCAAAAGCCGCTGTTCCTGGTGGAAAACGGCCTGGGCGCGCACGATGAGTTCAATGCAGCAGGCGAAATTGAGGACGACTACCGCATCAGCTACCTGCGCGAACACATCCGCGCCATGGCCGACGCCATCGCCGACGGCGTGCCGGTGCTGGGTTACACCACCTGGGGCTGCATCGACCTGGTGGCCGCCTCGACTGGCGAAATGAGCAAACGCTACGGCTTTGTCTACGTCGACCGCGACGACCAGGGCAACGGCACCCTCGCCCGCACCCGCAAGAAATCGTTCTGGTGGTATAAGAAAGTGATTGCCAGCAACGGGGGGGATTTGGGGTAGGTTTGGGTCGGAGGCTAGGAGGGTTGGGCGCTGGTGGTGAGATTAGCGTGGGGGACGGAGGACTTCCAACCTAAGTTGATTGCCTTCCTGCCGCACAGCAAATTCGGCGACGAATTCACGCGCAGAGGGAAACTCGCCCGCCTGCTGTTTGTTGAGGGAGACCAGCTTCGCGGAGAAATGGTATTGCTGCCCCGGCGTAAATACGTAGCCCTCATCAGGGACGCACTGATTGGGGGCGATAGCCCGCAGCGGCTCGAAGAATTTGAATGTGCGGTTCTGCGTCTCATCCAATTGGTATATCGAAATACCCGCGAGCTTTTCGTCTCCCTGCGACTGAACGGTGATGCATACTTTGCCCTCACGCAGGTTGGCGGTGGCGGGATAGTCTACGGGGATGCGATCGCCTATCGACGGACAGCCGGCGAGCAGGAAAGGGAATGCGAGGGGGAAAATCCGTTTCATTTTGTCTCTGCGTTATCTGCTGCCCTGTGTGATATTTTCAATTTCGTAAGCGCCGTTGAGCTTTATCACTTTGAAGTGGGCAATAAAGGCCCTGCCGGAAACATCCTGCAGGTTTCTGCGCTTCTCAATCGGCACAAAATTTAGCCTCATGCTATAGGTATGATTTTCCTGAAATGGGTAATCGTTCTGCGTAACGCAAATGCCCTTTTTAAGATCCTGATTCCCCACCTCAATCAATTTCTCATCCGTATCACCGCGGAGATAGAGCGTATCTTGCCTCTCGTTTTCCTTTGGTGACGGAGAAATGCAAATATCGCCATTCGCTTTAGCATGGGCGGTGATAGGGATATCCGGCGCATAGCGCTGATCGAGACGGTCGCCAATGCAGGCGCTTAGCAAGGTCACACCAACAACGGCACAGAACAATCTCGCCTTCATAATCAATCCTCTTACTTGTAAGGAAAACCGACTAACACTTTCTCATATTTTTCTTTTACTTTTCTCACATCGGCATAGTCATTACCGCTATAAGTCACTTCCTTGCCGAAGCGATTTCTCCAAACAGCATAACCTGAAGAGGTCAACAAATGATAATCAGCAACGATCTGAGCCTGTTGCTCCATAGCGTAGTTCTTTAGATGTTTGGATCCATCCAGTTCATAACTGTAATTTGCCAACCAACTGTAGAGGCCTCGAGTCTTAACCCACATACCACGCTGGTATTGCCAAACATGAACCATTTCATGGATGAAAAGATGTTTATGACTATACCCTTCCTTTGAGAAATCGGGCACGTACCAGTCCCTAAAATACAACTCACCATTGGGGGACATCGCAGTGTTTCGATTTTGCAAGCCAAAGGGGAAATAGCTATCGTGATGAACCCAGACTTTCCCATAAATAATTGAACCACCAAACACCGACTTCGCAAGGCCGATCTCCCCGGAGGTTAATAGTCTTAAAGCCCCCTCTTTCTTTTCCATCGTGGTGCATCCCTGTCATTATTTAAAAAAAGCTCACTGCCGCGAGCACTAACAAAGAGGTTAATAGTAGCACTCAAGGTACGCAGAATAAATATTCAACAATTATTTTTACATTCATTCACTCCAACGTATTTCGTGACAACAAAATTCACAGATTTAATAATTCATTTAGCAAATGAATTATCCTAACTGATTAGCCTGAATTAAAATTTAATAACTGCGATCTGCATTCCAACCTCATGAGTAAACAGCCTGTAATTCCATACAGCTTATTTTTTTCCTTTTACTGATAACGTTATAGTTTTTCTGCTGCGGCAAAATCCGTAGCCGGAGTTAGCGTTCCGAACACTTACACAAGGCAGCATTATGTATATAATGTTGGGGCTTTAAACATCCAGAATTATGGTGGCCCAAGTGGGGGCTTCGCAAGAAGCGCCGGTTTCCTTCGTGTCCGGTAACGCTAACTCCGCTTGGGCTACCGCCATGGGTTTAGCGTCTCATGTGGTAGTACGCATACTACACACTAAGGATAAAGACACATGGAAAATGTCGCTCACCGAAAACACCACAAGTACCCTCACCCTTTATCGCCAACTGTTTAACCACCTCGATCTCAGCGCTTTTAACCCTTCAGAACTTTTAGACCTGGCCGCCCTCTCTGCCGAACAGGCGGAAGGTCTGTGCCACGGCCTGATGCTGTTCGGCCATTTACTGCAAAAGCACCCGCAGTTGGATACCGAAGACTGGGAGCAAATGAATCGCTATCTCAACGCTACAGCGCACCTGGTTCCTGCGCTGTGTAACCTTTATGGTCGGGCGTTGCGGGAGATGGAAGCCTGCGACTAACGTAAATGGCAATTAGGGCGATGCTCATCGCCCACCCACGATTTCCAATAGATCTGACTGACATATCACAACAAAAACATTCATCAAGGTAGGCATTTCCTCCCCTACCTGGCATAGTTAACGCATTCGGTAAATCGATGAGTTAACTGCTGGGTATTGATGCATACTGCTCCCGTCAGCAAGCACATTGCTCAGAGTCTGCTCGGTAATGTGAGGACGTGGTTTTGGCAACTGCAATAGAGGCGTTATCTTCAAAAGAATCCGTTTTAAAAGCCATCGAAGAATATAAAAAAATTGGCCGAGATGAATTCTTAAAACAACATAAAATTAAGAGATTTAAAAAAAACACCCTTCTTTATAATGGCGAGAAGTACGATATACGAGGCATTGCCGCTAGGGCATACAGTGAGCAGCATGGTTATCCGTTTAAGGGAATCAACGCCGATAGAGGAACGGAAAAAGCCATCCAATTTCTCAAAGGCCTCGGTTTTGAGATCGTCGAAACGCCACATCCTTTTGACTATTTAACCGAAGGTAAACTCTACACACGCAAAGCACTTATCGAGCTCTACGGCGGGCAGCTGCAAGGCGGTATCTGGACCCCACGGGAATTTCCGGTGATCTTTATCTTCACCGGAGAAAGCGGCGAAACCTACGGCTATAAAGATGGATGGACACCCGAAGGCAGCTTCTCTTATACGGGAGAAGGCCAAAAAGGTGATATGGAATTTATTCGAGGCAATAAATCCATCCGCGATCATAAAAAAGACGGCAAAGACATCTTCCTATTCGAAGACAAAAGGCGTTCGCTATCTTGGCATGTTTGAGTGCGATTCTTGGGATCATATTCAGTGCTTAGATTTCGAAAATAACATGCGCCAAGGCATTACCTTTAACTTGTTTAAAGTCTCATCACTGCACGCCGTTGAAGAAGAAGCAGAAACCGATGAAGCCGATACGCAGACAGAAACGCTCGAACAGTTGCGCAAGAAGGCACTGCAGTCCTCAAAGCAATCGGGCCAGCGCCAACAGAGCGACAGCAAAAAATCCTGGTTCAAACGCAGCGAAGACGTAAAAAAATACGTGCTCAAGCGCGCCAATGGCATCTGCGAAGCCTGCGATCAGCCAGCACCGTTCAAGAAAAGGAACGGCGAGCCCTACCTCGAACCCCACCACACAAAGCGCCTAGCCGACGAAGGCCCCGATCACCCGCAGTGGGTGGGTGCCATCTGCCCAACTTGCCATCGCCGGATTCATAGTGGGATGGATGGGAAAGAGGTGAACAAGAAGCTGATGGTGAAGTTGGAGTTGAAAGAGGCCGATTTCATATAGATTAAACGCATAGAAAATAATTCTCCTATGTCACTTACATGGATATAGGAGGGTTATTTTTCATTAAAAAACCTATTTTGTCTTCTGAAGCATTACTTTCGCTTAATAGAGGATAGACCTATCATACATCGAGTAACCAGAGATAAAAAGAGGAATAAATAGTAAGAGGAGTTTTTTCATAGTGGCAGCCCTATGCTTCCCATTACAGATTGTAATTTCTATAGAATTAATAAATTACTCTCATGATAATATTTAGTTAAAACATCTCATTGCAATCTAATCGGGCTTCAACATAATACTTTTACCTTTCTTCATCACAACAAAACTGGTTCGATATGAATTCAGCGGTGTTCTTACCAACACTGTGTATCCTTCACCGGCGATAAAATTAAACTCACCGATACCTGGTACACACTTTTTGGCTTCCAACGTTATCGGGCTGTAAGCATATGATTTTTCATATACGTAGTCATCGCCTCCTTGTTTCCAGATGGCAATATTCAGTATAGATTCGTTTTTTACGATATCGTTCTCATTAAAAAAGACGCAGACTTTACCATCTACGATCTTACTTTGTACTTGATAGAGATTAAACCTGTCACCGGTTGGGCAACCTGAGATAAAAAGAGGAAGAAGAAGGAATAAATATTTTCTCATAATGGCAGCCCTGCGCTTCTGATTATGGGGTGAAATTGTGACAATGTCCTTCTGTCCACTATCCCGATGAGTTTCCTGTTTGGCAAGCGGAAGAAGGTATTCGCCCCATATCTCTTGAGAATGAAATAGTCCGCAATTATCGATGCCTGCTGTTCCATGCTGTAGTAGCGCAGCAAAGGTTGATCAAGCCGATATTGATAGCTCACTGCCCAACTGAGAAGCCCACGGGTGCGTACCCACATGCCCTTCTGGTGCTGCCAAACGTGTGCCATCTCATGAATGAAAAGATGCTGAGCTTCAGGATCCTGGCTCGCATAATCTCTTTCATAGAGTGACCTACGAAAGTAAAGCTCCCCATTCGGGCTCATCGCCGTGTACTGATTCTGCAGCCCAAACGGCAGGTAGCTGTCGCAGTGAACCAACACGCTCTGATAGAAAATGGTGCTGCCAAACACCGAGCGTGCCAGATTGACTTCGCCCGGCGTTAACGCCCGCGTGATCCCTTCCTGTTGTGGCTCCATCCGGGAACTCCTTGATCTGAAAGGGTTCAATGAAAAACCATTTTAGCCTTTAAGGTCAATCAGATAGGCCTTAGGAAAGCATCAGGAAGATCCGGTTTTTACTGAAATGGGAAATACGTCAATACAGAGTGAAAATAGGCAGGCAGTTACAGCAGGCAGATTCCAGACACAAAAAACCACCTTTCGGTGGCTTCTTGTTCGCGCGGTACTTAATGGTGCGAAGGCCGGACTCGCATATAACAGACAACATACTGATATAATTATTGTTTATAAATAGTCGCGTATAATTATACCCGCACTTGTACCCACAAGTTAAAATCCGTACAAAAAATAGACGCCACAGGCGGGTAAGATATCATACTAGTACAGCACCAATATACCTAACCGTATGTAAGAGAATAACACTTTTAAATCAATGTTTTCCCATCAGGGAAACGCAGACCAGAACTTTGCAAACTTTCGCCAATGAAAAATGGCACAACCCATAAACGCAGCGGGTTATCCTTTTGATGGTTGAATTCATATGGATGAGGTAATGGCTGACTAAAACCCTCATGCGAAGGATAAATCAGCAGCATATCTCCTATTCCCTCCTGATAGTTCACACCGTAAGCCAGCATCTGGTAGAGGTCAGCCTGCGACTGTTCGAGCGTCGCCTTTCCGCTATCCACCATTTTCCATTTAACATCACAAATCATCGTCTGCTCCCAATTCTCCCCACGAGGCCGTAGATGGATATCAGGTCTAAGCTTAAATAATCCGTTGCCGTTGAGACGAACCAAGGTGTGTGAATCCACCTGTGCCTCCACGTGCCAGTTATCGTCATAACGATGACGCATCCACGCAGTCACAAAAGACTCAAATACAGCTTCCATTGGAAAGAGCAGTGAAATGGCGTTGGCGTCGCCCTGCATGCAGTGAGGCGACTGCCCCATCAAAATCAGCCGCGCCCAGGCTAAGGCAAGTTCATAGTGACGCATATGTCGGTCGAGATGTACCTGGTCGAAGGCGATGCGGGCATCACCAACAGGCGCAATATCCTCAAAGTGCACCTGCAAAGAGTTAACTTGTAGTAGTAGCTGCGGGTTACTGATCTGACGGCGGATTTTATCGATGGCAGTTTTCAGTATCCGGTTTTCCAGACGTTCGGCGCTGTAATCGTCAAACTCCACCTGAAAGCGATCCCGACGCACACAGTTTTTGCTTAATTGAGCGGAGACCCGTAACTTCCCTTTCATCCAGGGCAGATTGTCCTGCTGGTGTAAATAGTCACGCTTTAGACCCTGGCGCACAATCTGCTGTACGCTATCGACAAACTGCTGAATAAACACATCCATCAGCGGCATCTTTGAGGTTCGGACTCTGGATGCTGAAGTGGCTATATGGCGAAATGATTTTAGCGTGCGTAGCATCATCAAAAGCTGCTGACGTGCGATATCAATGTTATCATCACGCCGCCCCGTTTTTGGCAACACTTCAATAAACGCATTACCCGGAAGAGAGATAACACCAGCATAGTTTTTTACCTGCAGCGTTTTTACGCCCCCCCGACTTCCAAGGGTGAGCAGACGGTGAGTGTTATCCGCGTCATCTTTCAGGCAACGTTGCTCAAGCCACTCAAACAGCTGCAGAGGCAGAGAAACCGCATTATTTATGCGGCCACTGTCTTTGTCGCTAATCAGGTGCCCATATTCGAAGACGGTAAAGTCCTTACGTGACTTCATTCCCCACTCACCGGGTTACCTTTATGTGGCGCATAAATTTGTTGCCAGGCGAGCGGATTATCCCAAACCTTGTCGTCCTCAGGGGCTAGATGGAAACTGGCACCTATATCATGCAGATCTTCAGTTCCGTTATTGCCAAAAAGATCGGCAAACTGTTTCTGGTCTTTCACCTCGCACACGAACTGTAGCTGCGGGTTTCCGCTTTTCTGATTGTCGCCCAACACCATACGAATTTTTTGCCAGTCGTTGTAGAAGTACTCCTCCAACAGAGGCAGCACCTTGTTTCGCATGATCCGCTTGAGCCTTTCAAATGCCAGGTCTTCGTCCTCTTTTACCTGAACTACTGGGATGAAAAAGGCATGGCCAAGTGTATGTTCTCTGTCGTACAGCACCTCAATGCGGTCATTCAAGGTCTGCAGTAAACGTGGCAGATCAATACCTTTGACAACAGTTTCTTTCAGAACCGTGATATCCGGCAGCATCGCTTCAAACTCGAATCGGCGACGCAGGGCGGTATCCAGTGCGGTGAGCGAGCGGTCAGCAGTGTTCATGGTGCCGATTAAATAGAGATTATTCGGTACGCTGAACGAGCTGGAAGAGTAAGGCAGCATCACGCTAAGCGCCTCCGGTTCCCCGGCACGTTTAGAGGTTTCTATCAGGGTGATCAGTTCGCCGAAGATTTTGGAGATGTTGCCACGGTTAATCTCGTCAATAATCAGAACGTAGTTTTGCCGTTTTTCAGATACAGATTCCTGTGGGTTGGAAGGCAAACCTTCCTGTTTAATGAGGTAATTAAGGATACTACGTACATATGAAGGATTGTGTACCTTTGCCTGAGGGTTTTGGTAAACCAGACTGATATTCTTGAGGTAAGCATTGTAGCCCTGCCCTAAATCCTCTTTTTTTGATTGCGACGGGAAGATACCAAAGGTGGTCTGGCTCTTGTAAGCCAGTTGGAAGGCTTTGCCCTGCAGCGTTTCAAGGGTAATGCTTCCACTTTCAGATAAACGTTCTTGTAGGCGGGCAAGCGCCTCGTCAAGCTTCTGCTGAACACCGGCGTGACCAAAAGCAGCATCTTCACAAATTTGCTTAAAAATGCCCGCTTTGATTTCGTAGCGTACATTACCATCATCGGTGGTCTCTGCTCTTAGCCCTTCGATAAACTCTTCATAGCCAAAACTCTGATGGAAGGTGATAAAGCGCACCCGCTTTTCAGCAATCAGGCGGTCATAAATCTTTTTCAGCTCACGGCGTTTTTCGTTCTCCTCTTTGCCTTCCTGCAGCGAGTAGGCTGCTGGTTCGCAGGCGCGTACGGCTAGCTCGATGGTACGGTAAGTTTTACCGGTACCTGGAGGTCCATAGAGGATAGTATTTTTTGGCAGTTGCGGGGTGGTAAGCTCCTCGTCTTGCTCGTCCTCCGGCAAGGCAGTCTCACTACCGATTAACGCAATATCATTCTTCTTCTGTATCACCTGCGTGTAGAGATGCCAGAGCGACATATTCAGTTCGATAGGATCGACATCATCGCCCAATGCTCGGTGCAACGCTTTCTTGAGATCAAGGTTGCGAGCGAACCACTCCTGAGCCTCAGAAAGGCCTAGTTGAAAATGGTTATTGCAATAGTTGTAACTGCTGAAAAAGTTGCTGACATTCACGACGTTGGTAATTTTCGACGGGTAGAACGCAGCAAAAGCGCGATGGCAAAGTGCCCAATACACTTTGTTTAATATCCCGTCTGTTTTAAGTTTAACAAGGCGATTAATCACCCGGTCATAGTTCTCCTGCGTACACTCCTCTGCCATCTGACGGGTGAGAGCGAGCAGCTGTTTTTGCGCCATTTCGAATTCTAACTGGGACATACCACCCTGCCTGAGGCTGGAAATGCCATTACTACGTTCGTACCAAATCTGCCGAATCGTCTCAGCAGAGAAGTTGGGCTTTTCAGCTTGGATCTGTTCTACAAGTTGGCGATAGTGCTTGCCCCAGTTTGGGTTGTATTGATTGTTTTTTGCGATATGAGAACGAAAGAAAGGGGCCAATGCCGACGAATCCTGAACCATCACATACTCCGTGTGTAGGGTAATTTAAAATTGGGATACTCGCATCTTATCGAATTAATCTGAAGTTCGTCACTGCCTGTTCAGGGGAGGCAGCGAAAAATTCGAGAGCGTTCAGAATTCTGTGTTACGTTAAAAATTCTACAGCGTCATCACATTACTCATTCGCCCCTCAAAATAAATGGCTAACTGCGACAATGTCAAATTCCAGTCCTGGATGGGCATTGTCCATTTCTCCTGTGCGTTCATCAGTCACAGATAAAGCAGCTTCAACAAACTGTTTTCATTTGGGAAAGCCCCTTTGGTTTTGGTCAGTTTCCTGAACTAGCTGGACTGACCCCACGCTCGTAACAACGTAGTAGCCCTCCTGTGCAGTCGATCAAACAGGAAAAGTGTCTGACTCTACTGACGCCGAACGCCACCCCAAACAATGCCTTGACCTGCCCCCAGGATTAGATACAACCTTCAGTTAGTAATGTCGGTTGGTTTTTCTTCATATTTCCTGTTTCGCCAGTCCGTTGCGAATTCAGCTGGTGTCTGGTAATCCAGTGATGA
>NZ_JBJNMH010000030.1:0-30984 GCF_052168635.1 Serratia sp. CY47444
TGAATTTTACTTCAGTTAGTCACTCTTCAAGACTTGATATTTTTTTGCATCCGAAGATGCTGGATATCGTCTTGTGGAGTGCCCACACAGATTGTCTGATAAATTGTTAAAGAGCAGTGAGTTAGGCGCTTTCGCTTGCTAACTCGAGGTGGCGTATATTACGCTTTCCTCTTTCAGAGTCAACCCTAATTTTCAGGATTTTTTCTCTGCGACCCCCGGATACTCTGTGAAGTTGTTCACATGTTCCGTGTCGATGGAGGCGCATTATAGGGAGTTCCTCGCAGGCCGCAACAGGTATTTTCAGCAAAAACGATCGTTCGCTGCATTCCACAGCAAAACCCCGCCTTATACCCACTTGCGCACAGTGTTATCCACAGATGTGATTTGCACGGAAAATTTACGAGCGCCACGCAAACGTTTTCGCTACAATTCCCCGCGACGAAACGATCCCCCTTTTTATGGGGGCGCTACCTGAATATGTGCCTGACCCTCCCTTATAAGGCAAAAAAACCTTCCTTATAGAGAGAACGAGGTGGACATTCACGTAACGCTCTTTAATTGCGACTCAAAGCCAAGGGATAAAACCATGCAACAACCTCGTCCAATCCGCCGGGCCCTGCTCAGCGTGTCTGACAAAGCCGGTATCGTTGAATTTGCCGAAGCGCTTTCCCAGCGCGGCGTTGAACTGCTCTCCACCGGCGGCACCGCCCGCCTGCTGGCAGACGCCGGTCTGCCCGTTACCGAAGTTTCCGACTACACCGGCTTCCCGGAGATGATGGACGGACGAGTTAAGACCCTGCACCCGAAAGTTCACGGCGGTATCCTCGGCCGCCGCGGCCAGGACGACGCGGTCATGAATCAGCATGACATCCAGCCTATCGACATGGTGGTCGTCAATCTGTACCCGTTCGCCCAAACCGTGGCGCGCCCAGATTGCTCGCTGGAAGACGCGGTCGAAAATATCGATATCGGCGGCCCGACCATGGTGCGCTCCGCCGCCAAGAACCATAAAGACGTCGCCATCGTCGTGAAGAGCAGCGACTACGCCGCCATCATTACCGAGATGGACAACAACGACGGCTCGCTGCGCTATGCCACCCGCTTCGATCTCGCCATCAAAGCCTTCGAACACACCGCCGCCTACGACAGCATGATCGCCAACTACTTCGGCGCGCTGGTGCCGGCGTACCACGGCGAGACCGAACAGCCGTCCGGCCGCTTCCCGCGAACCCTGAACCTCAACTACATCAAGAAGCAGGATATGCGTTACGGTGAGAACAGCCACCAGCAGGCCGCCTTCTATATAGAAGAAGAGGTAAAGGAAGCGTCCGTCGCGACCGCCGAGCAGCTACAGGGCAAAGCGCTGTCCTATAACAACATCGCCGATACCGACGCCGCGCTGGAATGCGTGAAAGAGTTCGCCGAACCGGCCTGCGTGATCGTCAAACACGCCAACCCTTGCGGCGTGGCGATCGGTGACGACATCCTCGCCGCGTATGAGCGCGCTTACCAAACCGACCCGACTTCCGCCTTCGGCGGCATCATCGCCTTTAACCGCGAGCTGGACGCCGCCACCGCGCAGGCGATCATCAGCCGCCAGTTCGTGGAAGTGATCATCGCGCCAAACGTCACCCAGGAAGCGCGCTCCCTGCTGGCCGCCAAACAGAACGTGCGCGTGCTGGCCTGCGGCCAGTGGCAGCAACGCGTGGCGGGGCTGGACTTCAAGCGCGTCAACGGCGGGCTGCTGGTGCAGGATCGCGATCTCGGCATGGTGACCGCCGCCGATCTGCGCGTGGTATCCGAGCGCCAGCCGACCGAGCAGGAACTGCGTGACGCGCTGTTCTGCTGGAAAGTGGCCAAGTTCGTGAAATCCAACGCCATCGTTTATGCACGTGACAATATGACCATCGGCATAGGCGCCGGCCAGATGAGCCGCGTTTATTCCGCCAAGATCGCCGGCATCAAAGCGAGCGACGAAGGGCTGGAAGTGAAAGGATCCGCCATGGCCTCCGACGCCTTCTTCCCATTCCGTGACGGCATCGATGCCGCCGCGGCGGTCGGCATCACCTGCGTGATCCAGCCTGGCGGCTCAATCCGCGACGACGAAGTGATCGCCGCCGCCAATGAACACGGCATCGCGATGATCTTCACCGACATGCGTCACTTCCGCCATTAATTCCTTTTGCCGCGTGCGCTCCGGCGCACGCCATTCGTGGAGCCCCTGATGAACATTTTGATTATCGGCAACGGCGGGCGCGAGCACGCGCTGGCCTGGAAAGCCGCCCAGTCTCCGCTGGCGGACAAAGTCTACGTTGCGCCGGGCAACGCCGGCACCGCGCTGGAAGCCAATCTGGAGAACGTGGCGATCGCCGCCACAGATATCCCTGCCCTGGTCGCGTTCGCCCAGAGCCATGACATCGGTCTGACCATCGTCGGGCCGGAAGCGCCGCTGGTGATCGGCGTAGTCGACGCCTTCCAGGCCGCCGGTCTGAAAATCTTCGGCCCGTCGCAGGCCGCCGCGCAGCTCGAAGGCTCTAAAGCCTTCACCAAGGATTTCCTGGCGCGCCACCGCATCCCGACCGCCGAATATGAAAACTTTACCGAGGTGGAGCCGGCACTCGCCTATGTGCGCCGCAAAGGCGCACCGATCGTCATCAAAGCCGATGGCCTGGCCGCCGGTAAAGGCGTGATCGTCGCGATGACGCTGCAGGAGGCGGAAGAAGCCGTGCGTGACATGCTGGCCGGCAACGCCTTCGGCGACGCCGGTCATCGCATCGTAGTGGAAGAGTTCCTCGACGGCGAAGAAGCCAGCTTCATCGTGATGGTCGATGGCGAGAACGTGGTGCCGATGGCCACCAGCCAGGACCACAAACGCGTCGGCGACGGCGACACCGGCCCGAACACCGGCGGTATGGGCGCCTACTCTCCGGCGCCGGTCGTGACCGACGAAATCCACCAGCGCGCCATGGACCAGGTGATCTGGCCGACGGTGCGCGGCATGGCGGCGGAAGGCAATACCTACGTCGGCTTCCTGTATGCCGGCCTGATGATCTCCGCCGACGGCCAGCCGAAGGTGATCGAATTCAACTGCCGTTTTGGCGATCCGGAAACTCAGCCGATCATGCTGCGCCTGCGCTCCGATCTGGTGGAGCTGTGCCTGGCGGGTGCCGAAGGCCGCCTGAACGAGAAAAGTTCTGACTGGGACGAACGCCCTGCGCTCGGCGTGGTGCTGGCGGCCGGCGGTTATCCGGGTGATTATCGCAATGGCGAGGTGATCCAGGGGTTACCGCAGCAGGAAAGCGCCGACGGTAAGGTCTTCCACGCCGGTACGCGCCTGCAGGGCGATGACGTCGTCACCAGCGGCGGCCGCGTGCTGTGCGTGACGGCGCTGGGCGACACCGTGGCGCAAGCGCAGCAACGCGCTTATCAGCTGGCGGAAGGCATTCAGTGGCCGGGCAGCTTCTGCCGCAAAGATATCGGTTATCGCGCGATTGCGCGCGGCAAGTGATTTGACCTGATAAGGTCATGGCAAGAGGCTCCGCAGCGCGGGGCCTTTTTTATAGCTGGTCTTCTTTCGGTTCCCAGCTGCAGAAGTCGTCGTTCGCCACCAGCAGCAGTTCACTGCCTTCCGGCGCTTCCAACCAGGCGACACTCACCGGCCGGCTGCTGCTGCGGGCGCGTTTTTCGATCCAGCCGATGGCGGTGGCATCCAACCCAGGTTTTAAGCGCTGGCCGTCGCAGGTTTGCACCTCGCCCTGCATCCAACGCCCCTGCAGCAATTTCACCTTGCCGGCGCGCAGCGCATTGCTGACCTCGAGGATACGTCGCGCCTGATATTGGTACAGTGCTATCTCATCGCTGGTCAGCGGTTCGCGGCGTGTCGCCAGCTGGCGCTGCATAAAGCTCACCGTGCCGTCGTCGGCAAAGCGCAGTTGAATGGAGTCTCGATCGCCGTCGGCGTCGTTGCGTTTGATTTGGCGCAGCACGTCGCCCTGATAGGTATACAGCGTGGTGATGGTACCCGGCCCCCGGTAGGGACTATAGACGCTGACCAGCACCTGCGGGCGATGTTGCTCATCGTCTTTACGCCACAGGCGTATCACGCCCTGATCGGCCACAAAGCCGCTGGCGGTAAAGCTGGGAATATCGGAATGGAAACTGCAGGCGCTCAGACCGAGGGCGATGCCGGCGGCCATGAGCACCCGACGAGTAAACAAAAGGGGCGCCATCGCCCCTCTGTTTAATCTTTTCACCGAGGCGCGGTCTTATTTAACAGCGTCTTTCAGTGCTTTGCCAGAAACGAACGCAGGCACGTTGGCTGCTGCGATTTTGATTTCTTTGCCAGTCTGTGGGTTGCGGCCAGTGCGCTCGCTACGATGGTTTACTTTGAAAGTACCGAAGCCAACCAATTGTACTGCATCACCTTCTTTCAGAGACTCAGTAATAGCAGCCAGGGTGGATTCCAGAGCCAGTTTAGCTTGTGCTTTGGAAAGGTCAGCCTTGTCCGCGATTACATCAATCAGTTGAGTCTTGTTCATAAGTTATCCTTACAGTGTGTTTATCGTTTGCAAAGCATCGAGTGCGACGGATATGCCGATTGACAGCACTCTCCTGCATACACGCACCGATAGCCACTTTTTTTACGCCCCCCAAATGTAGACCAGACAGGGTGCGGATGTGAAGCCTTAAGGCATGACAAATCAGGCGTTAAATCACGTTTTGCTGCCTTATTGCGCTAAATTTATCCCGATGTTGCTGACACCGGCCTCTCGCAGGTCGGATCGCAGCCCCTTGATCAGGTCTATATCGCGCTCTTCACAGGCGTCCAACAGGCGGAAAATTTCCCATTGAATGTCCCATTCTTCCTCTACCGCAGGCAAACTGCCCAACTCTTCGTCGGTCATTTCCTTACCGGCTTGAGTCATTTCCAACATCGCCACGGTGCGAATCGATGTTTCGCTGATGGCGATGGCGTGCTCCAGCGTCTCCCCGCCGAGCCGCGAATGGATCAGTTCCCCTAATGCGATACAGGCATCAATTGCCGGGTAAACGCCGTAAAGATCGTAATCTTCCGCCGACGGAATCGCCTCTTCCAACTTCTCGAGCTGGCTGTCGAAGTTGACCTTGGCGTCCTTCACCACCAGCGTTTCCCACACCAAATCCAGAATGCGGCGATAAACCGCCGGATCGCCGAACTCGGTCTGTTTGCAGAACATCTGGTAATTCGGGTACATACGCTCGCACAAACTGGCCATAAAGGTCAAATGTTGCCAAGCCTCGTGCCGTTCCAGACGTAAATGAATCGGGTTACGTAGCATGCTTTACTCTCTTACGCGTTATCTGCGGCGCAGTGTACCCGAAATCGCTCATGGCGACACCTCCGGATGCTGCTGCAACCAACGCTGAAACGCCGGGCGCCGCGATGCGATGGCATCAGCCCAACGGGTCGGCTCCGGCAAACGGTAGCCCGCCATGCAGCGTTGCACCCACGCCAGCGCGCTGTCGGCGCCCACGCGGTGACCGGTAGAGATGAACAGCGGATTGCAGCGCGCCTTGCTGCGCCATACCCAGCCCAGCTGTTCACCCTTATCTTCCAACGGCGCCAGCACACCGACGGCGGCCTCCAGCGGTGCGAATTTGCCGCACAGGCGCTTCTTGGCCACGCCGATGGTCGGCACATCGACCAGCAGGCCGAAATGGCTGGCGACGCCGAGACGCCGCGGATGCGAAATGCCATGTCCATCGACGAAGATCAACCCCGGCTTTTGCCGCAGCTGAGCCCAGGCGGCCAACAGCGCCGGGTATTCGCGAAACGACAGGAAACCCGGGATATAAGGCATGACGGTGGCGATACGCGCCACCTGATACTCCACCAGCTCCAGCGACGGATAGCGCAGGATGGCGATGGCGGCGCGCGTCACCGCTCCCTCCTGCTCGAAGCCCACGTCGGCACCGGCGATGAAGGCCGGCGGGTCGGCCGGCAGATCGTCGTAGCGAATGACTTCAGCCGCGCGCCGCAGCTGTTCGGCGCGCAGGGCCTGCATATCGGTCACATCAAATCCTTAACGGTGGTATTTCGCCGACTGCGCGTGCACCGCCTCGACGAAGGCGCCGGCGTGCTCAGGCGGCACATCCTGATGGATGCCGTGGCCCAGGTTGAACACATGGCCGTTGCCGTGGCCGAAACCGGCCAGAATGGTCTCCACTTCTTCCGCGATGCGCGCCGGGGAAGCATAAAGCATCGACGGATCCATGTTGCCCTGCAGCGCCACTTTATCGCCCACGCGCCGACGCGCGTCGGCGATGTCGGTGGTCCAATCCAGCCCCAGCGCATCGCAGCCGGTGGCGGCCATCGCCTCCAGCCACTGCCCACCGCCTTTGGTGAACAGCGTCACCGGCACGCGGCGGCCGTCATTCTCACGCAGCAGGCCATCGACGATCTTGTGCATGTAGTGCAAAGAGAACTCGCGGTAATCGCGCCCGGTCAACACGCCGCCCCAGGTGTCGAACACCATCACCGACTGCGCGCCGGCTTTGATCTGGGCGTTGAGGTACAGGATCACGCTGTCCGCCAGCTTGTCCAGCAACAGGTGCAGCGTGGCCGGTTCGGCATACATCATCTTTTTCAGCTTGGTGAAGGCCTTGCTGCTGCCGCCTTCAACCATATAGGTAGCCAACGTCCACGGGCTGCCGGAGAAGCCGATCAGCGGCACTTCGCCCTTCAGCTCGCGGCGGATGGTACGCACCGCGTTCATCACATAGCCCAACTCCACTTCCGGATCGAACACCGGCAGTTTGTCGACGTCAGCACGGCAGGTGATGGGTGAGCTGAAACGCGGGCCTTCGCCGGCTTCAAAGTACAGGCCAAGCCCCATGGCGTCGGGAATGGTGAGAATGTCGGAGAACAGAATGGCGGCGTCCAGCGCATAGCGGCGCAGCGGCTGCAGCGTAACCTCACAGGCCAGCTCCGCGTTCTTGCACAGCGACATGAAATCACCGGCCTGGGCGCGGGTCGCCTTGTACTCCGGTAAATAACGACCGGCCTGGCGCATCATCCATACGGGGGTCACATCCACCGGCTGGCGCAACAGCGCGCGCAGGTAGCGATCGTTCTTCAACTCAGTCATTTATGGGGCTCCCTTAATAATCTGCCGGCCATTGTACATTATTCTGCCCGGCACAGCGCCACGGTGTCCTCAATCAACCGGCGCGCCACGGTGCCGGGCGGCGGCAACAGCGGCAGTTGGTCGTAGCGATACCAGCCGGCGTTGAGCAGCTCCTTGGGGTCGTGTCGAAGGTCACCCTGATGGTAATCGGCCATAAAGGCCATCATCAGCGAGTGCGGGAACGGCCAGGGTTGTGAGGTGACGTAACGCAGGTTCTTGATTTCGATATTGCTCTCTTCCATCACTTCGCGCGCTACCGCCTGTTCCAGCGTTTCGCCCACCTCGACGAAGCCGGCCAGCACCGTGTGGATGCCGCCGCGATGGCGCACGTGTTGCGCCAGCAGGATCTGATCGTCGCGCCGAATGGCGACGATCACGCAGGGCGCAATCTGCGGGTAGTACCGCTCTTTGCAGTGGCCGCACAGGCAGGCGCTTTCGGAGCGGCTGAGGTGCATCTCATAGCCGCAGTAGCCGCAATAGCGATGAGAGCGGTAGAAATCCGCCAACTGAACGCCGCGCCCGGCAAGCTGGAACAGACCGCGATCCTGATCCAACAGCTGACGCACCGATCCCATCTCCCGCGGCATCGCCTGGCGCACCAGCCAAACCGGCGCGCCCTCCCATTCACCGATGGTGCGCGCCATGTGGCCCTGCAGCCCGAGGGCGGCGGCCGTCCCCGACGGCAATTCACCGTTCGGTAACCAAAGTTTGCTTTCATGGCTGACAATCCACCAGCCGTTTTCATTGCCCGTTAATGCAAGTTCCATATCGTTGTTGCACAACCTCAGCTTCACTGGCACTCTACAAATCGGCTTTGTTACATTTTAATAACTTACCGGTTACTTTTGTTACTTACACGGAGTCAAACATGCTCAACCGTTTGGAAAGGCTGACTCAGCGCGTTGGCGGTAGTAATGAATTAGTTGATCAATGGCTTCAGGCCCGCAAACAGTTGCTGGTCGCCTACTGCACGCTGGTAGGCCTCAAACCGAATAAAGAAAAGCATACGCCGCTGAATGAAAAAGCGCTGGAGAACTTTTGCCACAACCTGGTGGATTATCTCTCCGCAGGGCATTTTCATATCTATGACAGAATTATCAAACAAGTGGAAGGCGCAGCCAGTCCGAAAATGTCGCTGGCGGTGAACATCTATCCCAAGCTGTGGGCCAATACTGAACAGATCATGGCGTTCCACGATCGCTATACCGAAGTGGATATCGATCAGGAGGTTTGTCTGGAATTCCACCAGGCCTTGTCGGATATCGGCGAAACGCTGGCGGCGCGCTTTGCGCTGGAAGATAAGCTGATCCAGTTGGAAGCAGAAGCCGCGCAGCAACCGCTGCCGGACCAGATGCTGGATCCGGCGCGTTAAAATTTTATAGTTTTTTTTCATATCCCTCCTATACTGGGGGGCATCTTGTCGGAGTGCCTAGCGCCTGATTTGTTCATCGAATCAGCCAGGCTGAGACCGTTAATTCGGGATCCGCGGAACCTGATCGGGTTAATACCCGCGAAGGGAACAAGAGTAATCTATCGCCACAGGCACGGCCTCCCCCTTGCGGGCGCCCTGCCTTATCGGCCACCATCATTACTCCCTCCGAGCTCCAGACAAGCAACTTTCCCAACCCAACACACTGGTAGGAACTTGCTATGTCTAACATTAATCCACCGCGCGCCCGTAAAGCGCAACGCGAAGCCGCCCAGCAGTTTATCGACACGCTGCAAGGCATGGCTTTCCCAAACTCACGCCGCATCTACCTGCAGGGCTCGCGCCGCGATATCCAGGTGCCGATGCGCGAAATTGAGCTCAGTCCGACCCTGGTCGGCGGCAGCAAAGATAGCCCGCAGTATGAACAGAACGAGGCGATCCCGGTATATGACACCGCCGGCCCCTACGGCGATCCGCAGGCCGAGCTCGATGTGCACGCCGGCCTGGCCAAGCTGCGCGCCGGCTGGATCGACGCGCGCGGCGATACTGCGACCCTGAGCGGCGCCAGTTCCGGCTTCACCCAACAGCGTCTGGCGGACGAGGGGCTGGATCACCTGCGCTTCGAACATCTGCCGCTGCCGCGCAAAGCGCTGCCGGGCAAGTGCGTGACCCAGCTGCACTATGCCCGCGCCGGCATCGTCACCCCGGAGATGGAGTTTATCGCCATCCGTGAAAACATGGGGCGCGAACGCATTCGCGGCGAGGTGCTGCGCCACCAGCATCCGGGCCAGGGCTGGGGCGCCAACCTGCCGGACAACATCACGCCGGAGTTCGTGCGCCAGGAAGTGGCCGCCGGCCGCGCCATCATTCCTGCCAACATCAATCACCCGGAGGCGGAGCCGATGATCATCGGCCGCAATTTCCTGGTGAAGGTGAACGCCAATATCGGCAACTCGGCGGTCACGTCGTCGATCGAAGAAGAGGTGGAGAAGCTGGTGTGGGCCACCCGCTGGGGCGCAGACACCGTGATGGATCTCTCCACCGGCCGCTATATTCACGAAACCCGCGAGTGGATCCTGCGCAACAGCCCGGTGCCCATCGGCACCGTGCCTATCTACCAGGCGCTGGAGAAGGTCAACGGCGTGGCGGAAAACCTCACCTGGGCGATGTTCCGCGATACGCTGCTGGAACAGGCGGAACAAGGGGTCGATTACTTCACCATCCACGCCGGCGTGCTGCTGCGCTATGTGCCGATGACCGCCAAACGCCTGACCGGCATCGTGTCGCGCGGTGGCTCGATCATGGCCAAATGGTGCCTGTCGCACCATCAGGAAAACTTCCTCTATCAGCACTTCCGTGAAATCTGCGAGATCTGCGCCGCCTACGACGTTTCGCTGTCGCTCGGCGACGGCCTGCGCCCCGGCTCGATTCAGGACGCCAACGACGAAGCCCAGTTCGCCGAGCTGCATACGCTGGGCGAGCTGACCAAAATCGCCTGGGAATACGACGTGCAGGTGATGATCGAAGGCCCGGGCCACGTGCCGATGCAGATGATCCGCCGCAACATGACCGAAGAGCTGGAACACTGCCACGAAGCGCCGTTCTACACCCTCGGCCCGCTGACCACCGATATCGCACCGGGCTATGACCATTTCACCTCCGGCATCGGCGCGGCAATGATCGGCTGGTTCGGCTGCGCCATGCTGTGTTACGTCACGCCGAAAGAACACCTCGGCCTGCCGAACAAAGAGGACGTCAAGCAGGGCCTGATCACCTACAAGATCGCCGCTCACGCCGCCGATCTGGCCAAGGGCCATCCGGGCGCGCAGATCCGCGATAACGCCATGTCCAAGGCACGTTTCGAATTCCGCTGGGAAGATCAGTTCAATCTGGCGCTCGATCCGGCCACCGCGCGCGCCTATCACGACGAAACCCTGCCGCAGGAATCCGGCAAGGTCGCCCACTTCTGCTCGATGTGCGGGCCGAAATTCTGCTCGATGAAGATTTCGCAGGAGGTACGCGACTACGCCGCCGCCCAGGAGGCCGCCAAACCGATAGAAGTGCAGCTGACCGGCATGGAGAAAATGTCCGCCGAGTTCCGCGCCCGCGGCAGCGAGCTGTATCACAGCGCCGACGCCGACACCCTGCAAGAGGAGACAAGCAATGACTGATATCACGATCCCCTTCCCGGCTACGCCCCACAAACTGGGGCTTTACCCGGTCGTCGACAGCGTGGAATGGATCGCTCGCCTGCTGGAGGCCGGCGTCACCACGATCCAGCTGCGCATCAAGGATCTGCCTGACGAGCAGGTCGAAGAGGATATCGCTGCCGCCATCGCGCTGGGCCAGCGTTATCAGGCACGGCTGTTCATCAACGACTACTGGCGGCTGGCGATCAAGCACGGCGCCTACGGCGTGCATCTGGGCCAGGAAGATCTCGATACCACCGATCTGGCGGCCATTCACCGCGCCGGGCTGCGGCTGGGCGTGTCCACCCATGACGACGCCGAGCTGGCGCGCGCGCTGGCGGTGAAACCGTCCTACATCGCGCTGGGGCACATCTTCCCCACCCAGACCAAAGACATGCCTTCTGCGCCGCAGGGGCTGACGGAGTTGAAACGCCACATCGCCGATTTGGCGGATTACCCGACGGTGGCGATCGGCGGGATCAGTATCGATCGCGTACCGGCGGTGCTGGCGTGCGGCGTCGGCAGCGTGGCGGTGGTCAGCGCCATCACCCAAGCGCCGGATTGGCGCGCGGCGACGGCCGAGCTGCTGCGGCTGATCGAAGGCGAGGAGCCGAGCGATGCTTAACGATCAGGAATTCCTGCGCTACAGCCGCCAGCTGCTGCTGGAGGACGTCGGCCCGGAAGGCCAGGAGAGGCTCAAGCGCGCCACGGTGCTGATCGTCGGTTTAGGCGGGCTCGGCTCCCCGGCTTCACTGTATCTGGCCGCCGCCGGCGTCGGCACGCTGCTGCTGGCCGACGACGACCAGCTGCACGTCACCAACCTGCAGCGGCAAATCCTCTACCGCAGCGCCGATACCGCCACCGGTAAGGCGGCTCTGGCGCAACGCCACCTGCAGGCGCTGAACCCGTTGGTGGAATCCATCCCGCTGGCGCAGCGGCTGCAGGGGCAAGCGCTGCGCGACGCGGTCGCCCGCGCCGATCTGGTGCTGGACTGCTGCGACAATATGGCGACCCGCCATGAGGTCAATGCCGCCTGCATCGCCGCCGCCAAGCCGCTGATCAGCGGCAGCGCGGTCGGTTTCAGCGGCCAGCTGCTGGTGCTCGAGCCGCCCTATGCGCACGGCTGCTACGCCTGCCTGTACCCGGATCAGGAAGAGCCGCAGCGCAACTGCCGCACCGCCGGGGTGCTCGGCCCGGTGGTCGGCGTGATCGGCACCCTGCAAGCGCTGGAAGCCATCAAAATGCTGGCCGGCATGCCTTCCTCCCTCAGCGGGAAACTGCGGCTGTTCGACGGCAAGCAGCAGAGCTGGAGCACGCTGCAACTGAGCCAGGCCCGCGCCTGCCCGGTATGCGGAGGCACGGCATGAAAATCCGTTTAAACGATCAACCGCTGGAGCTGGCGCAGCCGCTTAGCGTCGCCGCCCTGCTAACCCAGCTGGAGCGCCACCAGCCGGGCACCGCGCTGGCGATCAACCAAATCATCATCCCGCGCGCCGACTGGGCCGACCATCAGGTGCAGGACGGCGATGACATCCTGCTGTTTCAAGCGATCGCCGGAGGCTGACATGCTGAAAATCGCCGATACCACTTTTACCTCGCGCCTGTTCACCGGCACCGGCAAGTTCGCCACCCCGGCGTTGATGCTGGAGGCACTGGCGGCCTCCGGCTCACAGCTGGTGACCATGGCCATGAAGCGCGTCGATCTGCGCGGCGGCAACGACGCCATTTTGGCGCCGCTGCAGCAGTTGGGCATCAGGCTGCTGCCCAACACCTCCGGCGCCAAAACCGCCGCCGAGGCGGTGTTCGCCGCCCGGCTGGCGCGTGAAGCGCTCGGCACCCACTGGGTGAAACTGGAGATCCATCCCGATGTGAAATACCTGCTGCCTGATCCGATAGAAACGCTGAAAGCGGCGGAAACGCTGGTGAAAGACGGTTTTGTGGTGCTGCCCTACTGCGGCGCCGATCCGGTGCTGTGCAAACGGCTGGAAGAGGTGGGCTGTGCGGCGGTGATGCCGCTTGGTGCGCCTATCGGCTCCAACCGCGGTCTGCGCACCCGTGACTTCCTCGAAATCATCATCGAGCAAGCCAAGGTGCCGGTGGTGGTAGACGCCGGCATCGGCGCGCCAAGCCACGCGCTGGCGGCGATGGAGCTGGGTGCCGACGCGGTGCTGGTGAATACCGCCATTGCCGTGGCGCGCGATCCGGTGCAGATGGCGCGGGCGTTTCGCCTGGCGCTGGAGGCCGGCGAGCTGGCACGCAGCGCCGGATTAGGCTCCAGCCAGCGCGGCGCGGTCGCGTCCAGCCCGCTGACCGCTTTTCTCAGCCAGCCAGAGGAGGCGCAATGATGGCCGACGATTTCAGTAGCCGCTGGCAACAGCTGGACTGGGACGACATTACGCTGCGCATCAACGGCAAAACTACGCGCGACGTGGAGCACGCGTTGAACGCCGACAAGCTGACGCGCGACGACTTTATGGCGCTGATCTCCCCCGCGGCCGCGCCGTATCTGGAACCGTTGGCGCAACGCGCGCAGCAGCTGACCCGCCAGCGGTTCGGCAACGTCGTCGGCTTCTATGTGCCGCTGTATCTCTCTAACCTGTGCGCCAACGACTGCACCTACTGCGGCTTTTCGATGAGCAACCGCATCAAGCGCAAAACGCTGGATGCGGCGGAGATCGCACGCGAGTGCGAAGCCATCAAGGCGCTGGGGTTCGAACATCTGTTGCTGGTCACCGGCGAACATCAGACCAAGGTTGGCATGGACTATTTCCGCCAGCACATCCCGGCGATCCGCCGGCACTTCAGCTCGCTGATGATGGAAGTGCAGCCGCTGGCGCAGGAGGAATACGCCGAACTGAAAACGCTGGGCCTGGACGGCGTGCTGGTGTACCAGGAAACCTACCATCCGGCCACCTATCTGCAGCACCACCTGCGCGGCCAGAAGCAGGATTTCCATTGGCGCCTGGCCACGCCGGATCGCCTGGGGCGCGCCGGGATCGACAAGATCGGCCTCGGCGCATTGATCGGTCTGTCCAACAGTTGGCGCACCGACTGCTACCTGCTGGCGGAACATCTGTTCTACCTGCAGCAAACCTACTGGCAGAGCCGCTACTCGATCTCGTTCCCGCGTCTGCGCCCCTGCGCCGGTGGCATTGAACCGGCGTCGATCATGAGCGAGCCTCAACTGGTGCAGCTGATCTGCGCCTTCCGGCTGTTCGCGCCAGACGTTGAGCTGTCGCTGTCTACCCGGGAGTCGCCTTACTTCCGCGATCATATGATCCCGGTGGCGATCAACAGCGTCAGCGCCGGATCCAAGACGCAGCCCGGCGGCTATGCCGATGACGTACCGCCGGAGCTGGAACAGTTCGAACCGCACGACGACCGCACGCCGCAGCAGGTCGCCGAGGCCATCAGCCACGCCGGGCTGCAGCCGGTGTGGAAAGACTGGGACGGTTATCTGGGACGCGGCGCGCAATAAACAGCAACGTTTGCCGCCGTGTGAAGAAAACGCTGGAGCGGCCGCGCAATGCCGAACGGCAGCGCTGGCGCCGGCAAACGCGCCGACTATAGTGGCCTTGCCGACCGCCAAACCCGGCGTCGGCCGGGGCCGTCACCCTCTCGATGGCCCCGCCTTATCCCATCCCGGAGCGCGCCGGAGATCCTCTTGCGCGACTCCGGCCCTCGTCCGCGGCAACGCGCATATGCCGTATCGCGGCCTGTAAGGGCGTACGGATAGGTTGTCTTGTCGGTTAATGGGCTGTCAGAAAGATGCGATATCTGCGTTCGGTATTCACTTAGGAGTGATATTCATAGGGCGCTATTGCGGCAGAACAGTGAGGAACGAGGAAAAAAGAAGATACAGCGACGAAGAGAGGTTCGAATGGTCATCCCCGATGCAGCCAATAGCCCTGGTGTTGACCGCAGATCTTTTTTGCCGCCTGCTCCCTGCTTACGGACAAGAGCAGGCGGTTTATTTTGTGAGACTGGCACCCCCCCAGGACGCGAATCACACAGTATGTGCGCTAATTAACCACATAAACGATTAAATGTGAATGTCTTTTGAGTGTTTTTTTATTTAGTATCGAGTATGTTTTGAGTTTGCCAAAGGAAATCAAACTGATATCACCGCAACCACCGGGGCATCATCTATAATCCAGCACGGGTTCTCGCGCAGGTTTTTCAGCGCTCGCGGTCAACATCAAAAAAGCCAAGGTTGTCATGAAGAAAACGCCAAATTATATCGATGCAATCAGCGCGTTGCTCACTCTGAAAGGAGTTGGCGACAGAAAACATGCCTCCACGATGGCCAACATACTGAACCTTCAGTACAACAGCGCCAAACAAAAACTGGATGGCAAAAGGGGCATCACCCTCGATGAAATCAAAAAGGTTTTTCAGTATTTCAACGAACCGTTTGCCGGCCAAAGGACGCATAACGGCGTCTTTATCATGAACAGCATTCACAAGCGCTGCAACATTGAGGTCGACGAGCGCCCGGCCACGCAAGCAGACAGCGACGAAACCTACGCCTACAAAAAAGACGATCTTTTCATCATCAACACCAACCGGGAACATGCCGCCGATGCCCCACTGTACAAAGTCAACAAGATAGACTTTCTGCCGGCTCCGCGTATCGCGATCCTGGACAATGACAGTGATATTCTCGAATTGTTGAAGAAGATCGCCTGCCGCTACGGCATCGAGACCGAGACCTTTCAGACGGCGGACGCCATGCTGGCCGCGCTGGAGCACCAGTCTTTTGAGGCGTTTATTTTGGACTGGCTGTTGGACTTCGGCGAGACTTCCGAACGCGTCGTGAAGAAAATTAAAGATGCCCTCGATCCGCATGCCCGCATCATCATTTTGACCGGCCAGCTGAATCACTACGAGAAAAACATCGGCGATATGATCCTGCACTATGACGTGCATCTGGTGGAAAAACCGACCAAACCGCTGATTATCTCTTCGCTGCTGCTGTCGAACTTATTCTTTAATTAGTTTGACCGGGATGCGGATCAAAAACGACGAGCCAACCCCTTCGACGGATTTGACTTTGATGGCGCCTTTCATCGTCGTGACGTAATTTTTGATAATGGTCAGCCCCAGCCCCAATCCCTGTCGCGTTTCCCTTTCCACCCCCTGATTGAACGCCTTATATAATCGTTCCAGATTATCGACGTTAAACCCGATGCCGGTGTCTTTTACCCATAAATACAGATTGCCGTGGCACACCTTCACATTGAGGATAATCGCACCGTGGTGAGTAAATTTGTCCGCGTTGCTGAGCAGATTGGCCAATATTCGGTAGAGCTTATATTTGTCGGAGCAAATCAAACCAACATAGGATGAACGACGCACCACGATGCGATTACCGCGCCCGGCGCTGATACTGGTCATGGCATCGTCCACCATCTCATTCAGACGGAAGGTGGATATATTCACTTTGACCTCCCCCATCTCTAGCCGCGAATAATCCATCACCTCGCGCGTTTGTTCGGTGATCTTATTGCCGTGATAGGAGATCAGGCGAGCTTCTTTTTTCAACTCTTCCTGCGCCAGCTCGTGCTCCATGATATCCGCAGCAATGACGATGGCCTGAGTCGAGCCGGCGATCTCGTGGTAGATGGAAGAGATAAAGATGTTCTTATTCTTGATGATCTCTTTTAACGAGAAGGCATTTCTCAGCACCAGGAACATCATCAGGAACACCAAAATCAGCGAAAAGAGGGCAAACATCTCGGCTTTACTCGAGTTGTCCTGGATGATGCCTTTCACTTCGGTAAAGTTTTTAATCTGTATCCGATAAATAATTTCCTGGATATCGACCAGCGTGCCCTCGATATCATCCATATAAGAGAGAATATCCGCCTTGTTTTTCTGCCCCACCAGCAAGCCGGTGGAGAGATCGTCCAACGTGCGGTACTGCTGCTTCAGCAGCGCAACATTCTTGATGAACTCGTCGTCGTAATAAAAAGAGTCGCTGAAGGTCGAACGGCTCTCCAGGATCTGAATCTTCGAGTAAAAGATTTTCTTCTTGATCAGGAAAGCGTCGTAGTCGTTATTTTCACTGAGCAGCAGCGCGGTTTTGGTCCTTTCAAACGCCAGAAAGAGGATCTCGGCCACCGAGTAGTTGTCCAGATTGGGCTCGATCTGCTTATAGCGCTCTTTTACGCCACCGAAGTTAATAGCAATCAACAAAATCAATAAAGAGAAGATGGCAACCAACGCGATAAGAGTACCGATCAGTTTTTTGCTCATCTTATTTCATCTCCAACCGTTTAACTTGCCAGACGGTTTTCGCGTTCACATCCAGGTTATTCAGCTCAGCGTAGCCATCGCGCGGATAAATAATGGCGAATGGCCCCAGCTCCCCCACGTCGATCGGCTTACCGCCGCGCAGATAGGCGACAATCACGCGGTATTTAATCATCTCGTCAATCGGCATCGAGTAGGAGTAATCGTCCCAGGCGAAAGCGCGCACCGACTGGCCTTTCAGATGATAGGCTTTCACCAGCTCGGCAAACTCAACGCCGGTAAACGTATCTTCCGGGGTGAAATTGGTCGAGGTTTTAATCGTGTGCGGCGGCATCGCCTCCAGCATCTGCCGGGTGATTTTGATCTTCTCGCCGTCGAGCGGTTTCAGATAAAAATAGTCAACGGCCGCATACAGCGGCGCGCTAAACAGCGAAAGCAGCAGTAACGTCATCAATCCTTTGATTTTCATCATTCACCCTCTTTGCGTTTCACCAATTCGGCCTGGCCAAATTCATCCTGCCCGACCACGACCCAGCCGTGACGTTGATAAAAGCCTTCGGCCTTGGAGCCGAGATCGGTGGTTAAGTGGATCGCTTCGGCGCCGTGCTCAAACATCCAGTGAGTGACCCGTGCCAGTAAGGCAGAGCCGATCCCCTTAGACTGGTATTCCGGCTTCACGAACAGGCCGCCGATCAGCGGTTCAGGGATGAATAACCCGAAGCCAACGCCGGCATAGTCGTCGCCATACTTGCAGATCCAACCGCCGCCCTGGTTGATGTCCTCCAGCGCCTGTTTGCGCTGCAGATACTGGACCTGATGCGGATGCAGCAGGTTTTCTTCAACGGAAAAGCGGATCTCATACAGGTATGGCAGGTGTTGCGCCGTCAATTTTTCGAAGGTAATGAGGCTGTCCATGTTTCGCACTGTCCTTAATTGTCAGATAAAAAGCGCCGGTCAATTTCTGCTGGAACCATAGTAGCAAAGTTTGTCTTAACCCGGCACGAGGCGAAAAAAAACCGCCCCCGAAGGGGCGGTTTATCTGGCGATGGGCCCGGCGTACCGGGCCCGCGGCGCGGATGACGATTACTCGTCGTCGCTGCCGCCCAGGCCTGCGTTGAGCAGCTCGGCCAGGTTAGCCGTCGCTTCTTCCGCGCTGACTTGCGGAACAACCGGCGCTTCACCCTGAGCACGGCGACGCATACGATCCTGATGATAAGCGTAACCGGTACCGGCTGGGATCAGACGGCCCACGATAACGTTCTCTTTCAGGCCACGCAGTTCATCACGCTTGCCGGCTACGGCAGCTTCGGTCAGAACGCGCGTCGTTTCCTGGAACGATGCAGCGGAGATGAAGGACTCGGTCGCCAAGGAAGCCTTAGTGATACCCAGCAGATCGCGCGAGAAGGTTGCCGCGATTTTACCTTCAGCTTCCAGCTGACGGTTGGCAATCTTGACGCGAGACACTTCAGCCTGCTCGCCTTCCAGGAACTCGGAGCCACCAGCGCTAACGATGGTGCCTTTACGCAGCATCTGACGAACGATAACTTCGATGTGCTTATCGTTAATCTTAACGCCTTGCAGACGGTAAACTTCCTGCACTTCGTTGGTGATGTAGCGGGTAACCGCATGCACGCCACGCAGACGCAGAATGTCGTGCGGAGACTCTGGGCCGTCGGAAACGACGTCACCACGTTCCACCACTTCGCCTTCGAACACGTTGAGCTGACGCCATTTCGGGATCATCTCTTCGTAAGCGTCGCTGCCGTCCAGCGGAGAGATCACCAGGCGACGTTTGCCTTTGGTCTCTTTACCGAACGAGATAATCCCGCTGATTTCAGCCAGGATTGCCGGCTCTTTCGGACGACGTGCTTCGAACAGGTCGGCAACGCGCGGCAGACCACCGGTAATATCCTTGGTACCGCCGGATTCCTGAGGAATACGCGCCAGGGTATCACCCGCACCGATCTGAATGCCGTCTTCCAGCTGAACGATCGCTTTGCCCGGCAGGAAGTATTGAGCAGGCATATCAGTACCTGGGATCAATACGTCTTCGCCCTGAGCGTCAACGATTTTCAGTGCCGGACGCAGGTCTTTACCGCTACCGGTACGCTCTGCGCTGTCCAGTACGACCAGAGAAGACAAACCGGTCAGTTCGTCGGTCTGGCGAGTAATGGTCTGGCCGTCAACCATATCCGCGAAGCGAATGAAGCCGCTGACTTCACTGATGACCGGCATGGTGTGCGGATCCCAGTTAGCCACGGTTTCGCCGCCGTTAACTTCTTCACCGTCGCCTTTGCCCATCACGGCACCGTAAGGCACCTTGTAGCTTTCTTTGGTACGGCCGAATTCGTCGATCAGTTTCAGTTCGGTGTTACGCGAGGTGATCACCAGCTTGCCCGCAGCGTTCATAACGAACTTCACGTTGCTCAGCTTGAGGCTACCCTTGTTTTTCACCTGGATGCTGGATTCAGCAGCCGCACGAGATGCCGCACCACCGATGTGGAACGTACGCATCGTCAGCTGTGTACCCGGCTCACCGATGGACTGTGCCGCGATAACGCCGATGGCTTCACCTTTGTTGATGATGTGGCCACGTGCCAGGTCGCGACCGTAGCAGTTTGCACACACACCAAAGTCGGTTTCACAGCTCACCACGGAACGGACTTTAACGCTGTCGACAGAATTCTCTTCCAACAGGTCACACGCCTTCTCGTTCAGCAGGGTGTTGCGTGGCACCAGAATGTCCGCCGTACCCGGCTTGAGGACGTCTTCTGCCGTCACACGGCCCAGAACGCGTTCACGCAGCGGCTCTTTCACGTCGCCACCTTCGATAACCGGAGTCATCAGGATGCCGTCGTGGGTGCCACAGTCGTCTTCGGTCACAACCAGATCCTGCGCCACGTCAACCAGACGACGGGTCAGATAACCGGAGTTCGCGGTTTTCAGTGCGGTATCCGCCAGACCTTTACGAGCACCGTGGGTGGAGATGAAGTACTGGAGTACGTTCAGACCTTCACGGAAGTTCGCGGTGATTGGCGTTTCGATGATGGAGCCGTCCGGCTTCGCCATCAGGCCACGCATACCGGCCAGCTGACGAATCTGAGCGGCGGAACCACGCGCACCGGAGTCGGCCATCATAAAGATGCTGTTGAAGGAAACTTGCTGTTCCACTTCGCCGTCACGGTTAACCACGTCTTCTACCGACAGGTTTTCCATCATCGCTTTCGCAACGCGTTCGTTCGCTGCAGCCCAGATATCGATCACTTTGTTGTAGCGTTCGCCGGCGGTAACCAGACCAGACTGGAACTGCTCCTGGATCTCGGCAACTTCGGTTTCCGCTTCTTCGATGATCTCCGCTTTCTTGGCCGGGATAACCATGTCGTCGATACCTACGGAAGCGCCTGAACGGGCTGCGTAAGCAAAACCGGTGTACATGATCTGGTCAGCAAAGATAACGGTCGGCTTCAGGCCCAGGATGCGGTAACAGGTGTTCAGCATCTTGGAGATCGCTTTCTTGCCCAAAGGCTGGTTAACGATCGAGTACGGCAGACCTTTCGGTACGATCATCCACAGGATGGCGCGGCCGATGGTGGTGTCGATGATGCTGGTCTGAGAAGTCCATTCGCCTTCGGCGTTTTTGACGTCTTCGGTGATACGCACTTTAACGCGCGCATGCAGAGACGCCAGGCCGGCGCGGTAAACACGCTCAGCTTCTTTGGAACCGTTCAGCACCATGCCTTCGCCCTTGGCGTTAACACAGTCGCGGGTCATGTAGTACAGACCCAGTACAACGTCCTGAGAAGGAACGATGATTGGCTCGCCGTTCGCTGGGGACAGGATGTTGTTGGTAGACATCATCAGCGCACGCGCTTCCAGCTGGGCTTCCAGCGTCAGCGGTACGTGAACAGCCATCTGGTCACCATCGAAGTCGGCGTTATAGGCCGCACAAACCAGTGGGTGCAGCTGGATCGCTTTACCTTCGATCAGAACCGGTTCAAACGCCTGGATACCCAAACGGTGCAGGGTTGGTGCACGGTTCAGCAGTACCGGGTGTTCGCGGATCACTTCGTCCAGGATATCCCAAACGACGGCTTCTTCACGCTCAACCATTTTCTTGGCGGCTTTGATGGTGGTGGCCAGGCCACGCAGCTCCAACTTGCCGTAGATGAACGGTTTGAACAGCTCCAGCGCCATCTTTTTAGGCAGACCGCACTGATGCAGACGCAGGTATGGACCTACGGTGATTACGGAACGGCCGGAGTAGTCAACGCGTTTACCGAGCAGGTTCTGACGGAAACGACCCTGCTTACCTTTGATCATGTCGGCCAAAGATTTCAGAGGACGTTTGTTGGAACCGGTGATGGCACGACCGCGACGGCCGTTATCCAGCAGGGCGTCTACCGCTTCTTGCAGCATACGCTTTTCGTTGCGCACGATGATGTCAGGCGCAGCCAGATCCAGCAGGCGTTTCAGACGGTTGTTACGGTTGATCACGCGGCGATACAGATCGTTCAGATCCGAGGTCGCGAAACGGCCGCCATCCAGCGGAACCAGCGGGCGCAGATCCGGCGGCAGTACCGGCAGCACGGTCAGGATCATCCACTCCGGCTTGTTACCGGACTGTACGAACGCTTCCAGCAGCTTGATACGCTTGGTCAACTTCTTGCGCTTGGTTTCGGAGTTGGTTTCGTTCAGCTCTTCACGCAGCTGCTCGCACTCGGCTTCCAGATCCATGTTTTTCAACAGGGCCTGAATAGCTTCCGCACCCATCTTGGCGTCGAATTCGTCACCGAACTCTTCCAGCGCGTCCAGATACTGCTCTTCGGTCAGGATCTGACGACGCTCGAGGTTGGTCATACCGCCTTCGACCACCACATAGGATTCGAAGTACAGTACGCGTTCGATGTCACGCAGCGGCATATCCAGCAGCAAACCGATGCGGGATGGCAGCGATTTCAGGAACCAGATGTGCGCGGTCGGCGAAGCCAGCTCGATGTGGCCCATGCGCTCACGACGCACTTTGGTCTGGGTCACTTCAACGCCGCACTTCTCACAGATCACGCCGCGGTGTTTCAAGCGCTTGTACTTACCGCACAGGCACTCGTAATCTTTTACCGGCCCGAAGATACGGGCGCAGAAAAGGCCGTCACGTTCTGGTTTGAACGTACGGTAGTTAATGGTTTCCGGCTTCTTAACTTCACCGAACGACCACGAACGGATCATGTCTGGCGAGGCCAGAGCAATCTTGATCGCATCAAACTCTTCGGTCTTAGTTTGCGCTTTCAGAAACTTCAATAAGTCTTTCACGGATTGGCTCCTGTCGGAGTTAAACCTGTTGGGTACCCACAACCGCAGTAGGTACCCGTGTGACCTGAACAACCACCCTCAGGCTCCCTTAGGCGGGGAGCCTGAGCCGGAATGACGATTACTCGTCTTCCAGTTCGATGTTGATGCCGAGCGAGCGGATTTCTTTCAACAGTACGTTGAAGGATTCCGGCATGCCTGGCTCCATCCGGTGGTCGCCATCCACGATGTTTTTGTACATCTTGGTACGGCCGTTAACGTCATCCGACTTAACGGTGAGCATTTCCTGCAGGGTATAAGCCGCGCCGTATGCTTCCAGTGCCCACACTTCCATCTCACCGAAGCGTTGACCACCGAACTGCGCTTTACCGCCCAGAGGTTGCTGAGTAACCAAGCTGTAAGAACCGGTTGAACGGGCGTGCATTTTATCGTCAACCAAGTGGTTCAGTTTCAGCATGTACATATAGCCAACAGTAACCTGGCGCTCGAATTGCTCACCGGTACGGCCATCGAACAGCGTGATCTGACCGGAGGTCGGGATACCACCCATTTCCAGCAGCTTCTTGATTTCAGTCTCTTTCGCACCGTCAAACACCGGCGTTGCGATCGGCATACCTTTTTTCAGGTTCTCTGCCAGACGCAGCACTTCGTCGTCGCTGAAGGTGTTCAGGTCAACTTTCTGGCAAACGTCGTCGCCCAGATCGTAGGCCTTCTGGATGAACTCACGCAGCTTGGCCACTTCCTGCTGCTGCTTCAGCATCTGGTTGATTTTCTCACCGATGCCTTTCGCAGCCATACCCAGGTGGGTTTCCAGGATCTGACCGATGTTCATACGTGATGGTACGCCCAGCGGGTTCAGTACGATGTCTACCGGCGTGCCGTTTTCATCGTAAGGCATATCTTCGATCGGGTTGATCTTGGAGATAACACCCTTGTTACCGTGGCGGCCCGCCATCTTGTCACCCGGTTGGATCTGACGTTTAACGGCCAGATAAACCTTGACGATTTTCAGCACGCCCGGCGCCAGATCGTCGCCCTGAGTGATCTTACGACGCTTGGCTTCCAGCTTCTTCTCGAAGTCGGATTTCAGTTCGTCGTACTGCTCGGCCAGCTGTTCCAGCTGGTTTTGCTTCTCTTCGTCGGTCAGGCCCAGTTCCAGCCAGCGATCGCGCGGCAGCTTGCTCAGCTTGTCGGCTTCGATGCCACCGGCAACCAGCACCGCGTGGATACGTGCAAACAGGCCGGCTTCCAGGATCTGCAGTTCTTCCGTCAGGTCTTTCTTCGCCTGCTTCAGCTGCATCTCTTCGATTTCCAACGCGCGCTTGTCTTTTTCCACGCCATCACGGGTGAAGACCTGCACGTCGATAACCGTACCGGAAACGCCGTTCGGCACACGCAGAGAAGAGTCTTTAACGTCAGACGCTTTCTCACCGAAGATCGCACGCAGCAGTTTCTCTTCCGGCGTCAGCTGGGTTTCGCCTTTAGGCGTTACCTTACCGACCAGGATGTCGCCGCCGGTCACTTCAGCACCGATATATACGATACCGGATTCATCCAGCTTGGAGAGAGCAGCTTCACCCACGTTAGGGATGTCGGCGGTGATCTCTTCAGGCCCCAGCTTGGTGTCGCGAGATACGCACGCCAGTTCCTGGATGTGGATGGTGGTGAAGCGATCTTCCTGCACCACGCGCTCGGAGACCAAAATGGAGTCTTCGAAGTTGTAGCCGTTCCAAGGCATGAACGCTACGCGCATGTTCTGGCCCAGTGCCAGTTCGCCCAGGTCTGTCGATGGGCCATCCGCCAGCACGTCACCGCGCTCGATTGGCTCACCCAGACTCACACACGGCATCTGGTTGATGCAGGTGTTCTGGTTAGAACGGGTGTACTTGGTCAGGTTGTAAATATCGATACCTGCTTCGCCCGGGTACATCTCGTCTTCGTTAACTTTGATAACGATACGGGAAGCATCCACGTACTGGATCACACCGCCGCGTTTGGCAACGGCGGTTACGCCGGAGTCAACCGCTACAGCACGTTCCATACCGGTACCGACCAGCGGCTTGTCAGCGCGCAGGGTTGGTACGGCCTGACGTTGCATGTTCGCACCCATCAATGCACGGTTGGCGTCATCGTGTTCCAGGAATGGAATCAGTGAGGCACCAACGGAAACAACCTGCTGGGTGGATACGTCCATGTAGTCAACCTGATCGCGGCTGAACAGGCTTGATTCGCCTTTGCTGCGGCAGGTGACCAGGTCTTCTACGAAGCGGCCTTCTTCATCCAGGTTGGAGTTCGCCTGGGCGATAACGAAGTTGCCTTCTTCAATAGCAGACAGGTAGTTGATTTCATCGGTCACCACGCCGTCACGCACGCGGCGGTACGGGGTTTCCAGGAAGCCATACTCGTTAGTCTGTGCGTACACGGACAGGGAGTTGATCAGACCGATGTTTGGACCTTCCGGCGTTTCGATTGGGCACACGCGGCCGTAGTGGGTCGGGTGTACGTCTCGAACTTCAAAGCCGGCGCGCTCACGGGTCAGACCGCCCGGGCCCAGTGCGGAGATACGACGCTTGTGCGTGATCTCGGACAGCGGGTTGTTCTGGTCCATGAACTGGGACAGCTGGCTGGAACCGAAGAACTCTTTCACCGCCGCCGAAATCGGCTTGGCGTTGATCATGTCCTGAGGCATCAGGGTATCCAGATCGCCCAGAGACAGACGCTCTTTCACCGCACGCTCAACACGCACCAGACCTACGCGGAACTGGTTCTCGGCCATTTCGCCGACGGAGCGGATACGACGGTTGCCCAAGTGGTCGATGTCGTCCACTTCGCCCTTGCCGTTACGGATATCGATGAGCTTCTTCATCACTTCGATGATGTCGTCTTTGCTCAGGATGCCCGAACCTTCGATCTCGTCGCGCAGCAGAGAACGGTTGAACTTCATGCGACCCACCGCGGACAGATCGTAGCGGTCTTCGGAGAAGAACAGGTTCTCGAACAGGCTTTCGGCAGCTTCGCGCGTTGGCGGCTCACCAGGGCGCATCATGCGGTAGATTTCTACCAGCGAGCTCAGACGATCGTTGGTCGGATCGACACGCAGCGTTTCAGAGATGTACGCGCCGTGATCCAGATCGTTGGTGAACAGCGTTTCGATGCGCTTGTGGCCAGACTGGCTCAGTTTGGCCAGCAGATCCAGCGACAGCTCCATGTTGGCTGCGCAGATCAGTTCGCCGGTATTGGTATCGATATAGTCTTTCGCGACCACTTTGCCCGCGATGTACTCTACCGGTACTTCAATGCTCTGAATGTCGTCTTTTTCCAGCTGACGGATATGACGGGCGGTGATACGACGGCCTTTCTCTACGTAGATCTTGCCGTTGGCTTCGATATCGAACGAAGCGGTCTCACCACGCAGGCGCTCTGGCACCAGCTCCATCTGCAGCTTGTTGTCGCGGATTTCGAAGACGATCTTGTCAAAGAACAGGTCGAGGATCTGTTCAGTGGTGTAGTTCAGCGCGCGCAGAATGATGGTCGCAGGCAGTTTGCGGCGACGGTCAATACGCACGAACAGGTTGTCTTTCGGATCGAACTCGAAGTCCAACCATGAACCGCGGTAAGGGATGATGCGTGCGTTGTACAGCACTTTACCCGAAGAGTGGGTTTTACCCTTATCGCTGTCGAAGAATACGCCAGGACTACGGTGCAACTGAGATACGATAACCCTCTCAGTACCGTTGATCACAAAGGTGCCGTTTTCGGTCATGAGCGGAATTTCGCCCATGTAGACTTCTTGTTCCTTGATGTCTTTGACCGTACCTTCAGGCGCTTCGCGCTCATAGATAACCAGGCGCAGTTTTACGCGCAGCGGTGCAGAGAACGTCACACCACGGATCTGGCACTCTTTGACGTCGAAGACCGGCTCACCAAGACGGTAGCTAACGTATTGCAGCTCCGAATTGCCACTGTAGCTCTGGATAGGGAAAACAGAACGGAATGCGGCTTCAAGGCCGTACTGCCCTTCTGGATCTTGCTCGATAAACTTCTGGAACGAGTCAAGCTGGATAGAAAGGAGATATGGTATGTCCAGCACTTGTGGACGTTTACCAAAATCCTTACGAATACGTTTTTTCTCGGTATAGGAGTAAACCATAGGGTTCCTCAGCTCGCTGATCAGTGACCCAATCTGTCCGTCCGATTAGGGACAGTTCATGCAACACCGTTTTGTCGACCGGAAAGCGGGAACACTTTCCGCAATGTCTCTTGCTATCACGCTTAAACCATTTCATCGCGTCTTCCCCCAGAACTCCTGGTAGTGCAAAGACCGCGGTATATTAAGTCGTCAACAGAAACAAACATTGGGAGGCGAAACCAGCAGCCAAACAGTGTGAAACGCTACTGGCGCCCTACAGCGCAAAAAGGCTGGTGACTAAAAAGTCACCAGCCATCAGCCTAAAAGACTAGGCTGCAACCGGAAAGGTTGGCTTATTTAACTTCAACTTCTGCGCCAGCTTCTTCCAGAGATTTTTTCAGAGCTTCTGCGTCATCTTTGCTCACGCCTTCTTTCAGAGCGGCTGGAGCAGATTCAACCAGGTCTTTAGCTTCTTTCAGACCCAGGCCGGTAGCGCCACGTACTGCTTTGATAACAGCAACTTTGTTAGCGCCTGCAGCTTTCAGGATAACGTCGAATTCAGTTTTCTCTTCAGCAGCTTCAGCTGGGCCAGCAGCTACAGCTACAGCAGCAGCAGCAGAAACGCCGAATTTTTCTTCCATAGCGGAAACCAGTTCAACAACGTCCATTACGGACATAGCGGCAACTGCTTCCAGGATTTGGTCTTTAGTGATAGACATAACAATTGTTCCTAAAATTCAGAAATAGTTTAAATACGTTAGCAAAGGCTAAGAAAGAGTGGCTTACGCCGCTTCTTTCTGATCGCGTACTGCAGCCAGAGTGCGAACCAGTTTGCCGGCAGCGGCTTCTTTCATGGTTGCCATCAGGCGTGCGATCGCTTCTTCGTAAGTTGGCAGCGTCGCCAGGCGGTCGATTTGCGCCGCTGGGATCAGCTCACCTTCAAAGGCCGCAGCTTTAACCTCGAATTTTGCATTCGCTTTCGCGAACTCTTTGAACAGACGAGCAGCAGCGCCCGGGTGTTCGTGAGAGAATGCAATCAAGGTTGGACCGACAAACGTGTCTTTCAGGCATTCGAATGGAGTGCCTTCAACTACGCGACGCATCAGGGTGTTGCGAACAACACGCATGTAAACGCCAGCTTCACGACCTGCTTTACGCAGTTCAGTCATTTTATCTACGGTAACGCCGCGGGAATCCGCAACAACCGCAGACAGCGCGCCTTTGGCTACTTCGCTGACTTCAGCAACAATCGCTTGTTTGTCTTGAAGATTTAATGCCATTAGCTTTTTGCTCCTGGATTAGCCGGGGAAAATCCCCCGGAACTCACTTCACTCGGCGCTTTGTAAAACGCCACGCCGAGCGGCTTAACACGGTGAGCAGAATCCAGCAAAGACATTCTTTTATAAAAAAGAAAAATTTTCTTAGGCTCTGTCACCGTCTACGCAGGAAGGATTAAGTATCTTGCGATACACCTGCGGTCTTGGACGGAGGCCTGGATAGGCCAGGCTCCAACCGAAAAATCTTTGTTTTGCCTACGGCATAGCCAGTAGCAAAACCTTGGGGCATAAGATTCTAGACAAATCTCGGCCCCAAGTCAAAGCGATAATCGCAAGTGCGATTAGTTCGCTGCAGCAGACAGACCGCTCTGATCGATAGCAACGCCAGCACCCATGGTGGTGGAGAGGCTAACTTTCTTGATGTACATGCCTTTCGCCTGAGAAGGTTTTGCTTTTTTCAGCGCAACCAGCAGGGCTTCCAGGTTTTCTTTCAGCTTGTCTGCGTCGAAATCAACCTTACCGATAGTGGTATGGATGATGCCGTTTTTGTCGTTACGGTAGCGAACCTGACCAGCTTTAGCGTTTTTCACTGCTTCAGCAACGTTCGGAGTAACGGTACCCACTTTCGGGTTTGGCATCAGGCCGCGTGGACCCAGGATCTGGCCCAGTTGACCTACAACGCGCATTGCATCCGGGGAAGCAATAACAACGTCGAAGTTCATTTCGCCTTTCTTGATCTGGTCAGCCAGATCGTCCATACCTACCAGCTCTGCGCCGGCAGCTTTCGCTGCTTCAGCGTTAGCGCCTTGGGCAAATACGGCAACGCGAACGGAACGACCGGTGCCGTGTGGCAGAACGGTAGCGCCACGAACGTTTTGGTCAGATTTACGAGCGTCGATGCCGAGGTTAACGGCAACGTCAACGCTTTCTACGAATTTAGCGGTGGCCAGCTCTTTCAGCAGAGCAACAGCTTCGGTGATGTCATACTGTTTAGTAGCATCAACTTTGTCACGGATCACGCGCATGCGCTTGGTCAGCTTAGCCATCTCTTAATCCTCCACTACCAGGCCCATGGAACGAGCGGTACCTTCGATGGAGCGAGTCATCGCTTCAACGTCAGAACCAGTCATGTCCGCAGCTTTGGTTTCTGCGATTTCACGTACCTGAGCACGAGTCACTTTACCTACTTTGTCTTTGTTCGGCTTACCGGAACCAGACTTGATACCAGCCGCTTTTTTCAGCAGAACTGCTGCTGGCGGGGTTTTGGTAACGAAAGTGAAGGAGCGATCAGAATAAACGGTGATAACAACCGGAATCGGCAGACCTTTTTCAACGCTGTCAGTCTTAGCGTTGAATGCCTTACAGAATTCCATGATGTTAACGCCCTGCTGACCCAGAGCTGGACCCACTGGTGGGCTCGGGTTCGCCATACCAGCTGCAACTTGCAGCTTGACGTAGGCTTGTACTTTCTTAGCCATTTAAATTTCCTCGGTTTGGGTAGTATCGCCTCGTGAGAGGCTCCCCGTGTTTAACCTCGCCAGACAGGCATCAGGCAAGGCATCTAAAAACAAAAGGCGCGAAATTGTAGTTCAATTTCGCGCCTTTGACAAGCGGCAACGGACCGCTTATTGCTGATTATTCGATCAGCCTTTTTCAACCTGGCTGAAGTCCAGTTCCACCGGCGTTGCACGGCCGAAGATGGAAACGGAAACTTTCAGGCGGCTCTTTTCGTAATCGACTTCTTCGACCACGCCGTTGAAATCGGCAAACGGGCCATCGTTGACGCGCACCAGCTCGCCCGGCTCGAACAGCGTCTTCGGACGCGGTTTGTCACCAACCTGCTGCAGGCGGTTCATGATCGCATCAACTTCTTTATCGCTGATAGGCGCAGGACGGTCAGACGTGCCGCCGATGAACCCCATGACACGCGGTACGCTGCGCACCAGGTGCCAGCTGGCGTCATTCATCACCATCTGCACCAGCACGTAGCCAGGGAAGAATTTACGCTCGCTCTTGCGACGCTGGCCACCACGGATTTCAACCACTTCTTCCGTAGGCACCATCACCTCGCCGAACAGCTCTTCCATATCGTGCAGTTTGATGTGTTCACGCAGCGATTGCGCTACGCGACCTTCAAAACCGGAAAACGCCTGAACGACGTACCAACGTTTTTTTGGAGCTTCAGACATTTTAGAACCTCAGGCCAGTAATAAACGACACCAGACGGACCAGAATACCATCCAGTCCCCACAGAATCAGTGACATCACGGCGGTTACCGCGGCAACGATCAACGTGGTGTGTAGCGTTTCCTGACGAGTTGGCCAAATCACTTTACGTACTTCGGTACGCGCTTCGCGGGCAAACGCAACGGTGGCTTTGCCTTTGGTGGTCATCAGAGCCACTGCACCTGCAACGGCGATGATCAGCACAACTGCCAGCGCGCGCAATGGCAGGCTTAAATCACGGTAGTAATAGTTACCGACAATAGCCACAACCAACAGAACGGCGACGATCAGCCACTTTGCCGCTTCCAGGCCGCGTCCGCTCCCTTGAGCCTCGGTATTCGCACTCATAAACCAACCTGTCACAATGATGATTCAGAACAAACAACTTTGCCTCGCATTGCGAGGCAAACCAAACCGATCGGATACCGCAATAGCAATATCCCGGTGTTTTACGCCATGACGTATTCAGTCAATACGGTTTAAGAGCCCATCTCACCAATGATTATGACTGCAAAATCGCTGATGAGATAGGTTCTAGTTCACAGCGTAGAAAAAGGGCATCAAATGATGCCCTTTTACCGCGTGTCGCGTCAAACTTTATCAGCGATTAAGCGATAACTTTAGCAACAACGCCTGCGCCAACGGTACGGCCGCCTTCACGGATTGCGAAACGCAGACCGTCGTCCATCGCGATTGGGTGAATCAGGGTTACAACCATGTTCACGTTGTCGCCTGGCATTACCATCTCTACGCCTTCTGGCAGTTCGATGGTACCGGTCACGTCAGTGGTACGGAAGTAGAACTGTGGACGGTAGCCTTTGAAGAATGGCGTGTGACGACCACCTTCATCTTTGCTCAGGATGTACACTTCAGATTCGAACTGGGTGTGTGGCTTGATGGAGCCTGGTTTAGCCAGTACCTGACCACGTTCGATTTCTTCACGTTTGATACCACGCAGCAGAACACCTACGTTCTCACCAGCACGGCCTTCGTCCAGCAGTTTGCGGAA
>NZ_JBJNMH010000031.1:0-29097 GCF_052168635.1 Serratia sp. CY47444
TTAATTAGGTCACAAACATTTCGTAACTCAGTATGGATAGTGTGACAGGTTTTTCCTGTTGCCTTGTAATATATCTTCATTCATAATCGAACCTTTTCCAATACAAATAAAAAAGGACTCCGAAGAGTCCCTTTTACATTGCTTATCAAAACCTCTTGACCCTGTTGACCGTTGATTTTTTGATTAAGCAAACCAGATAACCATTGTCACATGATAACTCTAATCTGTAAAACTCAAACAGCCATTAATCGCCCAAATGTTCAGCGTTAATATTCAGGTCTTCAAAGCCACCAGTTAAAACCTGTGTCTGGAATGTTCCAATCTTCTGACTATCCATATTCACACTGATATTAATACGCTGGTCATTCCTAATAGTTGCCTGAGCAGGGTTATACATTGACGGTACAGCGAATGTATTAGCCTGACCGTTCAGCGCATTGTTACCCTGAAGCCAGTCACCCAATGAACCCATAGCACGTGTGAACGGGCTGTTAGTGATAGAGTCCTGTTCAGTTGCACCTAACATTTTAGAAGGGTTAGCAAGCCAGTTAAGAGCTTTAGCAATCGGGTTATCAGTCCCTAAAGCGGTTGGGTACTTCTGTTCAACTCCTGAAGAATCAACCGCATCATGAGCAACCAGAGCGACACCAACAGGGCCAGCTAAACGGGATGCACCCTTGAGTAATCCACCTGCACCAGCAGCCGCACCAGCTTCAGCACCACCACCTAACAGAGCACTGAGCCATTTCAGTTTATTGGCTACTCCAGCGATAGATTTAACCAGTACCAATACACCAGCAGCACCGACAGCAAATTGTTCAGCCGAATCAACTAACTTTTTCTGACCGTCTGACAAGTCATCGTACCATGCTGAAGTTCTCAGGATTAACGCTGAGAGTTTACGGCTCCATTCGTCCACGTGGTCAACCGCTCCAGATGTCATAGAGGCAACCTTTCCGAGGATGTGACCTAAAGCCTCTGCGATTGGGGAAGCATCGTTAAGCATGTTAGCTACTGAGGCGTTAAACTGGCCTAAGCCCTTTTCAGAGCTGGTGAAAGCCTTGTTTAAATCATTCTCCATCGCCGCTTTAACACGCCCGATACCAGTTACAGCCATCTGTGAAACACGGTCAAGGCCACCCGCTTCATCAGCCATCTTTTTCATCTGAGCAGATACACGGGGAAGAACGTCTTTAGACAGTAGCTTGCCATTTTTCATCAGTGCGTCAAGCTGCTGAGTGTTTACACCCAAAGCATCAGCAAACATCTGTTCAGCACCCGGTAAGCGGTCACCCAACTGGCCTCTGAGTTCTTCAGCCTGTACACGTCCCTTTGATGCCATCTGTGTGAATGCTGTCATGATGCCTTTAAGCTGTTCAGCATCAAGCCCCCTGATACGACCGAATACAGCAGCGTTTTTATAGAAGTCCTGTGTACCCTGATAACCTAACGAATTCTGAGCACCAGCAGCAAAGCCAGTGTACTGTTTCAAGGTCTCTGTGACACCCTGTCCGATTTGGTCAGAGAACTGAGCGGCGAACGTTTTAGCGTCACCAGCCTGACCCTTGAAGACAGCTTCAGCAGAGAGATTCACACCTTCACGGGCTACACCTGTTTCAACCACCTTACGGACTGCTTCAAATGTCCCGTATAAGGCCGCTGAAACGCTCACCAGACGACTGAAGGAGCTTGATAACCCTTCTGCATTAGATACCTGCCTGCGGTTCTGAGAAGCCCATTTAGACGCGCTGTCAGTGGCTGCACGGAGAGACAACCGGAATTGATTCAGGCTGGCTGAAGGATTGGCTAAAGCATCATCTCTTAATCCGTGAATCTGCTGGCGTAATTTCATCGCCCTTGCTTGTCCAGTTGAACCCATATTTTCAAGACGTCTGGTCAGATTCGAATAGAACTGAGTATTGGACAGATTACGGATTGAATTAGCGGCTGTTAAATCTGAGCCTCTGCCTTGTGGCTTTCCGGCTGGTGGATTCAAGCGGCCTTTTCCTTTAGCCCCGTAAGCGTCCTGATACATGTCTTTAATGCGCTTTGCAGAAGCCTTAGCAGCATTCTCTACAGACTTCACCGATGATTTACCAGCTTCATCAAAATTCATGCTCTTTGAGAATGCACGGTTAATTTGTTTTGATGCGTTATTAGCGGATTGAATCACACTATTGAAATTACCCTTTGGGGTAAATGCACGGTTAAGGTTCTTTTCAATTCGTTCAGCGACTTTTAATGTTCTGCTTTCGAGCTTTTGAAGGTTCTTAGAAACGTTCTCGTTAAAACCTAATTGGATGATAAATTCATCAACTGTATAATTAGCCATTCATAGTTTTCACCTCGTATTCATTCCAGATTAAATCAACAAGTGAATCGTGTGCTTTCAGTACCATTTCATAAATCAGTGCAGCACCCATCAGTGATAACCCTTGACCGCTAAAGAATGTAGCGATGGTCACCTGATTAATTTCAGGAAGAGTTTTAAGGACTGTTAAGCATAACTCCGGTTCACTCACTGAGTTAAAGATTGCATCAGTTAAATCAGGATGCGGTACAGGATTGTTTAGCATATTCAAAAATCGGTTTTTCATTATTTCATTTCCTTCATTTTCTTGTTAAGCAACACCGCTAAGGTCTGCTGACGTGGCAAATCATATTTTTCACTTAGCTGATTAAGAAGACCAAGTGTCTTATCCGACAGATTCATTACTGAACGTTCTTTCTTATCCGACATTATTTAATTCCTCTTTCAGGATAATTTCTAAGGTTTTCTGACGGCTCAAGCCGTACATTTCTGATAATTCTTCCAGCTTTTTCATTAGTGCTGGTGCAATGTGTACTACTGTACTTCTGCGTTTCATTTACAATTCCTCATAGGCTGGCATTTTAAATGGTTCTTCGTCTTCCTCTGAATCACTGACAAACAGATAATTCAGCTTACTTTCTGGTTTAGGCTTTGGCTTAGAAAGACGGATAATAATTGGCTCAATCTCTTCTACAACTTCAATAACTGGATTTTCATCTCTTTCAATCACTGGAAAGGGGAGGACGTTATTAGAATCACTGGTGATTGTGGTTTCTGGTTCAGATACTGGTTCAGGTTGATTCTCTTGCTGGTGGCATTTAATCAATTCAGGTGGCATGATTTCAACTGTGTACACCTTTGAATTATCATAACGCTGAATAGAACTAATTAGACCTGATTCATGTAGTTGGGATAAAGCAGCCTTAGCCGCACTTCTACCAATACCGAACAATTCACACAGGTAATTGATTGAGGGAAAGACCTCTTGGCCGTTTCTCTGAAGACCTACCATAAACAGGTAAATCATTTTAGCTGGAAGATTGAGACTGATACCGTTAAAAGAAGTGATTCGGGTTACATCGCTATAAGCGGGGGTGAACGGGATTTCATAGAGTTTCATTCATGGGATTTTCCTAATATCAGAAATGCCTTTTAACAAGGCCGTACATTGGTTGATTTAAGCTGCTGCTACATTTTCACGAATCATGTTTTTAATCAGGGCTGAGTAGCTAACACCCTGTTTCGCTGCCATTTCAACAATTTTACGGTGAATGGCGTGTGATACTTCAACACGGATTGTTACTTGCTGTGGGATGTCTTTTCTCATTGGGCTTTCCTTCATACAATTCAATAAGGTATATAAATACTGTAACAACACATTAACAATCTGTCAAGATATTTGTTTGACTTCTTTTTCTTTCTGGTGTACGTGACCGAAAAAGGGTTGCTGAAGCTAGGTTGATTTTCGACCGAGGCTAGGTTGATTTTGAACCGAGGGTGGGTTGATTTTCGACCGAGGCTAGGTTGATTTTCACCCCCTATAAGACTACAGATAAGAATAGAGATGAGACTAACTAATCAGACTACTTAACAGATTGACGTTAAAGACAGCCTGACGGCTGAGAATCACCAATGAAGGATTGGCCTGTCAAGAGTAAGGCCGCTCTTAGCTTCGCCTGATTGAGCGTTAAGGCTCCCGCCTTGATGATACTGTAAAGATAACCATTGACATGTGATTGATGCAGTGATACGCTTCGCTCGTCTGAACGGGCTTCTTTAAAGAGCCTTTACAGTCACAATTAACTAACAATAAGTCATAATAAGAAAATGGTCTAGACACACACAAACTTCACCTGCTTTCAGCTTATCGGTGATTCTTGCTGTCGCACTTGACAATCTGTAAAGACAACCCGTCAAGACAAACCAATCAACCAGTGACCCGTAAAGCCACCTCTTAATCAGCCCCCTGTAAAGACCACCTCTTACCACACCCCTACTGATACCCTCTGAGGCTTGCGGTAGCGCATTCTGAGCCATTTTCTACCGCAACCTATCCAAACCCCTTACCAACCATCAGAATCCCTCACAGAGCCTTACAGACCCCTTAGAATCGACTCACAAATTTGTTGCGGTTACTGAGCGGATTTGATATTATTATCAACCTGTTAGAAATGACTGTGAAACACCGGAAACGATAGGGTAAATCTGCCGAAACGGTTCATTGAGTTGAACTTGTGACGGACTACAGTAAGTCCCTCTGGTTAGCAGCCATATCTAAATAGCAGACCTGAACAGAATGAAAGTCAGAGAGTGAATCACCTAACAGCCCCAAACTGTTGAGTCAACATCACCCTACAGCAACTGACTATCAGGAGTTCATGCAACTGAAGAGAACTAACCCCCTCTATCAGCCATAGAATCCCTACAAGGGCGTAAATCAGGGTTTTATCTATCAGTACCGTCACTGGCGCTGGTGGAAAAATTAACGATTTGCGACTTACTGGATTCGAACATGGCTAAAATTATTTTTCCAACTCTGACACGTTTCCCCTTTCATACTGAGAAAGGTAATTTCTATCAACATATCAATGATGGAATCTGGAAGCGTATTGAATGCTACCTACCCGCCTCACCAGCTACATATAACTGTGATTCAATGGAACAGGTTGCTGATAAGGTCTTTGACAAGCTGATTAGTGGACAGGTCAAGATTAAGCGCGGTCTCTCTGTGAATGGTCATTCGTCAAAAGAGAAATATAATTTGATAGCTGGTGGCATGGTGAATGTGAAAAGCCTTCTCAGGGGGTAGCCTGACACCTTACAAGCTGTTTAAACCGTTCACCTGATGAATCACTCATCTGAATAAACGAAACGCTTACAGTGTGAATCCTACGGGGTAACTTTTCACTAATTTTTCAATTTTTTAAAAAATCAGATGGGGTCTTTTATTTTGGGCTTCACCGAATATGTGAATCATATCTAAGCACCTTTGAAGATTTGGACAGTCTGATTATGTCTGCTTAATGGGGCGATTCTCAAAGGTTCCATACCCTTTGCAAAAATCTATCATATCTCGCACTGTACAGCCTCCTGACAGCCTCTAGACCACCACCTGACCCAACCCTACAGCCTCTTGATAAAACCTCTCAGAATGCGTTACAGGGCCTCTCACAAGGTACAGATAAAAGAAAGCCCCGCTAAGATGCAGGGCAAATCTGAATCACTATCTGATTGTTACTTGTTCAGACGATAGAAAGTCGCCTTACTAATCTGTAACTCTTCCTGTACCTGAGCAGGGGAATAACCCTGTGCAATCAGTTCCTGAACCTGTTCAGCGGTTGCTTTAATTGGTCTGCCACAGTGAACCCCTTCGGACTGAGCACGTTTAATCCCTGCTGTTCTACGCTCTGCTATTAGGTCTTTCTCTAAAGAGGCTAAACCAGCCATCATAGTGAGCATAGCCTTACCAACTGGTGTAGACAGGTCGAATCCTTCACGCAAGCTGATAACCTTCACACCTTTAGCCTGTAAAGTCTCAACCGTGGATAATACGTCGATGGTATTACGGCCTAATCTGTCTATCCCGATAACAACCAGTGTGTCACCTTCACGGACATAGTTCAGCAGGTCAGAGAATCCTTTACGCTCTGTTGCCTTAACCCCACCTGATACAGCTTCATCGGTGAACCACTTAGCCACTTGATAACCAGCTTCTTCAATCTGCTGTTTCTGGTTGGTAACTGTCTGGTCAGAAGTCGATACACGGACGTAAGCGATTACAGATGACATAATGGTGATTCCCCTGAAAGTTGTCTCAAAACCTAGTCTCAAAATAATACCTGTATCAAAACTCAAAATCAACCTTTTGAGACAGCCTAAACACACCTTTAGAGACCTTTTTTAGCCGTATCAAAAGGAGATGGTTTTGAGACAAAAACAGGTTATATAAAAACTGCTTCTTATCTCTTTTCGGAATATAAACAGTTAATAGGTTAAAACTCAGATACGACAAGGCTTGATAGGTAATTTCTATCAATGAGGGGTAACTGTAAATGTCTGTTAATTTAGCCATCTAAACGGCTACTTTGCAGCATTCACAATGGTTTGAGGGGTTTTGAGTGAAATTTGTAGAAATGAAAAAGGAAAACTGGCTAATCACAGCGTACTTTTCAAAGGGTTTAACCAGCCTCTTCAAAAGGGTCTAATCAGTGACCAGCCAGAATCTTTTAATCAAGGTAACGAGGGGCTTTAAAGTTGATGTCTCTGAAGTCTACTGTATCGCCACCAATGACGGGTAACAGTTCTATCCACTCTCCAGCATCCACAATCTGATTTACCGGAACATTAAGCAATGTAAGCCCATTGTGAAGATAAACGTTAACCGTCTTTCTGATGCCGTCTAAGCTGATTTCTCTAAAGGTTTTCTTAACCAGTAACTGAACCTCTTCCCTTTGAGATTTGACGGTTAAATCCATCCCCTGAACACTCTGAACCGTGTGAACCTGTTCAAGGTCTTTACAGGTCTTAATCTGTGTGTCAATGGCTCTAATCTCATCTGTGACAGCTTTTAAGCGTGTGGCTATGGCTGAGACATCATCGGCTATCTCAAGGGCTGCTAACAGCTTCTGAGAGCGTTCTGTTAAGTCTGCCCTCTTTGCTTCCAGCTTCATGAGGGGGTTTTCACCTTGTCCCTGAGTGGTCAATCTGTCCAGAGAATACAGAAGCCCCTTTATCAGTGCTTCGTCAACCATTCCCCTGTTCATTGGTTTAGAGGTGTTACAGCGTCCTAACCGTCTGAATGAGCAAGAATAATAACCAGCCCTTTTATCATCCACCCCGCTAACAATCACAGTTGCACCACATTCAGCGCACTTCATTACACCCCTGAACAGGTTAACATTCATAGGGCGGTCATTAGCTGCCCTTTGTCCCTGCTTATCTGCACCGATTAACTGAACCTGTTGAAACTGTTCAAGAGGAATCACAGAGGGGAAATAGTCGGGTATCTCAATGTAATTCACCACAGCTTTACGGGATGGTATCTTGTAACCTATCAGAGCCTTGTTACTTAGAAGCTGCTGTACAGATGACTGATTCCACCCTTTCGAGCGTCCTGTAAGGGTCAATCTTCCAGACTCGTTTAGAGCCTGTGCGATACCTGCAAAGCCTTTCCCTGATAGCCTCATTTCGAACATAAGCCGGATTGATTCAACGTGTTCAGGTATAGGTTCAAAGCCTGTACGGTCACTGTTCACGGTTAACCAACGAGGACACGACTTAGTGATAACCTTTCCGCTTTCCTCTGCCTCTGTTCGTTTTTTAGCCCATACTTCACGCATCCTCTTAGACTTTGACTGACTTTCTTCATGCGCTCTTTGAGCGGTCAGAATAGACATTATCAAGTCCATTGGACTATTGAGTGATTCGGGGTTGTATTGCTTCTGGTCTGTTAAGGTGACCACGTTCACACCATGAATCAGAATAGCTTTCAAACGGTCTGTAGCGGTTGATATGTTTTCCCTAGATAATCGGTCAAGAGATTCAATCAGGATAACGTCACCAGCCGTTATAGAGCCGTTTGAGATGTCATTCATCAAGCGGCCTAAGTCACCTGCTGCATGTTTACCTGTAAAGGCTGATAAGCCCTCATCCTTGTAAGTCTTCTGTGAGAGCATGTAATCAGGGTTATTCTTCACCCATGAATCAATCAGTGATTGTTGTCGCCTTACAGAATCCCCTGCTGATTGCTTTTCAGAGCTGAAACGAATGTAAGCGTAAGCTGTTCTCATAATAAATTTCCGATACAAAAAAGGCTCCCATCTCTGGAAGCCAATTCTTTATAGACCTGTGATGTAATCAGCTAGCAATCCCATTAGAAAGCATGGTATCAGGATTGTGAGACTGAACCCTAACCAATCGCGCCATTTACCAGCGGCTTTATCGGCTATAACGGTGAATAGCAAATCAATCAATGCTGTGAAGATTCCTATTATCACTGTGAAGATAGTAAAGAGCACTTAACGACATCCAACTAACAGAGCCGCTACAGTCCCCCAAAAAGAGAGACAAAAGATGATAAGGAATCTCCAGACAATATGACGCTCAAACATAGTAACTTACTCCATCTTGATTTGCATACTAATCATGTAACCATGACCAACTTCCGCACCGTGCTCGGCTCAATGGAGCTCGACGAAATGCTGTCGCAGCGCGACAGCATCAACAGCCGCCTGCTGCACATCGTCGATGAAGCGACCAATCCTTGGGGGGTGAAAATCACCCGTATCGAGATCCGCGACGTGCGGCCGCCGGCGGAACTGATCGCCTCGATGAACGCCCAGATGAAGGCCGAGCGCACCAAGCGTGCTGACATCCTGGAGGCAGAGGGGGTGCGTCAGGCGGCCATTCTGCGCGCCGAGGGGGAGAAACAATCGCAGATCCTGAAGGCCGAGGGCGAACGCCAGTCGGCATTCCTGCAGGCGGAAGCGCGTGAACGCGCCGCCGAGGCCGAGGCGCGCGCCACCCAGCTGGTATCCGACGCCATCGCCAGCGGCAACATTCAGGCGGTGAACTACTTCGTGGCGCAGAAATACACCGACGCGCTGCAGAAGATCGGTTCCTCCAACAACAGCAAAGTGGTGATGATGCCGCTGGACGCCAGCAGCCTGCTCGGCTCGATCGGCGGCATTACCGAACTGCTGAAAGAAAGCAAAGGCAAATAATCATGCTCGAACTGATCGCGGCGAATCCGCTGTGGTTCTGGCTCTCTCTCGGGGGCGTGTTGCTGGCGGCGGAAATGCTCGGCGCCGGCGGCTACCTGCTGTGGAGCGGTGTGGCGGCGCTGTTGGTCGGCGCCCTGATCTGGCTACTGCCGCCGCTTTCCTGGGCATGGCAAGGCATGATCTTCGCCGTCCTGACCGTCGTCGTCGCTTACCTGTGGTGGTACTGGCTGCGTCGGCGCCCGGCAGCCGCATCCGGCGGGTCGCCGGTGCTCAACCAGCGCAACCGCCAGCTGATCGGCACCCGCGCCACGCTGACGGAGCCGATGCACAACGGTATGGGGCGCATTAATATCGGCGACAGCAGCTGGCGCGCGCAGGCGGCGGAAGATCTGCCCGCCGGCACCGAGGTGGAAGTGGTGGCGGTGGAAGGGGTCACGCTGGTGATCCGCGCCATCAGCCGTTAATTAGAACGACAACACCCCGCCAGGTTATTGATGATGGGGCACTCCGCCCCCTCATCGCCCGGGCATTGTTCCGCCAGCGTCAGCAGGCGCTGGCGCATGTTCCCCAGCTCGCTGATGTGCTTTTCGATCTCCGCCACCTTCTGCAGCGTGCGTGCCTTCACGTCGGCGCTGTGGCGGGCCGGATCGTTGAACAACGCCACCAGTTCGCGGCACTCGTCCAGGTTGAAGCCCACCTGCCGCGCCTGACGCAGCAGCGTCAGCTCTTCGACATGCTTGGCGGAATAGTGGCGGTAACCGTTGTCGCTGCGGATCGGGGCGGTAATCAGCGCTTTCTCTTCGTAAAAACGAATCGTCTTGCTGGTTAACCCGGTTTTTTTCGCGACATCGCTAATATTCATTTGCTCCTCCCAAACCGCTCTCAAGTGAAAGCCGCTTTAATTTTAACGAACTCGCCCTGCCGTCTCCAGGCCAACTCACTATACGGAAAATTAAGTAAACGAATGAAAGCTTTCGTCAATGGCGTCTGTAGTTTTCCCTTCTCATCCCACTTGGCCGCCTGTTATTGGCTATAAAACTTATTTTTTTTTCCGCATACTCTCGGAATAAGAGCGATTCTCATTCGGAGTATTGATATCGATGCGCCCCGACCTGAACATGTTGTATGCCCTTGAAGCGTTGCTGGAGGAAGGTAGCGTCGTCGGCGCTGCGCGACGCATGAATCTGAGCCCGCCGGCGATGAGCCGCGCGCTGGGACGCATCCGACACACCGTCGGCGATCCGATCCTGGTGCCTTCAGGGCGAGAACTGGTGCCAACGCCGCGCGCCATCGAGATCCGCGACCAGCTCAAAGATGCCCTGCAACAAGCCACCGCGGTTCTGGCAAAAAGCGGCGATATCGATTTACGCAGGCTGGAAGCGCGTTTCAACGTCCGGGCCAACGACATTTTCATTGGCATCTATGCCGGCAAACTGCTCGACATCATGCAAACGCAGATGCCTTGCGCGACGCTGTGCTTTACCCCTGAAGAAAACGATGTCGACAACGAAGCGCTTCGCACCGGACGAATCGACCACTTCATCAGCGCATCGCGCCCGTTCGGCAAAGAGATGCACGTTCAGCCCTTGTTTTCCACTCACATGGTCGGCGTGGTTGGCGCGAATCATCCGATTCTCGCGGGGGATATCACGCCGGCGAGCCTTGTCCGCTGGGGACATATCGGCGTATCGCGCCGCGGCAAAAACCATGGCCCGCTGGATGAAGCGTTGGCCCGGCACGGGTTAGCCAGAAAGGTGGCGTTGGTGGTCCCTACGCCAAGCAGCGCCCTGCTGGCTCTGAACGCGACCGACTTTATTCTGTCCTTACCGGAACAGCTCGCTCACGCCGCGCGGCAAGCCGGCCTTGACATCGCCACGTTCAAACTGCCGGTAGCCCTGGCAGATATACTTATCACGCAGACCTGGCATCCGCGCCACCAGCACGATCCGGCTCACCAGTGGCTGAGGCGCACCATCCGTACACTTACAGAATCGCGTATAACATAACCGCCCGCAGACGTGCGTTTAACGCACGTCTGGCGTGCAATATGGCAACTTCCGCCTTTTTGCGGCCACTTTTACACTCCCCTCGTCGTTATGCCACCGTCGATGAGGAAGTTTCGCATGCCGCCCGCCCCCCACCTTCGCCAGACAAGAGCGCCATTCATCAATCTGCTGTCGCATCTGGACTTCATTACGCCACGGTGCGCCTATATCGTCCGTTCGATTGCCGCTGCGGGACTGGCGCTGGCCGTCGCCTACCAGCTCGAACTGGATATGCCTTATTCCGCGGCTTCCACCGTGCTATTGGTGATCAATCCAACGCAAGGAGCCGTCATCGGCAAAGGCAGCTGGCGCCTGATCGGCACGCTGATCGGTATTCTGGCCGCGCTGTTGCTGATGTCGTTATTCGGCCAAATGCCGCTGCTTTTCATCATCGCCTTTGGCTGTTGGATGGGGTTGTGCGTTGCTGCCATGACGCTGTTGCGTCATTTCAAAGGTTCTGGCGCCGTCGTCGCGGGCTATACCGTCGGGCTGGCGACCTATGGCGCGATGGGGCACCCGGAAAAGACCTTTGAGCACGTCATTGGTCGCGGTTCAACGGTGGCTATCGGAGTCGTTTGCCTCGGCCTGGTGGTTTCTTTATTCAGCGCACGCGGCATGCGCGAGAAACTGGCCGCTCACTACGCTCGCCTGGCGGCGAACACGGCGAAGATCATCGGCGACAGCACGCCCGCCGCCGAGCCGGCCAGGGTGCACATCATGAGCGATATCTACAGCATCGACGACCTGCTGGCTCTGGGCAAAGCCGAGTCAAAAGAGCTTGCACAACGCGCAGCGGCGATTCGCGATGCCATGTCTTCGCTTTTCAGCGCACTGGCCGGCGGGCCAACGCCGCAGGACTGCCCTCCAGAAGCCCTGAAGGCGTTGAGTTCGCCGCTGCAGGCCGCCTGGCTCAGCGCCGGCGATGCTTTAGCGGAGGGCGCCGATGGTGCACGGCGCGCCGTCACCATTTTACAGGCAGCCCGCGCGCATCTTATCGAACAGCGTGACGCATTGAATTTGCCAAATATGCGGGAAGAGGCGGCATTGCTCATTGCCGCGGATCGACAGCTGGAGCAGGTGGACGATTATCTGGCCGCGTTGGTCGGGCTGTCAGCGATCGATCGCCCACGCGCACCGCTGAAAAAAAGACGGACGGTACATTTTCACCGCCCGTTAGCCAGCGCCGCGCAGAACGGCTTTCGCGCCATGCTGACCCTTGTTCTGGCCGGTTTTTTCTGGCTGGAAAGCGGTTGGAATTATGGCGACATGATGTTGCTCGTCCTGGCGCCTTATTGCGCGTTGGTCGCTACCATGGGCAACCCGGCCGCCGGCGCCTGGCAGTTTCTGAAAGGCACTATGTACGCCGTGCCGGCGGCGTTTGTGTGCGCATTCGGCATCCTCCCGCATCTTGACGGCCTCCCGTTGCTGGTCATCACGCTGGCGCTGTTCTGGCTACCTGGGATCTACGCGACCACGCTCCCTCGGCATATGCTGGCGGGCCTGGCGTATCTGGTTGGATTCAACACGCTGGCCGCCGCCGACAATTCCATGCATTACAACCTGCATGATTTTCTGAATTACAGCGTCGCCTGGATCGCCGCGACCGCTTTCGCCGTGTTGAGTTTTCAGCTGCTTCTGCCACGCAACCCGGAAAGAGACATCGAGCGTTTACGTCATCGCGTGCGCAACGAAACATTGGCGCTTCTGCGAGGCAAATCTCCGGACGCCGTCGTCTGGCAACAACGCCAGCAGCACCGAATAGCGCAGCTTGGCGCGATGCTCAAAAGCAGCCCGCAACGGATAGCCGCGGAGCTCGCCCCCGCGCTGGCGGCGATCCACGTTGGGCGAGAAGTACTGCGGATCAAAAAAACGCTCGCCTCTCGCCGACTGCCCCCTACGCCGCACACCGTGGCCCAGCGGGGGATGGTGCGTCTTGCCGCCACCGCAGGTTCGTCCTCCCGCACAATACGCCATGCCCGGCGTACCGCACGCCAGCTCGCAGGCATGGCAGAACGCTATCCGCAGCAGCGGCAAGACATTCAAAAAACCATGGCGGCCTTCGCCGATATTTTTTGGCTGATCCAGCGCCATGCCCACTATTTCAACGCGCTGCCCGCGCAGGAACGCCTCCATGAGTGAGTTCGCCATCGCCGAAACCTATGTGTCGCCTTTTTTCATCTATGCCTGCGTCACGCTCCCTATCTATATCACCGTCAGGGCGCTGCTGGCGCGCAGCGGATTGCTGCGGTGGGTATGGCATCCCGCCCTGTTCGAATTCGCCGTTTCGCTGATGCTGTTGGCAGCCTTAATCCTTTACGTTTAATGCAAAGAGTTTCGCCATGTCCTTGCCCGTCAATAAATTATTCAGAGTTCTGTTCACGCTCGGCGCCTGTGCCGCCGCGCTATCGCTGGTGGTCGCGCTTTGGAAGGCTTATGTCATCGCCCCCTGGACCCGCGATGGCCGGGTCAGCGCGGATGTTGTGCGCATCGCGCCGGAAGTGGCCGGCACCGTCCTGGAGGTCGCCGTCGAGGATAACCAACGCGTCAAACGCGGCGATGTGCTGTACCGCATCGATCCGCAGCGTTTCAAACTGGCTGAAACCCAGGCAAACGCCCAACTTGCCGCAGCCGAAGAAACGTTGCACCAACGCCAGGAAGAAGCGAAACGGCGCCGGGGCCTCGACGAGATCGTGCCCCTGGAAGATATCCGCCGCGCCGGACGCAGCGTCGCCATCGCCCAGGCGGACATGCAAAAGGCGCAGGCCGCCTTGCATATCGCCCAGTTGAACCTCGAGCGCAGCGTGTTGCGCGCGCCTGCGGACGGTTTCATCACCCACCTTCGTTTGCGCCAAGGCGACTATGCGCTCGTCGGCCAGGCCAACATAGCCTTGATCGATGCCACCAGTTTCCGGGTTACTGGTTATTTCGAAGAGACCAAGCTGCGCCGTATCACCGTCGGTGCACCGGCCAGCATCCGTCTGATGGGCAGCGACAAACCGCTGGCGGGCCATGTCGCCTCTATCGGACGCGGCATTTCCGACGACAATGGCAACCTGGGCGATAACGGCTTACCGACCGTCACGCCAACCTTCAGTTGGATACGCTTGGCTCAACGCATCCCAGTGCGCATCGCGCTCGACGACCTGCCCGCCAACGTTCTGCTCGCCGCGGGGATGACCGCCAGCATCGATATTACGCCCCCGGATCAGGAAAACGTGGCACACGGACGCCTGACCGATTGGCTGCACGCCATGATGTAAAAGGATGCACATGAATCATTTATCAAACAGTTGTCGCTATCTGACAATGGCAGGCATCACGTTTCTTATCCTGCAACTTGGCGGCTGCGCTGCCGTTGGCCCCGACTATCGGCCTGAACCGCCCGCCCATCCCGCCGGTTGGTCGACAACGGAAAGCACCCATTACGCGCAGGAACAAGAATTGGCCCATTGGTGGCGCCTGTTCAACGATCCCGTCTTGAACCAGCTTGTCGACAGCGCGCTGCTGCATAACCAGGATCTGGCGATAGCGCGCCAGCGGCTGTTGCAGGCGCGCGCCGAAAGGGAACGTTCCGCCGGCTTGCTCGAACCAGAAATCAACGCCGGGGCAGAAACCACGACGGCACAATGGTCGACAAAATTGGATAACGCCCCCACACCGGCGCGTTCTAAAACCTATCGGCTCGGCCTGGAAGCCAGTTGGGAAATTGACGTCTTCGGCGGACGGCGGCGCTCGCTGGAGGCCGCCGATGCCCAAGTGCAGGCGGTGGAAAATGACGGGCGCGCCATTTTGGTCAGCCTGCTGGCGGAACTCGCCGACGACTACGCGGCGCTGCGCACCACCCAACAACGTCTGTCGATCGCCCAGGACAACCTGGCGGCATTGACGACGGCGGAAAGGCTGGCGGTCAAAGCCTATTCTCACGGTTTAGGCACGGCGGCAGAAGTCGCTCAGGCCCGTGCGGAGCGTGAAATCAACCAGGCCAGAGTGCCTGAATTCGCTGGCGAAGCCGAGCGCCTGATGCATGCTATCGGCGTCCTGATCGGCGATTTTCCCGCAACGCAGCGCGGCATGTTGAACCGTCAAGAAGCAGCGCTCACCGTACCGCCCGCGCTACCGCTCTCGCTGCCTTCGGAGGTGGTAAGACGGCGCCCGGATATCCGGGCGGCGGAACGTCGCCTAGCTGCCGCCAATGCCGGGATCGGCGTTGCGATCGCTGCTGATTTTCCCAGATTCACCATCCCGTTGGGCCTGGATACTACCGCCAGCCTGCTGCATCAGCTCTTTTCCGCCCAAAGCTTCGCCTGGGTGCTGAGTGGTTCCGTCCAGCAGTCCGTTTACAACGGCGGAAAAAACAACGCTGCAGTGCAGGAGGCGCGAGCAGAAGCCGAAGCGCAGCGCCTCATTTACCAACAGCAGGTACATTTGGCCTTCAGGGATGTGGAAAACGCGTTGTCCGGCCTGAGAACCGAACGGTTGCGGCACGCCGCCTTGTCCGCCGCCGAACGCGATAGCCGGGTGGCACTCACTCGCGCCACCCGGCTCTATCGTCAGGGGCTCAGCGGCTATCTGCCCGTGCTTACCGCACAACGCAGCGCCTATCAAACCCGGGATGCGCTCGCGCTTAACCAACTGAACGATGTTCAGGCCATGATCGGTCTTTATAAAGCCTTGGGGGCCGGGTGGTAACCGCAAAGGGCGACGGCGCACTTTTTTCATCATCGATAAAAAAGTCTGTTGACCTTAACCTTGCTGGAAGGTTTAAGCTCTGCGTTGAGTAAAAGTCGATCCTGCGGTGACCGTTGCAACACCGCCCTTTAAGCAAGGAGTTCAATCATGTCACACACCACTATGCTGGCATTGCAGGGGCTGTCCTGCATGAACTGCGCGCAGCGGGTGAAAAAAGCCCTGGAAAGCCGCAGCGATGTCGAAAAAGCCGAAGTTAACGTGCATTACGCCAAAGTGACCGGCGACGCACCGGACAACGCGCTGATCGACAGCGTGATCGCCGCCGGCTATCAGGCCGAAGTCGCGCCGCGCGCCGACACCGAACTGCAGCTGAGCGGCCTGAGCTGCATGCACTGCGTCGGCAGCACCCGCAAGGCGCTGGAAGCGGTGCCGGGGGTGTTCGCCGCCGAGGTCGAGATCGACAGCGCGAAAGTGTACGGCGATGCCGATCCGCAGGCGCTGATCGCCGCGGTGGAACATGCCGGTTATCACGCCAGCGTGGCGGGTGCCGTCGTCCCAAAAACTGAGCCGTTGACTGACGCAACACCTTCGTTGCCGGACGTTCAGCCAGCGGCGCAGCCTCCCCTTCCGGCAACCGACAACGCGGACGACAGCGTACAGCTGCTGCTCAGCGGCATGACCTGCGCCAGCTGTGTCAATAAAGTGCAGCATGCGCTGCAAAGCGTCCCCGGCGTTGAACACGCGCGCGTCAACCTGGCGGAGCGCAGTGCGCTGGTCACCGGCGCCGCCGATGCGCAGGCACTGGTAGCGGCGGTGGAAAAAGCCGGCTACGGTGCCGAGATGATTCAGGACGAGACCGAACGTCGCGAACGCCAACAGCAGACCGCACGCGCCAACATGAAGCGCTTTAGCTGGCAGGCGGCGCTGGGGCTGGCGTTGGGTATCCCGCTGATGGCCTGGGGGCTGTTCGGCGGCAGCATGACGCTGACGCCGGAAACCCAGCGCCCCTGGCTGCTGGTCGGCGTCATCACCCTGGCGGTGATGGTGTTTGCCGGCGGGCACTTCTACCGCAACGCCTGGCGCGCGCTGATGAACGGCAGCGCCACCATGGATACCCTGGTGGCACTCGGCACCGGCGCCGCCTGGCTTTACTCGATCGCCGTCAACATTTGGCCCGATTTCTTCCCGATGGAAGCGCGCCACCTCTATTACGAGGCCAGCGCGATGATCATCGGTTTAATCAACCTCGGCCATGCGTTGGAGCAGCGCGCTCGTCAGCGTTCTTCACAGGCGCTGGAGCGGCTGCTCGATCTGACGCCGCCCACTGCGCGGCTGGTGACTGACGACGGCGAGCGCGATATTCCGCTGGCGGAGGTGCAGCTCGGCATGACGCTGCGGCTGACCACCGGCGATCGCGTGCCGGTCGACGGTGAAATCGTGCAGGGCGAAGTCTGGCTCGATGAAGCGATGCTGACCGGCGAAGCGGTGCCACAGCAGAAAGGCCCCGGCGATACGGTGCATGCCGGGACGGTGGTCGACGACGGCAGCGTGCTGTTCCGCGCCGCCGCCATCGGTAGCCAAACCACGCTGGCGCGCATCATCAAACTGGTGCGTCAGGCGCAGAGCAGTAAACCGGCGATTGGCCAGTTGGCTGACCGCGTCTCGGCGGTGTTCGTGCCGGCGGTGGTGGCGATCGCCCTGTTCAGCGCAGCGATGTGGTACTTCTTCGGCCCGCAGCCGCAGCTGGTCTATACGCTGGTGATCGCCACTACGGTGCTGATCATTGCCTGCCCGTGCGCATTGGGCCTGGCAACGCCGATGTCGATCATCTCCGGCGTCGGCCGCGCGGCGGAGTTCGGCGTGCTAGTTCGCGACGCCGACGCCCTGCAACAGGCCAGCCTGTTGGACACCCTGGTGTTCGACAAAACCGGCACCCTGACCGAAGGGAAACCGCAGGTGGTGGAGATCCTGACCTTCAATCAGGTCAGCGAGCAGCAGGCGATCGGCTGGGCCGCCGCGCTGGAACAAGGCTCCAACCACCCGCTGGCGCGCGCCATCATGGAACGCGCCGCCGGGCAAACGCTGCCGCAGGTGGCGCAGTTCCGCACCCTGCGCGGCGCCGGCGTCAGCGGGGAGATCGACGGCGTGCAGGTGCTGCTGGGCAACGCCGCGCTGCTGAAACAACATCAGGTCGCGGCCGACGAACTGGAGGCGCCGATGCGCGCCCAGGCCGAACGCGGCGTGACGCCGGTGCTGCTGGCCGTTGACAGTAAACCGGCCGCGCTGTTCGCCATTCGCGATCCGCTACGCGAGGACAGCATCGCGGCGCTGCAGCGCCTGCACCAGCAGGGATATCAGCTGGTGATGCTGACCGGCGACAACCCGGTGACTGCCAACGCCATCGCCAAAGAAGCCGGTATCGATCAGGTGATTGCCGGCGTGCTGCCGGACGGCAAAGCGGCGGCGATCAAACAGCTGCAGGCGCAGGGCCAACGCGTGGCGATGGTCGGCGACGGCATCAACGACGCCCCGGCGCTGGCGCAGGCCGACGTGGGCATCGCGATGGGCGGCGGCAGCGACATCGCCATCGAGACCGCCGCCATCACCCTGATGCGTCATAGCCTGCACGGGGTGGCGGATGCGGTGGAACTGTCGAAGGCCACGCTGCGCAACATGAAGCAGAACCTGTTCGGCGCCTTTATCTACAATACGCTGGGCATTCCAATCGCCGCCGGCGTGCTCTACCCGCTGACCGGCACGCTGCTCAGCCCGGTGGTGGCGGGTGCCGCGATGGCGCTGTCATCGATTACCGTAGTCAGCAACGCCAACCGGCTGCTGCGTTTTAAACCCAGGAAGTAAGCTCCGGGGCGCCGTCAAGGCGCCCCGCTGTTTTCCGGGCTTCCCTGCGCGGCGGATAGCGTTTAGCATGAATGACGATTTTCCCTCGCCTTGCACGCGAAAACGCGCACCCGTTATTCAGGAGCCACGCCGTATGGGTCAACTGTTACGCCGCCTCGCCGCCTTTCTCGGCCTGATCTCGCCCAAAAGTTACGCTTATCCGGCGCTGGACATCACCCTGCCGGGCGAACGTCGGCTGCATCTGGTGGGCAGCATCCATATGGGCACCGTCGATATGTCGCCGCTGCCGCCCCGGCTGGCCGCCCGGCTGCAACAGGCCGACGCGCTGATCGTCGAAGCCGATATCACCGGCGCCGCCTCCCCTTTCGACCACGCCGAACAGCAGCCGGAGCTGGAACAGCGCCTGTCCGCCGAAGAGTATCAACAGCTGCTGGCGCTGTGCCACGAACTGGGCGCCGATCCGCACGCCTTCGCCACCCTGCCCGGCTGGCAGGTGGCGCTGATGATGCAGGCGCGGCAGGCTCAGCGTCTGGGGCTGCGCGCAGAGTACGGCGTAGATTATCAGCTGCTGCAGGCCGCCAGAGCGCAGGACAAACCGGTGATCGAACTTGAAGGGGCGCAGCAGCAGTTGGCAATGCTGGAACAGCTGCCGGAAGGCGGCATCGCACTGCTGCGCGATACGCTGGAACACTGGCATACCAACGCGCGGCTGCTGCAAACCATGGTGAGCTGGTGGCTGGACGCCAAACCGCGCGGCACGCTGGACACGCTGCCGGCCACCTTCAGCGCTGGGCTGTACGACGTGCTGATGCATCAGCGCAATCGCGACTGGCGGCGTCAGCTGGAGGCGCTGCCGGCCGGGGACTATGTGGTGGCGGTTGGCGCATTGCACCTGTATGGCGAGGATAACCTGCCGGCGATGCTGCAGCCACAGGGGTAAAAAAGTGGCCAATATCGCTATTGGCCAGTCAAAGAGGAATTTCTTGTATTCTAGTTATACGCATAGCAACCGTGTTAACGGTTACAGTAAACAGGGTAGCAACCCGGTGAATATCTTGGCAACCCGCTTTATGTAACAGCCGCTCAGGTTGCCGGGCAGGTTGGATTTTTGTATTTTTAAGACTGGTTATCACCCCTTCCCCGATGGGGACATTTTGGACAACACATCATGACGCCCGCAGTCGTTCTGCTTGAGAAACAAAAGGTCGCCTTCACCCTCCATCCTTATCACCACGACAGCGACGAAACCAACTTCGGCGATGAGGCGGTGAGAAAGCTGGGGCTGGATGCCGATCGGGTTTACAAAACCTTGCTGGTGGCGCTGAACGGCGACGCCAAACACCTGGCGGTGGCGGTCACGCCGGTCGCCACCCAGCTGGATCTGAAAAAGGTTGCCCGCGCCCTCGGCGCCAAAAAGGCCGAGATGGCCGATCCGCAGCTGGCGCAGCGCGTCACCGGGTATCTGGTGGGCGGCATCAGCCCGCTGGGGCAGAAAAAACGGCTGCCGACGGTGATCGACAGCCCGGCGCAAGCGTTCGCCAGCATCTACGTTTCCGGCGGCAAACGCGGGCTGGACATCGAGCTGGCCGCCGCCGATCTGTGCCGCCTGCTGGCCGGCAGCTTCGCCGACATCGCCAAACGCGACTGACGCCGCGTACTCAGCGGCACACCACCGTGGCGTCACAGGCTGCCAGCGTTTCCACCAGGCGGTCCTCCAGCGCCTTCACCTCCGCGCCGGGCACCAGATAGTTGTTGCTGATGATGGCGAACGCCAGCGGCCGCCCGGTCGCCGAGTCGACATAGCCGCTGAGCGACGAGACCCCGGTCATGGAGCCGCTCTTGGCGTGGGCGCGGCCCGCCGCCGCGCTTTTTACCATACGGTGCTGCAGCGTGCCGCCCACCAGCAACCCCGGCTGGCCCGCGACGGGCAAAGCGCGATACCAGTCGGCGAACCACGGCTGTTTTCTGGCCGCCAACAGCAGCGTCGTCAGCTGTTGCGGCGTGATCTGGTTCATGCGCGACAGCCCTGAACCGTCCACCTGACGGTACGCGCCGGCCGCGATGCCCTGGCTTTGCACAAACTGGCCGATCGCCTGCAGGCCGGCGGCCCAATCCCCCTTACCCTGCGTTTTGCGGCCCATCGCTTTGGTCAGTACCTCACCGTAACCGTTATTGGACACTTTCAGGAAGGTGACGACCAGGCGGGAGAGCGGCGGCGAGGTTTTTTGCGCCAGCAGCTGTGCGCCGGCCGGCGTCACACCCTCTTCAGCATTACCGCGCAGGGTAATGCCGTGCGCGCGCAGGGCATTTTGCAGTAAGGCACCAACCACGCGGGTGGGTTGATCGACAGTGATCAATCGCGAACGAGCCTCCGCCTGCGCGGCAATGGTGCCGCTGACCACAACCCGGTTACTGCCCGGTTGGCGCTCGAACGTCAGTGCGGTGTCGCCGCCGGTGCTGGTACGGTTGACCAGCGTCACCGCGTCATTGGCGGGATAGAAGCTCACCCGCCCCGGCGCACCGGCGCGGGCGCCCGGTTGCACATCCACCCGCACCACGTTGATATCGCCGCCGGGGGTAAAGGCGTAGTTTAGCGCCGAGATCGGTGCAGCGAAGGCAAAGGGTTCATCGTCCCAGCTCCAGCCGGCGCCGAATGGCGTTTGATCGAACGCGCTGGCGTCCAGGATCAGCCGCCCATGAATCTGGCGAACGCCGCGCTGCGCCAGCGTGGCGGCGAAGGTGTCGAGATCGTCAGGATGCAACGTCGGATCGCCGCTGCCCTGGAGATAGAGATCCCCCTGCAAGGTGTTGCCGCGCTGTTCACCGGTGGTCAGCAGCCGGGTTTCAAACCGGTAATCCGCCCCCAGCACGCCGAACGCCGCCAGAGAAGTGAACATCTTCATGTTGGAAGCCGGCGCCAAACGCTGCTCCGCGTGCGCCTGATACAGCACGGTGCCGCTCTCGGCATCGCGCACCATCACGCCGCTCGACGCCCCAACCAGCGCCTTGTCCTGGCCGAGGGCCGCCAGCGCCTGGCTAAGCGTTTGCTCATGACCTTGGCCGGATGACGAACACCCCGCCAGCGCCAGGATGGCGGGCAGCAGCCAGCCTGCGGTTTTCAACATGTCATCTTCCTGTTTGCGTTATCAAAACCAAATTGTCGCTCAGGCTATCATTGGAAGGCAGCGGTGGCGAGAATGTCCGCCCCGTTTATCATTCAGCTACGCGCAGGCAACGCCAAACGACGCTCGTTGTGCGCCACCCGCCACGCCAACAGCAGCACGCAGAGGCTGCAGAGCGACAGCACGGCACCCAAGTGCAGCGACAGCCCCGCCAGCACCAGGCCACCGCCGAGCATCAGGTAATACATCAGGCCAAGGATGGCGCCGGCGGTGCCCATGCAGTCTTTATAATGGCGCAGCGCGCGCGCCAGAATATTGGGAATGGCGATGCCGTACGCCATCACCACCAGCATCATCGGCAGAACAAACCACAAGGTCCCTTCCAGCAGCAATACCAGCAGGCCGCCGGTCAGCGACAGCGCGCAGGCCAGCATCAACAGTGCGGGGAACAGCCAGCGTTTGCCGATCAAAAACTTGTTGATCGCCGCGCCGATACCCACTCCGACCGCCAATACCAAACCGGTATAACCGAACCACTGCGCCGGCAATCCCAACGCTGAGAAGTGGAATGGCGCCAGTTGGTAATAGCTGAACATGCAAATATTGAACAACGCCACCAACAGCGCACTGAGCCAAATATCCCCGTCCTTGATCATCCGCCCCAGCGTGCCGAAAAATGAACTCTTCACCACCTGTTGCGGACGCGTCTCCGGCAGTTGCCAACCGGCATAGCCCAACAACAGCGCCGCCAACAGCGCCAAACCGCCGAACACCCCCTGATAGCCCCAATAGTAAGTCAGCACTGCGCCGCTCAACACGCCAACCGCCGGACTGATCGCCATGGCGATCCCCATCACCGAGAACACCCGCGCCAACTCATAACCGTCGAAGCGATCGCGAATCGCCGTTTGCGTCCCGACCGAACCGACCGCCGCGCCAAAGGCGGCCAGCACACGCGCCGCCAGCAGCACGCTGAAGCTGCCGCTGAACAGCGCGATGATAGAAGCCAGCAGATAGAGCGTCAGCCCGGCCAAAATGGTGGGACGGCGTCCGATGACGTCGCACATCCGCCCCCATACCACCACGCCGAGCGCAAAAGCGAAAAAGTAACAAGAGAGCGTTTGCGCCGCCATCTCCGCACTGACCCGGAAACCGTGCGCAATGTGCGTCAATGCCGGGCTGTAGATGGTCTCCACCACCTGGGGAAACATCATCATCGACGTCGCCAACGTCAGCGTCAGTTTACGTTGCATAACAGATCCTGTAGCCAAGAATAGGCTGCACAAGGTAGCATCAGCTCCCCGGTGCCGATTACAATATAAAAGACAATAAATTTACAAAATCGGACATACTATGGCGTGGCTTCAGGCGCAGGACAGTTTTAATCCGGATACGCTCGACAACGGGGTACTCGGGATCGCCGCCGAACTGGCGCAGCACGACTCGGGCACGCATTGGCATGACAGGGGGCAGTTGCTGTTCTGTCAGCAAGGCAGCATGCGCATCACGCTCAACCAAAGCATCTGCATGCTGCCGCCGGGCAGAGTCGCCTGGATCCCGCCGCAGGTGGCTCACCGCGTTCAGGTCAACGGCGTCGTCGGTTACCGTTCGCTTTATCTCGACGCCGATCGCTATGCCTGTCTGCCTGCGCAGCTTGCCGTACTGACAGCCTCGCCGCTGCTGCGCGAGGTGTTGGAACGCATCGCGTTCGCCGCCTTCGACACCGACTGGCAGCATGGGCCTTACGCCAATATTCTGGCGGTCTGCCTCGACGAGATCGCCGCCGCGCCGCGCGAACTGACGCTGCTGCCGCTGCCCAGCGACCGCCGCCTGCGCCATCTGGCCAATCTGGACATGCTTCCGCCGCTGCACGAGCTATCGCGCTATAGCGGCGCTTCCGAGAAAACCATCAGCCGGATTTTCCGCCGTGAAACCGGGCTCGGTTATCAACAATGGCGTCAGCAATGGCGCCTGATCAAAGCGATAGAGATGCTGGCCGCAGGGATGAGCCAATCCGACGTCGCCGGCCAGCTGGCGTTTTCCAGCGACAGCGCCTTCGCCACTTTTTTCAAGAATATGATGGGTTGCCCAGCGAGGGCGTATATGGAGAGACGAAAGTAAGACGCCGTCTAAAACGGCAACGCCGACAGAAGGCGTTGATGGAGAGGAGGCTCGCGAAGGCGGGAACGGCGCCCCCGCGACAAGCGAGAACGCCGTTCCGCTACACCTCTATCGATAGACGATCTCGCCCTTTGGCTCGTAGGCCGCCGCATCCAGCGGCGAGTGTTTCTCGATGTACTGCTTCAGCACTTCGGCATCGATAAAGCCGGTGTTGACGTAGCTCGGCAGCCCGTCCAGCTTCGGATAGCCGTCGCCGCCCAGCGCATTGAAGTTCAGTGTCGCCATGCGGTAGGTTTTATCCGCCTGCAGCGGCTGGCCGTTGATCTTCACCTCGCTGACGCCCTTGCCGTCCGCCACTAGGCTGACGTTGGCGAACTGGGCGTAGGCGCCGGAGTCCGGCTTCATGTTGGCCACCACCGCCAGATACTGTTCAACCTCACGGCCTTTCATATCGACATGCACCAACGTGTTGCCAAACGGCTGCACCTTGAGCACGTTCTTGTAGGTGATATCGCCGCTTTCAATCGAATCGCGCACCCCGCCGCCGCTCATCACGGCGAAGTCGGCGTCGGCGCGCTCCCTCTGCGCCGCCAGCATCACCCGAGCCAGGTTGGTCTGCACGAAGCGCACCTTGCTGCGATCGCCTTCAAGCTTGCCGTTGACGCTGCCGATCTTCACGCCCAGCTGCGCCTTGCCCTTATCCTGGAACGGCGTCAGCAGCTTCATCATGGTCGGATCTTCCGCAATCTGCTGGGTGTAGTACACCCGCTCGCTGGTGCCGTCCGCCTTCTCCACCTTCTTCTTCAGGTTTACCGGGATCAGCTGATAATGCACCAGCTTCAGCTCGCCGTTGCGGAATTCGAAGTCGGCGCGACCCACGTATTTCCCCCACTCATGCGCTTGCACGATCCAGGTGCCGTTCTGGCGATCCGGCGAGCACGGCGTGCCCGGCACATAATCCACCTGTTTGCGGTTGTCGCCGGCCATACACACCGGATCCTGTGAGTGGCCGCCGACGATCATGTCGAGATATCCGGCCGGCAGGCTGCGCGCCATCTCCACGTCGCCCGGCGCGTTCGAGCCGTGTTCGCCGTTATCGTAGTGCCCCATGTGGGTGGCGGCGATAATCACGTCCGGCTTCTCGTCCTTGCGAAGTTGCTCCACCACCTGCTTCGCTTCCTGCGCCGGCACGCGGAACTCCATGTCGGTGAAGTACTCCGGGTTGCCAATCTTAGCAGTGTCGTCGGTCGTCAGGCCGATAACGGCAATCTTGATGCCCTGCTTGTCGAACAAGGCGTAAGGCTTGAACAGGCGTTGGCCGGTGCTTTTCTGATAGATATTGGCGGACAGCAGCGGGAAAGTTGCCCATTTCTCCTGCTGGCGCAGTACGCTCAGCGGGTTGTCGAATTCGTGGTTGCCGATCGCCATCGCGTCATAGCCCACCAGGTTCATGCCGCGGAAGTCCGGCTCGGCGTCCTGCAAATCCGATTCCGGCACGCCGGTGTTGATATCGCCGCCGGACAGCAACAGCAGGCTGCCGCCCTGCGCCGCCACTTCCTGACGAATGCCGTCCACCAGCGTTTTCTGCGCGCCCAGACCGTATTCGCCGTGATCGTTCTGCCAGAAGTGACCGTGATGATCGTTGTTATGCAGAATGGTGATGGCGTAGGTCTTATCCTTTTCCCAGGCACTGGCGGCCCCCGACAGCAACGTCAGGGAAACGGCCAGCGCGCATGCGGTGGTTTTCAGCGAAAAACGCATGGCGGATCTCCGTGTATTCAATAGCTTTTATGATGAGGGCGGAATTGTAGCGCGAATTAATGACAGCTGATTTCAAATTTTTGCGATGTGAGTCTGATTATTTCAGATATGGTAAAAATTGGGCGCCCTGCCTAAGATGTCATCTCTGTGCTCAACAACTTCTCAGGCTAATAATAATATGACCGACAGTAGCCAAAGCGCGATGCCGCCCGCCAAGGGCAGTGCGGTGAAGGGAACCGCCTTCTCCATCCTTGGCGCCATCAGCGTGTCTCACCTGCTCAACGATATGATCCAGTCGCTGATCCTGGCGATCTACCCGATCCTGCAAGCCGATTTTCACCTCAGCTTCGTGCAGATCGGCATGATCACCCTGACCTATCAGCTAACCGCCTCGCTGCTGCAGCCGCTGATCGGGTATTACACCGATAAACACCCGCAGCCTTACTCGTTGCCGATCGGCATGGGCTTTACCCTGTCCGGCCTGCTGCTGCTGTCGGTGGCGAGCACCTTCCCGCTGGTGCTGCTGGCGGCGGCGCTGGTGGGCACCGGCTCATCGGTCTTCCACCCAGAATCCTCGCGCGTGGCGCGCATGGCCTCCGGCGGACGACACGGCCTGGCGCAGTCGCTGTTCCAGGTCGGCGGCAACTTCGGCAGCTCGCTCGGCCCGCTGCTGGCCGCGCTGATCATCGCGCCTTACGGCAAAGGCAACGTCGCCTGGTTCACGCTGGCGGCACTGCTGGCGATCGTGGTATTGCTGCAGGTCAGCAAGTGGTATCAACATCAGCACCGGGCAACTAAAGGGCAGCCGAAAAGCCCGTCGATGCTGAAACCGCTGCCAAAACGTACCGTTGCCTACTCGCTGGGCATTCTTCTGGTGCTAATTTTCTCCAAATACTTCTACTTGGCCAGCATTAGCAGCTATTACACCTTTTATCTGATACATAAGTTCGGCGTTTCAGTGCAGAATGCGCAAATTCATCTGTTCGCCTTCCTGTTCGCAGTAGCGGCTGGCACCATTATCGGCGGGCCTCTTGGCGATAAGATAGGGCGTAAATACGTTATTTGGGGCTCTATTCTCGGCGCTGCGCCATTTACCCTTGTTTTACCCTATGCATCACTCTATTGGACCGGCATTTTAACGGTGATCATCGGGGTTATTCTCGCCTCGGCGTTCTCCGCCATTCTGGTCTACGCTCAGGAGCTTATCCCCGGTAAAGTCGGCATGGTTTCCGGCTTATTCTTCGGTTTTGCTTTCGGTATGGGCGGGTTAGGCGCGGCAGTTCTTGGTTATGTCGCCGATTTAACCAGTATCGAACTGGTCTACCAAATCTGTGCTTTCCTACCGCTGATCGGCATTATCACCGCACTACTGCCCAATATGGAGCATAAACCGCAATAACCCCGCGAACCGCCCGGATGAAATTATTTATTCATCCGGGTTATCCTACGGATAAATCAATATTATTTGGCTTATCTGACACAAAACTCCCTTATTGCCCCGCCTTAAGTGAAATCCTCTGCTTTTTTACAAAAAAGGCCAAATTAGCCAAGCAAGCCGCGAACAAATGCAATAAACTAAATGTATCTTTTCGTAACTTTGTTGCGTTTCTCCCGTGCCGCGATGCATAGCCAGAAGGAGTATGGATGCATAATTCAACACCGCTCATTACCACCATCGTCGGAGGGTTAGTACTCGCCTTCCTCCTCGGCATGCTGGCGAACCGCCTGCGCATCTCCCCTCTGGTGGGGTATCTGGCCGCAGGGGTACTCGCCGGCCCGTTCACCCCCGGTTTCGTTGCTGATACCTCACTGGCGCCGGAACTGGCGGAAATCGGCGTTATCCTGTTGATGTTCGGTGTTGGCCTGCACTTCTCTTTGAAAGACCTCCTCGCAGTAAAATCTATCGCCATACCCGGCGCCGTGGCGCAGATAGCCGTCGCTACCCTGCTCGGCATGGGGCTGTCCAAGCTGCTCGGCTGGGATCTGATCTCCGGGCTGGTGTTCGGCCTCTGTCTCTCCACCGCCAGCACCGTGGTGCTGCTGCGCGCGCTGGAGGAACGGCAGCTGATCGACAGCCAGCGCGGGCAAATCGCCATCGGCTGGCTGATCGTCGAAGATTTGGCGATGGTGCTGACGCTGGTGTTACTACCGGCCTTCGGCAACATGCTGGGCAACAACAACGCCAGCAGCGGCCAACTGCTGATGGAGCTGGCGCTGACCATCGGCAAGGTCATCGCCTTCATCGCGCTGATGATCGTGGTCGGCCGCCGTCTGGTACCGTGGATCCTGTCGAAAACCGCCAGCACCGGCTCGCGCGAACTGTTCACCCTGGCGGTATTGGCGCTGGCGCTCGGCATCGCCTACGGCGCGGTGAAACTGTTCGACGTCTCCTTCGCCCTGGGCGCCTTCTTCGCCGGCATGGTGCTGAACGAGTCCGAACTGAGCCACCGCGCGGCGCACGATACCCTGCCGCTGCGCGACGCGTTCGCGGTGCTGTTCTTCGTCTCGGTCGGCATGCTGTTCGATCCGATGATCGTGATTAACGAACCGCTGGCGGTGCTGGCGACGCTGGCGATCATCGTGTTCGGCAAATCCGCCGCTGCGTTCCTGCTGGTGAAAATGTTCGGCCACTCCAAGCGCACCGCGCTGACCATCTCCGCCAGCCTGGCACAGATCGGCGAGTTCGCCTTTATTCTGGCGGGCCTTGGCATCACGCTCGGCATGATGTCGGAACACGGTCGCAATCTGGTGCTGGCAGGCGCTATCCTGTCGATCATGCTCAACCCGCTGTTGTTCACCCTGCTGGAGCGCTATCTGGCCAAGACCGAAACCATCGAAGAGCAAATCCTCGAAGAGGCGGTGGAAGAAGAGAAGCAGATCCCGGTAGAGATGTGCAACCATGCGCTGGTGGTCGGCTACGGCCGCGTCGGCAGCCTGCTGGGCGGCAAACTGGCCGAGGCGGGCATTCCGCTGGTGGTGATCGAAAACTCCCGCCCGCGGGTGGAAGCGCTGCGCGAGCAAGGCATCAAGACGGTGTTGGGCAACGCCGCCAATCCGGAAGTGATGGATCTGGCGCGGCTCGACTGCGCACGCTGGCTGCTGCTGACTATCCCCAACGGCTATGAGGCCGGCGAGATCGTCGCCTCGGCGCGCGCCAAGCGCCCGAACATCGAGATCATCGCCCGCGCCCACTACGACGACGAGGTGGCCTACATCACCGATCGCGGCGCCAATCAGGTAGTGATGGGCGAACGGGAGATCGCCAACAGCATGCTGAACATCCTGCAGCTGGACACCCTGAGCGAAGAAGAAAAAATGGGCGGCTGCCCGATCTGAAACGCCCCGCGCGTGACTAGTCCTGATATAGGTTGACACTTTTCAACCGGATAACGCCCGATGAACCTCATCGGGCGTTTTGTATTTCAGCGACAAGTGCGGCCGCCGCGTGTTGTAGAGGTTCACCGACT
>NZ_JBJNMH010000032.1:0-26618 GCF_052168635.1 Serratia sp. CY47444
AGTATCCTTGGTGGGTTTCTGAGTACTAATGACATTCCTTAGATTTTATAATGATGACTTCATGCATGGCGCCCATATTATCGTGCGTGATGCATAATATATTGCCATCGGTAATAGCGATGCGCAGTAAACGTGGTGTTCACGCCACGATCAATTATGTATATCGACATATAACTTAGTGGTTTAAATAATATAAGGGACTTATATGAAAAAGTATCTGGTAGCTTCCGCACTGGCCTGTGCGGCGATCTCTTCCTCGGCGTTTTCCGCCGATGGTGTGATTAACTTCACCGGTAAAATCATCGATAACGCCTGCGTGGTTAACCCGACGCTGAACGTGCAGATGGGAAATGTGGCGGCGGCGGCGTTTAAGAATGTGGGAGATGAATCCGGTGCCCGGAAATTTGATCTGGAGCTGAAAGATTGCCCGGCTAACCTGAGCAGTGCCAAAGTGACCCTGGACGGCGCGGCGGACGACAACAACACCGAGCTGTTCAAACTGAATGACGGCGGTGCAACTGGCCTGGCGCTGCGTATTGCTGCGCCAGGTGAAAGGATGGGGCCGGGCAGCACCAAGGAATTCAAGCTGTATGAGGGTGACAATGTATTGACATTCGAGGCGGCTTATAAATCAACGGATAAAGTCACCGCCGGTGATGCTAACACGACTATTCAATTCAGCGTTGCGTATAACTAATTTTCTATCCGGCGTTAATTTACCGGTGAAACACGTTTTCGCCGGTAATTCGTTAAATTCTCATCGGGCGGAAGGCTTTTGCGGGTGAGGAGTGGGGTATTTGAAAAACAAAAATGTGTTTTAGGGGACTTCGATGAAAAAGTATCTGGTTGCTTCTATGCTGGCGTGTACGGCGCTCTGCTCCTCTGCGTTTGCCGCCGATGGTGTGATTAACGTTACTGGAAAAATTGTTGATAACGCTTGTGTGGTGAGCCCAACTCTGGATGTGCGTCTGGGGGACGCGGCTGCGGCTGATTTTGAACACGTGGGAGATTGGGGTTATGCAACAGCGTTCTTCTTGGAGCTTAAAGATTGTCCGGCAAATACCAAGGCGGCTACTGTACAGCTGGATGGCGAGGCAGATTCCAACAATAAAAATCTATTCCAACTTATCTCTGGCGGCGCCACTGGTATAGCCTTAGAACTTATTGCAATAAGTGAGAGTGGTTGGGGAAAACAATCGATTGTACCTGGTGGTACTTCGGAGAAATTTTCGCTGAATGAGGGTGAGAATCGCCTGTCTTTTGCGGCACGCTACAGATCAACAGATAAAGTCACCGCCGGTGCGGCTAACGCCACTATACAATTCAGCGTTTTGTATAACTAATCTATCTGACTTGGCTTTATTGATCGATGGAATACGCATTCTGTGGCGGTAACTTGTTAATAGAACGACTTAATCACAACATCAAGGGAATGCACAATAATGAAGGCTGTCTATTTGGCGCTGTGCGCCGCGCTGTTAATCAATAGTTTTCAGGCTGCTGCTGGCGTGGTGATCGGCGGCACCCGGTTGGTGTATCCCGGCGGCAAGAAAGAAGCGACCATCACGGTAAAAAACCCGGACGACATCCCTTACTTAGTGCAATCGTGGGTCAATGCGGATCTGGAAGGCAACGTCAAGGCGCCGTTCTTGGTCACGCCGCCGCTGTTTCGCCTGAACGGCGGCAAAGAGAATACGCTGCGGGTGGTGAAAACCGCCCAGCCGCTGCCGGAGGATCGCGAGTCGGTATTCTGGTTCAGCGTCAAAACGGTGCCACCGGAGGCGGAAGGCAAAGGCAACCACCTGCAAATCGCGGTGCGTACCCGCATCAAACTTTTCTATCGCCCGGCGTCGCTGCCCGGCTCGCCGGAAGAGGCGGCCGGGAAAGTGCGCTGGGAGCGCAGCGGCAACACGCTGAAAGCGATCAATGATTCCCCCTACTACCTGAGTTTCTCTACGGTCTCGGTCGCCGGTGAAAAAATCAAGGAGCCGCAGATGGTGGCGCCGTTCGCCACGCTGGCCTATACCCTGCCGCCTTCAGCCACCGGCAAACAGGTGAGCTGGCAGGTGATCAACGACTACGGCGGCCTGAGCGCTCAGCACCAACAAGCGTTGTGATGGCTCGGTTGATAGCCAGGGGCGCGGTGTGAACAGGGATGTGAAACATGAACAGCAAAACAGCGCGCTGCCTATCTGGGCGGCGCAGCGAATATCGGCTGACGCCGTTGGCCTGGCAACTTGCCGGCCTGCTGATGTACAGCGGCGTAGCGCAGGCGGAATACCGTTTTAGCTCGGCTTTATTGCAGATAGGCAATACGCCGCAAACCGAAGTGGATCTGGCGCTGTTCACCGATGAGGAGAAACAGCCGCCGGGGGAGTATCGCGTTGATCTGTTCCTCAACGAGCAGCGGCTGGATACTCGCACGCTGGCCTTTTCTCTGCAGCCGGACGAACAGGGCAAAGAACGTCTGGTTCCTTGTCTGAAATGGGAAGATCTGCAGGGCTTTGGCGTGGATCTGGCCGCCTTTCCCGCGCTGAAACCCTCCGATGCGTGCATCAACTTGCCGCAGGCCATTCCCGGCGCCCGAACGGAACTGCTGTTCGAGCAACAGCAGTTGAAGCTGAGCATCCCGCAGGCGGCGTTAAAACGCCAGGCGCGCGGCTACGTGCCGCCGGAGCAGTGGGACAGCGGCATTCCGGCGTTGCTGAGCAACTATACCCTGCGTGGGGCGCACGATCGCAGCCGGCAGGGGGGCGGCAATGAAAGCAGCTATTTCGTCAACCTGCGCAACGGCGCCAACTGGGGCGCCTGGCGGTTGCGGCATGACGGCGTGTGGAACCGGAACGGTCAGGGAGAGGCGCACTGGCGCACGTTGAACAGCTATGTACAGCGAGACATCACCCCGCTGAACGGGCTGTTGACGCTGGGCGATGCCACCACGCCGGGCGATATCTTCGATTCGCTGCCGCTGCGCGGCGTACAGCTGGTCTCGGTGGAAGAGATGTACCCGGACAGCCTGCGCGGCTACTCGCCGGTGGTGCGCGGCATCGCCAAAAGCAATGCGGAGGTGATCATTCGCCAGAACGGCGTGGTGGTCGATCAGCGCTATGTGCCGCCGGGCGCCTTTGAAATCAGCGATCTGTATGCGGTTTCCGGCAGCGGCGATCTGGATGTCACCATCAAGGAAAGCGACGGTACGGAACAGCGCCTGCTGGTGCCGTTTGCCTCGCTGCCGGTGCTGCAGCGCGAAGGGCGGCTCAGCTACGGCCTGGCCGCCGGGCAATACCGTGCGCAGGACGCGAGCGCCGATGACGAGAAGTTTATGCAGGGCACGCTGATCTACGGCCTGCCGCTCGGCGCCACGCTGTATGGCGGTGGCCAATGGGCCAATCGTTACCGTTCGCTGGCGCTGGGCGTGGGGCAAAACCTGGGCCGCGCCGGCGCGTTGTCGCTGGATATGACGCAAAGCTGGGCCCGGCGGCCGGAGGAGGCCGTTCAGGGGGACGATCGGCAGGGCAACATGTGGCGCCTGCGCTATGAAAAAAGCTTCCCGCTCACCGGCACCCAGCTGAGCCTGGCCGGTTATCGCCATGCCAGCGAAGGCTACACCACGTTGCAACAGGCGATGCAACCCCGCGATAGGACAAGCAACAGCGCGACCCGCAGCCGTAAAGAACTTTCGCTGCAGCAGGGATTGGGGCCGCTGCCAGGCTCACTGTTCTTGAGCCTGGCGGAAGATCGGCGCTGGGGGGAACAAGGCAAGCGCCAGTCCGTCAGCCTGGGCTACAACGGCAGCATCAAAGGGGTGAGCTATGGCCTTAACTACAGTCAGAACCAGAGCTATCAGGCTCAGACCGATCGCGTCGTGGCGCTGAATGTCAGCATTCCACTGAACCTGTGGGCACACAACACCTGGGCCGGTTATGGCATCAGCAATAGCAACAACGGCAAAACGTTGCAGACGCTGGGGCTGAACGGCACCGCGCTGGAAGGCGACAACCTGAACTGGGGGATAACCGGCGGCTATGGCAATCAGGGCGAAGGCGAGAATGGCAATCTGACGCTGGGTTATCGCGGCAGCAAGGCGCTGCTCGGCGCCGGGCTGAGCCACGACGGCCAGCGCCAGCGGCTGAATTACGACGTTCAGGGCGGGGTGTTGCTGCATGCCGGCGGGGTGACGCTGTCGCAACCGCTTAACGATACGGTGGCGCTGGTGCGCGCGCCGGGTGCCGGCGGGGTCAGCGTGGTGAATCAGGTGGGGGTGAAAACCGATAGCCGCGGCTATGCGGTGGTGCCTTACCTCTCCGCCTATCGCCAGAACGCGATTGCACTGGATCCGACCACCCTCGCGGACGACGTGGAGCTGGGGCTGACCAGCCAGACGGTGATCCCGACCCGCGGCGCGGTGGTGCTGGCGGATTATCAAACCAAGGTCGGTGCACGGATGATGATGACGCTGACGCGCGCCGACGGCCGGCCGGTGCCGTTTGGTGCGATCGCCACGCTGGCAGGCGCAGGCGGTGACGGCAGCATCGTCGGCGACGGCGGGCAGCTGTTCCTGGCCGGCATGCCGGCCAACGGCATGCTGCACGTGCAGTGGGGCAAACAACCGGACCAGCAATGCCAGGTCGTCTACGGCCTGCCGGAAACGGCCGGCCCGGAGATCCCAGAGATAGCGGCCGAGTGCCGTTAAGGAGCAAAGGATGAAAGCGGGAGTATGGATGCTCGGCCTGTGCGGGCTGTGGGCGGCGGGCGGCGCCTGGGGAGCGGAATGCCTGCCGGCCGGCAACCCGGAACGGCTGCTGTTCGACATTCCGCCGCAGACGCTGCAACGCGATCTGCCGGTCGGCAGCGTGGTGTGGCAGGGCACGCGCCAGGTGCAGCAGGCCGCGTCGCTGGCGCCCTGCGCGGAGGCGAAGGACGCCCGGCTGAATCTGCAGGGCGGCGACAGTGGGTTGAAAAGCGGCAACAGCGCGGTCTACGGCACCACGATTAGCGGGCTGGGCTATGCGCTGGATACCGATGCCGCTTTCAGAGATGGCTGGCCGGCGAGCGGCGCCATTGCCGCCGGCAAACGGCAAATCAGCCTGCGGCTGGTGGTGACCGGGCCGCTGGTCTCCGGCGTGTTGACGACGGAAACGCTGGCTCGGCGCACGGTTAATGGGCTGCCGGTGCTGGATATTGCCCTGCAAAAACCGGTCGCTATTACCCGGTTGGCCTGCGAGCTGCAGGGCGGCCGCCACCGCACGGTGGCATTGGGCGAGGTGGCGCGCAGCGATTTTCGCGGCGTGGGCAGCACGCGCGGCGAGCAGCCGTTCCTGCTGGATTTGGCCTGCGACGCCGGCGCCCAGGTCAATGTTCAGTTCGACGGCATCGCCGCAGGTGGCGACGCGCCCGGGGTGCTGGCGCTGACCCACCCCGAGGCGCAGGAGAGCGCGCGCGGCGTCGGGGTGCAGCTGCTCTACCGCAGCGCGCCGCTGGCGCTGGGGGAGCGGCTGCCGCTGGAAACGGCCTTACAGGGCCTGCGCAGCTACCCGTTCAGCGCCCGTTATTACCAAACGCAACCGCAGATCGCCGCCGGCGAGGCCAACGCGGTAGCGACCTTTAGCCTCACCTATCAATAAGGATGAAGATAATGATGAGAAAAATAGCACTGCCCCTGACGCTGCTCGGCGCCGCCGTGTTGGCACCGCCGCTGCAGGCGGCGGATGGGAATATTAATGTGACTGGCAGAGTAACCGAAAGCAGCTGTGTGCTGGATACTAGTTCTAAAAACCAGAAGGTGAATAAGGGAGTAAGATCCGTCGAAAGCAATCCGACCTTCTTAGGGGACGGTGGCGCAATCTATGTGCAGTTGGCGGACTGCCCGGACAGTATTAGCCAGGTACGCATCAGGTTTGAAGGAACTGCGGCAAGCAGCAATAATTTTCCAGGCAAGGTTTTTGCTGCCGATAATGGCGACCAGCCCGATGCGGCAAAAAATGTGGGTTTTATCTTTAGCAATGCGCAGGGTGATAATGGCTGGTTCAGCGATCTTCTGACTGTTAATGAGTTCAGCCCAGCTATTGAGTTGCAAAAAGGGGCGGTGAATAAGCTTGTATTCCGCACGGGAATTGCCTCGGAAATGCCTACTGCAGGGGTTGCTCGTGCTCGCGTGCAGTTTAGCCTGATTTATCCTTGATGGATTATTGAATTTCGTTTTTATTGAGATAAGGAACAGCTAATGAAAAATATCATCAAGGGGCTGCTGCTGGCCGGTAGTGGATTGGCGTTTAACGCTTATGCTGCAGATGGCAGCGTGGATATCGAAGTCACGTTTGTTCATGGCACCTGCAATTTAACCGCAGGAAGCAAAAATATGCAGGTAGCGCTGGGGAATATTTCCCGTGCCGAGCTGGCATCAACCGGTGCGACCAGCAAGCCGGTTGATTTTACCGTTGAAGCAACCGACTGTGTACCAGGCCTGACCGTATGGTTCCGTTTTGATGGCGTTGCTGCCGATCAAAATAATAAAGCCTTTGCGTTAGGCAGTGGCTCCGTTGCCGAGGGGGTTGGGGTACAGGTGGCCGATGTTTCCTCTTACGAGGAGTATGTCAAAATTCCTAATTCTACTTCTGGATATGGAGAAATCCCAGGGAAGGATGGAACTTTCTCTCAGCCATTTAATGCACGATATATCGCTTTAACCGATAAAGTAACGCCCGGAACGGCAAACGCCACCATCCAACTCAATCTGGTGTATGACTAAATAACGCCACCCGCCACCCCCTGCGTCGGCTTATCGATATCATCAGAATAAAAGGCTGTTATCCAGTAATAAGGAAAGTGGCGAGAGTAAAAAGTAAATCAGCGGCGCGGCTGCCTATATTGCCACGAAGGCGCAAACGGTCACCCCCGGCAGCGCCAACCTGACCACGCAGATTAGCCTGGTTTATCCATAATAACCGGGCCTGTTTCAGCACGATGATCGTTTGGCATTATCAGAGAGATAAGGAAATTAATGATGATAGCAACAGTGAGAAAAAGAATGCCGCTGCTGGCATTATTCAGCGCAGCAATGTTATCCCCGCCGCTCTACGCGGCGGATGGGAGTATTAATGTGACTGGGCGGGTGGTGGAGAATGCCTGTGTAGTCGCCGCCGAATCGAAGAATATCATGGTGGATTTTGGTGAGCAGGCGGGTAATTCCTCATTGGGCAGCCGTGGCTATGGGCAAACCATAAGGCTTCTGGATTGTCCTTCGGGGGCTAAGCAGGTGAAGATTAGATTTGAAGGTACCGGATACGGCTATGTTTTCGCCCCCGATAATCAGGGGCAGCCGGGAGCCGCACAGAACGTAGGGTTCGGGATATACAATGCGGATTTTGCTGATATTGGAGTTAACGGTGAATCGAAGCCTTATGAGCTTAAAAACAGCGGTTCCGGCAGTGCGAATGATCTTCATTTTGGTGTGTCGATACGTTGGCTTGGCAAGAACCAGAGCCAGCCCATCCCACTTGGTGAGGCGACGGGCACTATTCAGTTCAGCATTCTTTATAACTAAACCCGCCATGGCCTATTTTTATGGTGACGAAGGAAAATGTGATGAATAAAGCAATCAGAAGAATCGTTCAGGGCTTGTCAACTTGCCTGATTGGCCTGGCCTGTACGGCACAAGGTGCAGACGGCACGATCAAAACTAAAGTGAAGTTTATTCAATTTACCTGCAATCTGACGGCCGCCAGCAAGAACATGAGCGTACCGCTGGGGGATATTAACCGCAGCCAGTTGGCTAAAACCGGGAACCTGAGTTCGCCGGTGTTGTTTGAATTAAAAGCGACCGGTTGCCCGAGAACAAGCAAAAATACTTCTGTTACAGTGCGTTTTTCAGGCACGGCAGCAGCAGGGGATAGTCAGGCTTTTGCTTTGGATCAAGACAGTGTGGCGTCGGGGGTCGCAGTGAAGATAGCGAATGAGAGCTATGATGGCGTTTATGATTATTTCGTTGGGCCTAATGTTTATTGGGGGAGGAGCTTTTATCCAAACTCTGAGGGTGAGCTAACCATGAAGTACGCGGCGCAGTATGTCGCCCTGGATGATCACGTTACCCCCGGTACGGCCAACCTGACGACCCAAATTGACTTGTATTACAATTGAGCTACTCTGCCCAATGGCGTAGCCCATTGGGCGGATGATATTTTTAGAATTAAGGTGTAGTAACTCTACTAACAGAGAACATTGATTATATTGACCAATATAACCCAGCTGCGAGTATAAAGTTGCACAGCTAAATTGTACATGCTTCGAGAATCTGCCTCAGCACCCTTATCTTTATCGCTTTGGCAGGGGGACTGGTTCACGGGAAATTATTATTCACCCTAACTATATTATTATTTGCCATGTCAATGAGTTGTAAATGGAGATTTTACGTGTGCTACATACTCACCGGGAATATCCTTAAGTCATACAAAGAGAGATCAAAATGAAAAATACTGTAATTGGTATGTTTGCTCTGTTAGGTTTCACGGGGCCAGTCGTTGCAGCCTGCCCAGACGGAAATACAGTGGTGACTAAATCAGGGTACTATGCCGCGCTCAACGCTGAGTCTTATAGAAAAATGACCTCTATTATCGAATCTGGAAATACATCGGAATTATCTCCTTTATTATCAGAGCATTCTGTCATTGCACTTCCTGCCGGCATTGAGGTTTGTATCACTGATAGAAGGAAAGGATTCCAGCAATATCGAAAACACATAACTATCCCTAATAAACCTGGTGCTTATTGGGTGCCTGATGCGGCATTGAACGAGATTGAGTAAACGCCTGATGTCTCTTCAATAGAAATCGTTGACCCGATTCGTTCTTGCCGACTAGGCGTGAGCCGGAAAAACATAAACGCATGTCTGTTTCAACACCGCAAAGCTGTAGTCGCTACAGGGATGGGAGTCTGGAGTAGTCCGCGAACAACGTCACCATTTTATGGTCCCTGCATAAAGTGGAGAACTGCGCAAGCAGCGTTCCGCATCTGTTCTTGGGCACGAAGCTATGCCCCCTTGAAGCATGAACAAAATGCGGCCATAATCTGCCGTATCGGTAGCACCGAAACAAACATCGAACAAATCCCTTTCTCGTCGGGCTAACGACGCGGGAGGGATTTTTTTTTGTCACGGCCCGGCGTCTGCGCCCGGCAACTTGTTGAACTACGAGGGTTTACTATGAGCACCTTAGGCCATCAGTCCGATAATTCATTAGTGTCCAACGCCTTTGGTTTCCTGCGCTTTCCGCTGAACTTCATGCCTTACGACAGCGATGCAGAGTGGGTCATCACCGGCATTCCGTTTGACATGGCGACCTCCGGTCGCGCCGGCGGCCGCCATGGCCCGGCGGCCATCCGTCAGGTGTCCACCAACCTGGCCTGGGAAGGCAACCGTTGGCCGTGGAGCTTCGATCTGCGCGATCGGCTGAACGTGGTTGACTGCGGCGACATCGTGTTCAACTTCGGCGATGCGCAGGACATGAGCGACAAGCTGCAGGCGCACGCGGAGAAACTGCTGAAAGCCGGTAAGCGCATGCTCTCGTTCGGCGGCGACCACTTTGTCACCCTGCCGCTGCTGCGCGCGCACGCCAAGCATTTCGGCAAGCTGGCGCTGGTGCACTTCGACGCCCATACCGATACCTACGCCAACGGCAGCAAGTTCGACCATGGCACCATGTTCTATCATGCGCCGAACGAAGGCCTGATCGATCCGCACCACTCGGTGCAGATCGGCATTCGCACCGAGTTCGATCACGACAACGGCTTTACCGTGCTGGACGCCGCGCAGGTGAACGATCGCAGCGTGGACGACCTGCTGACCCAGATCAAGGGCATCGTCGGCGATATGCCGGTGTACCTGACCTTCGACATCGACTGCCTGGATCCGGCGTTCGCACCGGGCACCGGCACGCCGGTGATCGGCGGCCTGACTTCCGATCGCGCGCTGAAACTGGTACGCGGCATGCAGTCGCTGAACATCGTCGGCATGGACGTAGTGGAAGTGGCGCCGGCCTATGACCAGTCCGAGATCACCGCACTGGCCGCGGCGACGTTGGGTCTGGAGATGCTATACCTGCAGGCGGCCAAGAAACACGCCTGACGCTTGGCCACGCCTCGCTGAAAAAGCGGCTCCCATCGTATGGGGGTCGCTTTTTTTATTTCATTTTTCGCCATCCGTGCGGCGATTTTCAGTCTGTTGCAACGCCTTTGCGCAATTTTGCGCAGAAATGAAACGGAGTCAGTAAAAAGGAATCGGGATAACGGGGAGGATGAATATACTGCGCGCGGGTGCTCTGGATCTTTGTATCTAGAGCCTGCGTGAAAGGTACAAAGAGAAAAGCCCCGAGTCGATATTCATCAACCCGAGGCCTACTCTAACGCCAGCAACGTTAAGTTAGCCTCTTACCCGCCGCGAGGCAAGGAGAAGAAGGCATGATGCCGAACAAACGGAGCCTGTTAAAACTGGTGGTTATTTGTGCCACGGTAATATCACTGGCATGGATAACCCGTAGCACGCTGTGCGAGCTGCGGATCCGATCGGGCACTACGGAGGTTGCGGCCATTTTGGCTTACGAATCCGAACGGTAAGGCAACCCGGCGACGGGGGGGGCCCCCGTCTGCTGGTTGTTGGCGTCCAGATCCATGAGCACCCTCTCAACGCTTTCGGTTTGCCGCCGTAGAACACGGTGAAACGGATTTATGCCCGCTTCACCTGGCGAGCCAGCAACATGCGGCTAAACAGCGCGCCGCCCGCCAGCAGCGTCAGCAGCTGTGAGGCAATCAGTACCGCAAAGCCCGAAGACACCTTGCCCTGGCTGGCCATCACCATGCCCATCGCCATCGGCACAAACGCCGAGAACAGATTGCCGATGCCGTTGATCAGCCCATAGGCGCTGCCGACCGCCTCCGGCCGCGCATAATGCTGCAGCAGAGTGGGGATTGCCGCGCCCTGTGCGCCCCAACAGGCGTTGGCCGCCAGCAGGAAGAAGGCGATCCAGCCAAGCTGATGACTGTTCATTACGCCATAGATGCACAGTGCGGTCGCCGCGCCGCCAAAGACGAAGATCAGTGGCGCCTGATAGGGGCGGATACGATCGAGCAGCACGCCGCCGAGGTATTTTGAGGCGATGCTGACGATGAAAGGCAGTGCGGCCATCCATCCCATCTGCTTGATGGAGAATCCTTTTTCATCAGTCAGGTAAGCCGGCAGCCAGGCGCTGGATCCCCACAGGTAGCTGAGCGTGGCGATCTCGATCAGCAGGATCCAACCGAGCATCGGTGTGCGCCAGGCCAGCGCGAAGGTGTGCCAGACGCGGCTCAACACCGGCTGAGGATCGGCGGGGCGTGAAGATGAGGGTAAGGCGAGCGGATGAACGAACAGCCGCACCAGCGCCAGGCCCAACAGCAGGTTGAGCAGTGCCAGCAGGTGAAACGACATCGCCCACCCGAAGTGCGCCATCAGAAAACTCACCAGCGGAAAGCCGATCACCAGCCCCAACGAGACGCCCAGCGCGCTGACCGCGTTGGGTTTGCCACGCTCGTCGGCGGCGAAATGATCGCTGATGTACATGGTCTTGAGCGAGAACAGCGGCCCTTCGCTGACGCCAAGCAGCGCGCGCACCGCGCACAGCAACAACAGCGATCCCGCCAGCGGCGACGCGGCGGTGAGCAGCGCCCACATCACGACGCTCAGCGTCAGCGCGCGGCGGTAACCCATCAGCGTTTCCAGAAACGGCGTCAGCAACATGGCGGACAGGCCGTAACCGAGTAAAAACACCGTCATCAGCGTGCCCTGATGGGCGCGGTCACCGCCGAGTTGAAAGTGTTGCAGGAAGTCGGGATTGACCAACATCACGGCGATATTAACCCGATCCGCATAGGCGATAACGATCAGAAACAGCAGGGCGATCACCCCAAACCAGCGTTGACGTTGTTGCACGGCGCGTTCCTCAGTGCGAGCGGTTGACGAATTCAGGCAGCAGTAAACTCGCCCGCGGAGGCCATTACGCGCAAACGCGGGGGACGAGGCTGATTAATGTAAATTAATTGTTATTAAATTGAGTGTAAAAGACAGTGAGAAAACACTTTTACGCGCAATGCGCCGCCGGGATCAACGCATTTTTTGCCATAAATTAGCGGAAGAGCGCACAACTGACATAGGTTTTTCATATCGGTGCATGATTTCGTGATCCCTCCCGCATTTGTCATTTTTAAACAACCTTTCATTAACATTTGCCGTTCCGCTCGCTTGACGAAAGTTTCGCCAGACTTATAGTGGCTGTATTAAATAAGAAACTGAGTTTCATATATGAAACAATCAGATAGAGGATAAAAGCAATGAGCTGGAAGAATGTGTGCGAAGTGTCTCAGGTGAAAGAAGATTTTCCTTTCTCCGGCAAAGTGGAAGGAAAAGAGATCGGGGTGTACCTGCTCGACGGTAACTACTACGCGCTGGAAGACGTCTGCCCGCATGCTTATGCCTTGCTCAGCCAGGGGTTTGTAGACGACGGCAAGGTTGAGTGCCCGCTGCACGAAGCGCTGTTTGACGTGCGCACCGGCCAGTGCCTGCGCGAGCCAGGCGGCCGCGATCTGCAAACCTATCCCACCCGGGTGGTCGACAACCAAATCCAGATCACCTTTATCGCGGAGGAGTAATCATGCAGCACATCACCGATTTCAATCCCTGGCTGCCGGACACCCAACAGGTGACGCCGGCCCGCGAAGGCGGCAACGGCCAAATCCATCAGCCGGGCCAGTTCCGCAATGTCATCTGGCAAAACCGCGCCCGGGTGCCGGACGGTTTCGAAACCGCGCTGGTGGCGGCGCTGGAAACGATCTTCGATCAGGGGGCGGAAGAGCTGGAGCAGATCGTCAGCGCGTTGAATCAGCGCCGCCTGTTCGATCGCAGCGGCCAACCGTGGAATGAGGCGACGTTCCGCGAATTCCTTCACGTTAACGGTTTCTGAGCCACATCCGGGAGAAGACAATGACAGCAAACACAACATCCTCCGAACAGAGCCTGCAGGACTATCTTGACCAGGGATTGCGCGGCATGTGGTATCCGGTGCTGGCCAGTTGGGAAGTGGGCAACAACCCGGTCGGCATCACCCGTCTCGAGCAGCAAATCGTGGTGTGGCGCGACGGTGAAGGCCAGATCCACGCGTTGGAAGATCGCTGCCCGCACCGCGGCGCGCGGCTTTCCATGGGGTGGAACCTCGGCGATCGTATCGCCTGCTGGTATCACGGGGTGGAAGTCGGCGGCGACGGAACGGTGAAAGACGTGCCGGCGGTGGATCGCTGCCCGCTGGTGGGGCAAAAATGCCTGCGGTCTTACCCGGCCAAAGAAGCCTACGGCGCAGTGTTTCTCTATTTCGGCGTGACGGCGGATGAAGCGCCGGCGGCGCTGACTTTCCCGCAAGAGCTGGCGGACGAAGCGTCGTACAGTAATTTTCTGTGTACCGCCAGCTGGGACTGCAACTACCAGTACGCATTGGAAAACGTGATGGATCCGATGCACGGCACCTACCTGCACTCTTCCTCACACTCGATGGCGGAAGGGGATCGCAAGGCGGATATGGGGCTGGAGCCGACCGACAGCGGGTTTATCTTCAAAAAGAACGGACAGATCGGGGTTAACTTCGACTGGGTGGAATTCGGCAGCAGCGGCGCGTATTGGATGCGCCTGTCGATCCCGTACAAGAAGCGCTTTGGGCCGGGTGGTCACTTCTGGATCATCGGCATGGTGGTGCCGGAAGACAAGGATCACTGCCGGGTGTTCTTCTGGCGCATCCGTAAGGTCAAAGACTGGCAGCGCGACATGTGGCGCTTCATGTACCGTAATCGCCTGGAATCGTTGCATTGGGACGTGCTCGAGCAGGATCGCATCGTGCTCGAGAACATGGCGCCTAACGCCCGCGGCCGCGAATACCTGTACCAGCACGACGTCGGTCTGTCGCGCCTGCGCCGCCTGATGCAGAAAGAGGCGCAGAAACAGCTGGCGACGCTGCGCGAGCGGGAGGCGGCGCAGTGAACGGCTTGCTGGACGGCAAGCGCATCGTGGTCACCGGTGCGGCGCGCGGCCTGGGCTACAGCTTTGCCGCCGCCATCGCCGCAGCAGGCGCGCAGGTGGTGATGTGCGACATCTTGGCGGATGAGCTGGCGGCGAGCGGCGCCGCGCTGCGCGAGCAGGGCGCTCGGGTGGAAACGCAGACGATCGATCTGGCCTCACCGGATTCGATCCGCTTGGCGTTCGAGAAGATCGCCGCTGGCGGCGGGATCGACGGTCTGGTGAACAACGCGGCGCTGGCGACCGGCGTCGGCGGTAAAACCATGATGGAATACGATATCGATCTGTGGGATCGGGTGATGCAAGTCAACGTGCGCGGCACCTGGCTGGTGAGCCAGGCGGCGGTGCCGCTGCTGGCGCGCAATCCGCACGCCAAGATCGTCAACGTGGCGTCGGACACCGCGCTGTGGGGCGCGCCGCGCCTGATGGCCTATGTCGCCAGTAAAGGCGCGGTGATCGCGATGACCCGATCGATGGCGCGCGAGCTGGGCCCGCAGGGTATCTGCGTCAACGCCATCGCGCCGGGCCTGACGCGAGTGGAAGCCACTGAGTATGTGCCCGCCGAGCGCCATCAGCTGTACGAGCAGGGGCGCGCGCTGGCCGGGGCGCAGCACCCGGACGATGTGAACGGTACGGTACTTTATCTGCTGTCGTCGCTGGCGGATTTCGTCACCGGCCAACTGCTGCCGGTCAACGGCGGCTTCGTATTCAACTGACGGCCCGCAGGGCAGGCGCACAGCGCAGGAGCGAGAGATGGCGGACGAGCAAGCATGTAAGTATCTGATCCCGGGACTGGATCGCGGGTTGCAGTTGCTGCTGGCGTTTGGCGAGCAGCATAAGGAAATGACTTTTGCCGAGTTGCATCGCCTGGTCGATATGCCGAAGGCCACCGCCTACCGCGTGGTGCAGACGCTCGAGCACCTGGGCTTTCTGGAGCGCAATCCGCGCACCAATACCTTCGCACTGGGCATCAAGGTGCTGCGTCTCGGTTTTGAATACATCGCGTCGCTGGACGTCGCGCAGGCCGGCCAGCCGGTGATCGAGCAGTTGCGCGATCGCAGCCAGTGCAGCAGCCATCTGGCGATCCGCGACGGGCGCGACGTGATCTATATCGCCCGCGTCAGCGCCGCCGGTTCACAGATCAATCAGGTCAGCGTCGGCACCCGCTTGCCGGTGCACCAAACCTCGCTCGGCCGCATGTTGTTGACCAGCGCCACCCGCAGCGAGTTCGAACAACTCTATCCGGACGCGCAGCTGCCGGGCAACGCGCCGGGCACCCCGGCGGATCGCGAAACGCTGTGGCAGATGGTGCAGCAAGACAAGGCGCGCGGCTATGTGATCGGCGAATCGTTCTTCCGCCACGGCATCTCCTCGATCGTCTACCCGATCTTCAACCGCGAGCAGCGGGTCGAGGCGGTGGTCAGCATCATGGTGCCGTCCGATGAGATCCCGAAAGCGGATCGCGAGCGGCTGCGCATGGAAGTGCGCGACGCGGCGGAGAAAATTTCTGGCTTCCTCGGCGCGCCGCCGCAGGCCAACGTCGGCTAACCGACAGGACCGACTCTTTCACTCAGGCAGGGATAAGGCCCACAGTAAACAGGGGCCGGGGTTCACTCATGCCTGAAAACCGTATGCAGCGAGAACGTGAGGCTGAACAATGAGCGTAATCGGAATCGAAAAACTGGAATTTGGCGTCGAAAATCTGCCAACCTGCGAAAAATTCATGCAAGACTTCGGCCTGCAGCCCGCCACGCAACATTGGGGCGAACCGCAGCGCGAATTCACCACCCTGAGCGGGGCGCAGGTTGTCCTGTACCCGTTGCAAAGCGCGGCGCTGCCTGCGGCGTTTGAAGGCGGTTCTACCCTGCGCCGCATGACCTGGGGCGTGGGCTCACCCGCCGATCTGGCGCGCCTGCAGCCGCGTTTGGCGTTGATGCCCGGCTTCCGTCAGGTGGGAGAAGAGCTGGAATGCCTCGATCCCAACGGCATGACGCTGCGCTTCGTCGTCAGCCGCCAGCAGGCGGTTGAGGTGCCGGTCACGCCGATCAACCAATGGGGCGACGTGCGCCGCATCGATCAACCCAGCCCGGTCTATTCGCAGGCGCAACCGATCAATATTGGCCACGTAGTGTTCTTCGTTGAAGATCTGGCGGCGACCGAGCGTTTCTATCGCGAGCTGTTGGATTTCCAGGTTTCCGATCGCTATATCGATCGCGCCGTCTTCCTGCGCACCCAGGCGCGCGGCGGCCACCATAATCTGTTCCTGCTGAAGCTGCCTAACCGCCCACGCGGCCTGAACCATGTGGCGTTCACCGTGCGCGATATCCACGAAGTGATTGGCGGCGGCATCGCCATGAACAAAGAGCAGTGGAGCACCTTTATCGGCCCCGGCCGCCACCCGATCTCCTCGGCCTATTTCTGGTACGTCAACAGCCCGACCGGCGGCGCGTTCGAGTATTACACCAACGACGATTATCTGACGGAAAACTGGCAGCCGCGCGAGCTGGAGCATTCGCTGGTCTCCTTCACCGAATGGGCGGTAGAGGGCGGCATCGATCACGACACGCGCCGCCAGCATAAAAAGGCGCAAGCGTTATGAACCGGCCAGAACAGACGGGCATCGTCATCGTCGGCGGCGGCCAGGCCGGCGGCTGGGCGGCCAAGACGCTGCGCGACCGCGGTTACAGCGGCCGGCTGACGGTGGTCAGCGACGAGCCCTACGATTTTTACGAGCGGCCGCCGCTGTCGAAAGCGGCGCTGCTGGATGCCGCGGCTCCCCTCAGTCGGCTGTTCAGCGAACAGGCGGTGGCGGAGCTGAATATCGACTGGCGTCGCCCGCTGCGCGCCGAGTCCATCGACGCTGAACAGCAAATCGTCACGCTCAGCGACGGGCAACGGCTGCAGTTCGAGCAGCTGCTGATCGCCACCGGCGGGCGGCCGCGTGTGCCGGGCGCCGCCTGGGCGCAGCATCCGCGCGTGATGACGCTGCGTTCCTGGGACGATGCGGCCCGGTTGCGGCAGGGCCTGCAAGGTTGCCGCCGTCTGGCGATCGTCGGCGGCGGTTGGATCGGGCTGGAGATCGCCGCTTCTGCGCGCCGTCTCGGCGCCGAGGTGACGGTGTTTGAACGCCAGCCCGCGCTATGCATGCGCAGCGTCGGCGCCGATGTCTCGCAGGCGTTGCTCGAACTGCATCGCCGGCAGGGCGTTACGGTGTTGTGTGGCTGCGGCGAGATCTCGCTGGAAGATCGCGACGGCGCCGCCTGGATCGGCAGCGAAGTCAGCGATCCGCAGGCCTTCGATCTGGTGGTGGTGGGGATCGGCGTCGAGCTGAATCTCGAACTGGCGCGCAGCGCCGGGCTGGCGATCGAGTCCGGCATCGTGGTCGACGGCCAAGGGCGTACCAGCCATCCGGCGATCTTCGCCGCCGGCGACGTGGCGCGCCACCCGACGCTTGGCCTGTGCCTGCAGTCCTGGGCCTACGCGCAAAATCAGGCCATCAGCACCGCCTGCGCGATGCTCGACGCCTTTGCCGCTCCGTATGACGACGTGGCCTGGCTGTGGTCGGATCAATATGACGTCAATATCCAGATCCTCGGCGTGCCGAGCGGCGGCGTGCACCATGTGGTGCGCCGCACGCCGCAGTCGCAGGTGTTCTTCACGCTGAACGCCGATCGGCAGCTGGTGCAGATGGTGGCGTTCAACGACGCGCGCACCATCAAGCTCGGCAAGCGCTGGTTGGCGAGCGGCCGGGTGCTGGATCCGCAGCAGCTGGCGGATGCGGAGTTTTCTTTGATGGCGTTGAAATAACGCCCGAACCTCGGGAGCGTTTTATGACTACGCAAGACATTGACGCCCGCGCTGGACGGGCGGGGGAAGCCGTTGCCGAAAATCCGCAGCAACGGGTGCGCTGGTCGGTGCCGATCGCGCTGTTCGCCTGCGTGCTGCTGGCGTTTTTCGACAAGATCAGCATCGCGGCGCTGTTTTCCGACGCCGAGTTTCAGCAGGCGTTAGGGATCGGCTTTGACCCGGCGCGGCTGGGCTTGCTGATGAGCGCGTTTCTGTTCTCCTACGGCATCTCCTCGATGCTGCTCAGCGGCATCGGCGATCGGCTTAACCCGGTAAAAGTATTGATTGGCATGATGGTGGTGTGGGGCGTGCTGATGGTATTGATGGGGCTGGTGCGTTCCTATCACGCCATGATGACGCTGCGCATTCTGCTCGGCATCGCCGAAGGGCCGCTGCTGCCGATGGCCTACGCCATTATTCGTCAGGCCTTTCCGCCGCAGCTGCAGGCGCGCGCCACCATGCTGTGGCTGCTCGGCACGCCGCTCGGGGCCGCGCTCGGCTTCCCGGTCACCCTGTACATCCTCAATACCTTCGACTGGCAGACCACCTTCTTCTTTATGGCGTTTCTGACGCTGCCGGTGATGTTGCTGGTGCTGTTCGGCATGCGCCACCTGAACGTCTCGCGCCCGGCGGCGGCGGCCAAGCCGGCGGTGTCCGAACGCAAACAGCACCGCCGCGAGCTGCTGCGCAGCCCGCATTTCTGGATGATTTGCCTGTTCAATATCGCCTTCCTGACCTACCTGTGGGGCATGAACGGCTGGTTGCCGAGCTACCTGATCAAGGGCAAAGGCATTCATCTGGAGCATGCCGGTTACCTCTCTTCGCTGCCGTTCATCGCCATGCTGCTCGGCGAAGTGCTGGGCGCCTGGCTGTCGGACAAGCTGGATCGCCGCGCGCTGGCCTGCTTCCTGTCGCTGTGCGGCGCCGGCCTCGGTCTGGCGGTGGTGCTGCACCTGCAGGGCACCTACAGCGTGATCGCCGCCATGGCCTTCAGCACCTTTATGTGGGGCGCCGGTGCGCCGAATATTTTCGCGCTGTTGGCGAAGGCGACCAGCAGCAAGGTCAGCGCCACCGCCGGCGGCATTTTCAACGGACTGGGCAATTTTGCCGGCGCGCTGGCGCCGGTGCTGATGGGGGCGTTGATCGCCGCCACCGGCAATATGGATAACGGCCTGCTGTTCCTGGTGGTGATGGCGTTCGTCGGCTGCCTCATTCTGCTGCCGTTGCTGAGAAAGTACTGAATTAACAATTGCTAAGCCCAATGGATTTCATGCTGTGGCTAGGCGGCAAGTTCGTGAGTCTCCAGGAGCTTACTGCGGTAAGTGACTGGTGTGAACGAATGCAGCCAACAACGCCACAGCGTGAAAGACGAAGGGGATAACCATTTGATTCAACAGAGGAGTGACAACATGTCTCAGGTTGAGAACAAAGCCGGCGTCAAGCCGCAGGATCTGTCGATGGAAAACTGGGTAGAGTCGCGCATCGCCCGTTTCGAGGGCCGCAAATACGACTGGAACGCGCTGAAATTCCAGGCCGACTTTGACCCGAAATACCGCCGCGCGCAGATGCGCTACATCGGCACCGGCGCCACCGGCGTGGCCAGCGACGCCAACACCATTCCGGCGGGCAACTTCACCTTTTCCACCATGGTGCTGCCGTCGAAGTGCGAGGGCCCGTTGCACCTGCACGACGACGTGGAAGAAGTGTTCTTCATGCTGAAAGGCAGCATCACGCTGATGATTCAGGATGGCGAAGAGTATTACGAAACCAGGCTGAAAGAGCGCGATCTGATCTCGGTGCCGGCGGGCGTGTACCGCGGCCTGTTCAACCACGGCGAGGAAGAGGCGCTGATGTGCGTGATGCTCGGCACTGCCAAGCCGGAGATCCCGACTTATCCGGCGGACCATCCGCTGTCCAAAGTGAAGCGTAACTGATGAACGGCCTGGCGCAACGCCAACGGGCGCGCTGCGGGGCGTACACCCTGAGCTGGCGCGAGGCCGGGCAGGGGCGGCCGGTGGTGTTGCTGCACGGCATCAGCTCCGGCTCCGCCTCGTGGATCAAGCAGTTCAACGACAGCGGCCTGACGGACGGTCACCGTCTGTTGGCGTGGGACGCGCCGGGCTACGGCGGCAGCCTGCCGTTGGCGGACCCGCAGGCCGATGCCGCCGGTTATGCGGCGGCGTTGGCGGCGCTGATTGCTGAGCTGCAGCTGGCGCAGCCGCTGATCGTCGGCCATTCACTGGGGGCGCTGATCGGCAGCGCCTACGCCGCCGGCTATCCGGACGGACTATGTGGGCTGGTGTTGGCGGATCCGGCGCAGGGCTATGCCACGGCGCCGGAGGAAAAACGCCGGCAGGTGTACGGCCAGCGCCAACAGATGATAGAGACGCTGGGGCCGGTGGGCTACGGCGAGCAGCGGGCGGCGGCCTTGCTGCATGAAGAGGCGGATCCGCAGGACATCGCCTGGGTGCGCAACGGCATGCAGCAGCTCGATCCCGACGGTTTTCTGAGTGCCGCCTGGATGCTGGCTAACGACGACATCGGCCGCTATCTGGCGCGCTATCGCGGCCCGCTGGAAGTGTGGTGCGGTGAACAGGATCGCATTACGCCGCCGGAGAAGGCGGCCGAGCTGGCGCGTGAGCAAGACGCGACGCTGCGTCTGATTGCCGCCGCCGGTCACGCCAGCTACCTCGATGCGCCGGCGTGTTTCAACCGCTATCTGCGGGATTTTACGGGAGCAATCCAACGATGAATTTTCAGCTTGAGGATCGGGTGGCGGTGGTGACCGGCGGCTCGTCGGGCATCGGTTTCGAAACTCTGAAGCTGCTGCTGGCCGAAGGGGCGAAGGTGGCGTTCTGCGGCCGCGATCCGGACAAACTGGCCGGCGCGGAGGCCAGCCTGCGCGCGGACTTCCCGCAGGCGGAGATCCTGGCGCTGCGCTGCGACGTGCTGGATGCACAGCAGGTGGCGCAGTTCGCCGCTCAGGTGACGGCGCGTTTCGGCGGCGTGGATCTGCTGATCAACAACGCCGGTCAGGGCTTCGTCGCCCATTTTGACCAGACGCCGCGCGAGGCCTGGCTGCATGAGGCCGAGCTGAAGCTGTTCGGCGTGATCAATCCGGTGCAGGCGTTCTTACCGGCGCTGGAACGATCGGCGATCGCGTCTATCACCTGTGTGAACTCGCTGCTGGCGCTGCAGCCGGAAGAACACATGATCGCCACCTCGGCGGCGCGTGCCGCGCTGCTCAACATGACGCTGACGCTATCGAAAGAGCTGGTGGACAAAGGTATTCGCGTTAACTCGATCTTGCTGGGGATGGTGGAGTCGGGTCAATGGCGCCGCCGTTTCGACGATCGCAGCGATAAAGATCAAAGTTGGGAGCAGTGGACGGCGGCGATCGCCGAACGGCGCGGCATCCCGATGAAGCGCCTGGGCAAGCCGCAGGAGCCGGCGCAGGCGCTGCTGTTCCTCGCTTCGCCGCTGGCTTCTTTTACCACCGGCGCGGCGCTGGACGTTTCCGGCGGCTTTAACCGCCATGTGTAGCAGGGGCCGAAAAAGATGAAGAAGATCATGATGATTGGCTACGGCGCGATGGCGAAGGAAGTGATCGCCCGTTTGCCGGAAGGCGTGGAGGTCGGTTGGATCCTGGCGCGCGCAGCTCATCATGCGGCGATCGCCGAGGCTTTTGGCGGGCGGGTGCAGGCGCTGGCCCATCCTGGGCAGTGTTCGCAGCGGCCGGATCTGGTGCTGGAGTGCGCCAGCCAGCAGGCGGTGGCGGAGTTTGGCGAAGCGGTGCTGCAGCGCGGCTGGCCGCTGGCGCTGATCTCGACCGGCGCGCTGGCGGACGCCGCATTGCAACAGCGGCTGCAGCAGGTTTGCCGCCGCCATCACGGGCAACTGATCGTGCTGTCCGGCGCGGTGGCGGGGATGGACGGGCTGGCGTCGGCGCGCGAAGGCGGGCTGGAGAGCGTGACCTATCAGGCCAGTAAAAGCCCGGCCAGCTGGCGCGGCAGCCCGGCGGAACAGTTGATCGATCTCGATGCGGTGAGTGAAGCGCAGGTGTTTTTTGAAGGTTCGGCGCGTGAAGCGGCGCGTTTGTTCCCGGCTAATGCCAACGTGGCGGCCACCATTGCGCTCAACGGCCTGGGGATGGACGCCACCCGGGTACGCCTGCAGGTCGATCCCGCCACCCGACGCAATACCCATCGCCTGCAGGTGTGCGGCGATTTTGGCGAGTTTCACATCGAGCTGAGCGGCACCCCGCTGGCGAGCAATCCCAAAACATCAACCCTGGCGGCGCTGAGCGCGGTACAAGCCTGCCGCCGTCTGGTGGACGGCGGTTTTATTGCCTGAACGGCAGGAGCGGAGCATGGAACGATTGAATATTTTTGTCGCCGGACGCTGGCGCGAAGGGCGTGGCGAAGAGATGGCTTCGGTATTCCCGGCTGACGGCAGCGTCAACGCGCGGCTGCGTGCCGCTAACGTCGAGGACGTGAATGAGGCGGTGGAGGCAGCGGAACGCGCCTGGCGCGCGCCGGAGTGGCGTGGGTTGGTGCCGCACCAACGCGCCTCGATCCTCTACCGCGTCAGCAACCTGATCCTGGCGCAGCAGGAACAGCTGGCCGAGCTGCAGACCCGCGACAACGGCAAGCCGCTGGCGGAGACCCGCGGGCTGGTGGCCAGCGCGGCGGCGACCGCGCGCTACTTCGCGGCCGCCTGCGAGGTGTTGGAAGGTGAGCTGCCGACCCCGCGCAGCGCCGAGGTGATGACGCTCAGCCAGTATCAACCGATGGGGGTGATCGCCGCCATTACGCCGTGGAACTCGCCGATCGCCAGTGAAATGCAGAAGGTAGCGCCGGCGCTGGCGGCGGGCAACGCGGTGGTGCTCAAACCGGCCGAAGCGACGCCGCTGATGGCGCTGAAGCTGGCCGAGCTGTTCGAACAGGCGGGCCTGCCGGCCGGGCTGCTCAGCGTGCTGCCGGGCAAAGGTTCGGTGATCGGCGAGGCGTTGGTGCGCCACCCGCTGGTGAAAAAGATCGCCTTTACCGGCGGGACCAGTACCGGGCGCCATTTGGCGCACATCGCCGCCGACAAGCTGATCCCCACCTCGCTGGAATTGGGGGGGAAATCGCCGACCATCGTGCTGGAGGACGCCGATCTGGAGCAGGCGGCGCGCGGCATCTGCTACGGCATTTTCAGCTCCGCCGGCCAGGCGTGCATCGCCGGTTCGCGGCTGTTCGTGCATCGTTCGCTGTATCAGCCGCTGCTGGCGCGCTTGACCGAACTGACGGCGGGGCTGCGTATCGGCAACCCGCTGGTGCCGGGCGTGCATCTCGGCCCGCTGATCAGCGCCAAACATCGGCAAAGCGTGGCGGACTACGTGGCGCTGGCGCGGCAGGAGGGTGGCCGGGTGATCATCGGCGGCGAAGCGCCGGCCGATCCGCAACTGGCGAGCGGTAGCTATTACCTGCCGACCATTATTGAAGGCTTGAACAATGACGCCCGCGTCTGCCAGGAAGAGATCTTCGGCCCGGTGCTGGTGGCGCTGCCGTTTGACGATGAGCAACAGCTGATCGAACAGGCCAACGACTCGGTGTACGGCCTGGCGGCCGGCATCTGGAGCCGCGATTTCCCGCGGGCGATGGCGCTGGCGGAGCGGCTGGAAACCGGCACCGTCTGGGTCAATACCTACAAAACGTTCTCGATTTCTACACCGTTCGGCGGTTTCAAGGAAAGCGGGCTGGGCCGCGAAAAGGGCCTGAACGGCATCAAGGCCTACATGCAGCAGAAAAGCGTGTATCTGGCGCTGAGCCATCAGGTGAACCGCTGGAGCGACTAGGCCGACACCTCTACGCATAACCCTAATAACGACTACCCTAAGAAGGCAGATGATGAGCGATAAAATCACGGTTGGCGAGGCGATAGCCCGGACTCTGGAACAGTACGCGGTGTCGGCGATGTACGGCATCATTTCGATTCATAATCTGCCGATCGCCGATGCGGTGGGGCAGCGCGATAAAATTCGCTTCGTGCCGGCGCGCGGCGAAGCGGGCGCGGTCACCATGGCCGACGCGCACGGGCGCTTCTCCGGCCTGGGCGTGGCGTTGACCAGCACCGGCGCCGGCGCGGGCAACGCGGTGGGGGCGATGATTGAGGCGCTCAACGCCAACACGCCGCTGCTGCATATCACCGGCCAGGTGGAAAAAGCCTATCTGGACGCCGACGCCGGTTTTATTCATGAAACCCGCGATCAGCTCGGTTTCCTGCGCGCCTGCTCCAAGCGCGCTTACCGGGTCAATTCGCCGGAGCAGGCGGTGGCGGTGATCCAGCGGGCGATCCTGGATGCGCAAACCGTGCCCTGTGGCCCGGTGGCGGTCGAGATCCCGATCGATATTCAAAGTAGCCTGGTTTCCCGTTCGGTGCTGACCGAAGCGTTGGCGCCGGCGCCGCTGCCGAAGGCGGACGATGCGGCGGTGGAGCGGCTGCATCAGCGGCTGAAACAGGCCAAGCGTCCGCTGCTGTGGTTAGGCGGTGGCGCCTTGGCCTGCGGCGACGCGGTGCGTAAGCTGGCGGACGCCGGCGTGGCGGTGATCTCCAGCACCCACGGGCGCGGCATTCTGCCGGACAGCCATCCGCGCAGCCTGCGGGCGTTCCACAACTCGCCGAGCATCGAGGCGATCCTGACGCAGTGCGACCTGACGCTGGTGGCTGGTTCGCGCCTGCGCAGTAATGAAACCCGCACCTGGACGCTGCCGCTGCCGCGCCCGCTGGTGCAGATTGACATCGATCCGGCGGCGGCCAACCGCAACTACCTGGCCGATGAGCAGATCAACGGCGACTGTGCGGCGCTGCTGACGGCGCTGGCGGCGCGGCTGAGCCCCGGCGAGAAGGTTAACGCCGAGTGGGATGCCGAGATCGCGGGGGCGGTGCAGCAGGCGGAGAGCGCGTTGCGTCAACAGTCCGGCGAATACGCCAAACTCAACGACGCCATCGACGCCGCGTTGCCGCAGGACGGATTGCTGGTGCGCGATATCACCGTTTCCGGCAGCGTCTGGGGCAGCCGTTTGTTCCGCGCGATCTCGCCGCTGTGCAACATTCACTCGCTGGCCGGTGCTATCGGCATGGGGCTGCCGATGGCGATCGGCACCGCGATCGCCAACCCGCAGCGCAAGGTGGTGGGGCTGGTGGGCGATGGCGGTTTGGCGCTGGGCCTGGGGGAACTGGCGACCATGGCGCAGGAACAGGTGAACATCACCCTGCTGATCATGAACGACGGCGGTTATGGCGTGATGCGCGGCATTCAGGACAAGTATTTCGCCGGGCGCCAGTATTACAACGAGCTGCATACGCCGGCCTTTACTCAAATAGCCGAGGCGATGGGGCTGAAAGCCTGGAAGGTCGAGGCGGCGGCGCAGTTCAACGGCGTATTGGCCGAGGCGATCAACTACCCGGGGCCGTCGGTGGTCGAGGTGGACATGAAGCAGGTCGGGCCGCTGACCTTCGCCGGGCCGCCGCAGAAAACCCTGTATTGAGACGATAAAAAACGCCCGGCGGTTGCCGGGCGTTCTCGTTGTTACTTCTCTGCCGCGATGCGATCGCGAATGTGCTGCGCGCGCGCTTGGGAAGACGGGTGATCGTCGAACATGCTGCTCTGACGGCCGGCTTCCATTTGGGCCAATTTTTCGAAGCTGGTGGCCAGGCCGTTCGGATCGATGCCGCGCTTTTTCAGCAGATCGAACGAGTAATCATCCGCTTCGCTTTCCTGCTTCTGCGAGAACTGGGCGCTGACCAGTTTCTCGCCGATGTCCGCCAGCTGCGACTGCGACAGCGAGCCGATGACGCCGCCGGCGGAGGACGCCGCGGTGCGCAGCGCCACGGTGCCGTAAGCCACCTGCATCGCTTTACGGGTGTGGCCCAGGGCCACGTGGCCCATTTCGTGGCCCAGCACGCCTTCCACTTCGTTGTCGTTCATCATGTCCATCAGGCCGCTGTAGACGCGGATACAGCCGTTGGCCATCGCCCAGGCGTTGACGTCTTTGGTCACGTAGACCTTGTAGTTGGCCGGGGTGCCGTTGATGTTGTCGCCCAGCGCCGCAGCGATTTTGTTGAGACGCTTGGCGTAGGTGCTGCCGGCCGGCGCGATTTGTGCCTTGCTGTCCATCTCGGCGCAGGATTTATCACTCAGGGCCTTAACGTCGTCGTTGCTCAGGGTCGCCGCCTGGAACGCCTGCGCGCCGGACTGCATCAAGGTTTCGGTATTCAGGTTTTGACAGCCGGTTGCCAAGGTGGCAATGCCCAACGCAATCAAAGAGGTACGGATCTTCATAACGCCATCTTCCTGTGAAGGTAACAAGGTAAAAGAGTCATTTTGCTTTGAGGAAATCTTGTCGCAAGAGCCTAGTGTACGCCAGCTAAGGCGAGAATAGTGTTATTCCGAAAAAGCGTCCAATCGTGCTAATAAGTGGTGAACTCGCTCTCATTTGGCATTAGGGATTGCCGTTGTGATGTGGAGTCTGAGAAAATAGGGAACTTGACTGCTTTTTTTATCCGACCTGGAGTAAAACATGTCCTCTCGTAAAGAGCTTGCCAACGCCATCCGCGCACTCAGCATGGACGCCGTACAAAAAGCAAATTCCGGCCACCCGGGGGCCCCTATGGGCATGGCGGACATCGCCGAAGTCCTGTGGCG
>NZ_JBJNMH010000033.1:0-25825 GCF_052168635.1 Serratia sp. CY47444
GATTGTCTGATAAATTGTTAAAGAGCAGTGAGTTAGGCGCTTTCGCTTGCTAACTCGAGGTGGCGTATATTACGCTTTCCTCTTTCAGAGTCAACCCTAATTTTCAGGATTTTTTCTCTTTCTTCCCGGCCGCTGTGTGAAGTGAATCACTTGCGCCGTGTCGATGGAGGCGCATTATAGGGATCCGAGTTTTTTGCACAACCCCTTTTTTGATCTTTTCTTTCTGTTTGCACACTTTTCAGCCCTTCCGGATGGATCTTGTGCGATCAGGGCCATTTTCCGCAGGATCCGGCGCTGAGATTGGTTGTAATTCCATCGTCAGAGTCTAGTATTGCCGGTAAATATGATCCCGAGGTGAGGCAGCACTATGTCCGATGCAGTACGTTCTTATCTTCAATACACCCCTAAACTCGGTCAGCGCGTCCTGATCGATCCTTCCAGCGTCGTCATCGGCGACGTCGATCTGGCGGATGACGTCAGTATCTGGCCGCTGGTCGCCATCCGCGGCGACGTCAATGCGGTAAAGATCGGCGCACGCAGCAATATTCAGGACGGCAGCGTACTGCACGTGACTCATCGCTCCGAACATAACCCTGACGGTTATCCCCTGCTGATTGGAGAAGACGTGACCGTGGGCCATAAAGCGATGCTGCACGGCTGCGCCATCGGCAACCGAGTGCTGGTCGGTATGGGATCGATCCTGTTGGACGGTGCAGTAATAGAAGACGACGTGATGATTGGCGCCGGCAGTTTAGTGGCGCCAGGCAAACGTCTGGCCAGCGGCTATCTCTATATGGGTAGCCCGGCACGCCAGATTCGGCCGTTAACCGCCGCCGAGTTGGAAGGGTTGCTTTATTCTTCGAACAACTATGTACGCTGGAAAGATGAATACCTGTCGGAAGACATCTGACAGCCCCCCGTTCCCTATAAAGAGAACGGGGCGGGATTTATGCCGCCAGTTCGCTGCGCAGCTGGCGCAATACCGGCTCGATCTCTGGCATTACGCCGTGCCAAAGCAGGAAGGCATGCGCCGCCTGCCCCACCAGCATACCCAGCCCATCGGCATATTCCGTTGCCCCCAGCTTCTGCGCCCAGGCTAGAAACGGCGTGACGCCCTGCTGATAAAACATGTCATAGCAACGGGTTTGCGCGTTAACTACGCCCGCAGGCAACGCCGGGACCTCCCCGCTGATGCCGGACGCCGTCGCATTGATCACCAGATCGAATGCTTGCTGATCACATTGATCCATCGGCGCCGCCGAGATCTCCCCCAGATGCCGGAAAACGTCGGCCAGCTCCCGAGCTCGGCTGAAGGTACGGTTGGTGATTGTTAACCGGCAGCCGAAAGACAGCAGCGGCAGGATCACACCGCGCGCCGCACCGCCGGCGCCCACCAGCAGAATGCGATCCTGCGGCCGGATCAATTGCTGACGCTGCAGATCGGTCAGCAAACCGATGCCGTCGGTGTTATCCCCCAATAGACCGCCATTCGGCAACACCTTTAGAGTATTGACCGCCCCGGCCATCGCTGCGCGCTCGCTCAGCTCAGAAGCGGCCGAATAAGCTCGTTCCTTGAAAGGCACCGTGACGTTCGCCCCCAGCCCTCCGGCGTGGATAAACGCCTGCAGGCTGGTTTCAAAACCGTCCAGCGGCGCCAGCACTGTTCCATAAGGATGCTCAATGCCGGTCTGGGCAGCAAACAGCGCATGAATTCGCGGCGACTTGCTGTGGCCGATAGGGTTGCCAAATACCGCAAACTTCTCCATGCCTATTACCTCTAGCCCTGACGGATCTGTTCGCCGGTCAGAACATCTCTGATTTCGGAAGGATTAAGACGGCCGCCCACCTCGCCGGCCAATACTGGGAAAGCTTCGCCGAATTGCCGTGTAACCTCATCGGCACTGCGGCACGGCTCCAGCCCGCTGAGATTGGCGCTGGTCGACACCAGCGGCTTTCCGTACTGCCGGCACAGCAGCTGCACCAACGGATGATCGCTGACGCGCACCGCCAGCGAGCTGAAACGCCCGGTCAACAAACGCGGCGTCTCCGGGCGAGCAGGCAACACCCAGGTTACCGGCCCAGGCCAGCTGGCAAACATCGTCGTGCGCTGCTGTTCGCTGAGCGCACTGTCGTCGATATAAGGTTTAAGCTGCGCATAGTCGGCGGCGATCAGAATCAGCCCCTTTTCCCACGGCCGCTGTTTCAGCGCCAGCAATGCATTGACCGCCTGTTCGCTGTCGGGATCGCAACCCAGGCCGAATACGGCTTCGGTAGGATAGGCAATCACCTGCTGTTGATGCAAAGCATCGATGATAGATAAAAGGTTCGGGCTTAATTCTGAGTTCATGATGTGATTATTCTGTAGTCGCGACGGGTTTTCCGCACAGCTTGCTGGCGCAGCACAGGACGGGCCCTTTTGCCGTGCGCTTTTCCATCAGCAGCGGATAATGGCAATAGGCGCATTCACCGGCGACAGGTTTAACATTGAGGGCGAACTGGCATTCCGGGTAACGATCGCAGGAATGAAAAACCTTGCCGTAACGCGACTTGCGCTGCAGCAGTTTGCCTTGGCCGCACTGCGGACAGGTAATGGCGGTTTCATCAGGCTTATCGATCACTTCAGTGTGATCGCATTGCGGATAATCGCTGCATCCGATAAACATGCCATAGCGCCCCTGGCGCAGCACCAACGTCGCCTGACACTTCGGGCACGGTTGCCCATCCAACACTTTGACGATATGCCCATCGGCCTGCGCTTTCAGCGGGCGAATATATTGGCATTCAGGATACTGGGAACAGCCGAGGAAGGGGCCGTGGCGACCGCTACGGATCACCAGCTCGGCCCCGCATTCCGGGCAGGGTTCATTTTGCCTGGCGGCAAAAATCGCGTTTTTTGTCATAACGTCTTCTATGCGCGTTATCGGCTCAATGCAGATAACCTTCGTTCACTTCAAACAACAGTTCTTCCATTTGCTGATAGGCGCTTTCATATCCGGGGATATTAAACAGCACCATCAACACGACCCATTTCAGATCTTCGAGATCGAATTCCGCATTATCCAAAGCCATAACGCGATCGATAACCATTTCACGGGTTTCGAGGTTCAATACCTGAATCTGTTCCAGGAACAGGAGAAAACCACGGCAGCCGGCGTCCAAACGCGCACCTTCCTCTTCGGTATAGATCCGCATTGCCAGCGGATCGGCATCCATAAAGTAAGGGGCATTTTGACCTTCTTGCAGGTCAGCCAACTTCTCAAGCCAATTCAACGCGTTGTAGATATCATCCCGATGAAACCCCGCCTGAGCGAGATCATCGGTCAGTTGATCCTGATCGACGCGCATCTCTGGTTCATTGTGGATATAAGTTTCAAACAAGTACATGAGTACGTCGAACATGGCTTGCCCTCCTTATTCGGACATAGCCGCCGGGTACAGCTGCGATCCACCCTGCTAACTCCAGTTCGAGTAACTTGATTACCACCACTGGCACAGGTTGGCCGGCACGTTCAGCGACGACGTCAACAGGTGTCACCTCATCTCCTACGTTAGCCAACACATCGGCAAATGGCAATTCAACTTCAGCCTGCGACGCACAAATAGTTGTATTTTCGTTCAGTGACAGCCATTGAAGGCCGCTTCCCAGCAATTCGGCGATATCTTTCGGCCCGGTGACCAGATGCGCACCCTGCTGGATTAACCAATGCGTACCCTCACTCATCGGGTTTCCCAATGGCCCAGGCAAGGCGAACACCTCACGCCCCTGCTCCAACGCATAGCGAGCCGTCACCAAGGTACCGCTGCGCAGCGAAGCCTCTATGACCAGAACGCCCAGGCTGAGCCCGCTGATAATACGGTTACGGCGAGGAAAATGGTCGGCCAGAGGCAAGTCGGTGACTAAATGATCTGAAATCACAGCGCCGCCCTGCTCGACTATCTGCTCCGCGAGCCGGCGGTGCCGGCGCGGATAGATATTGCCCAGCCCGCTACCCAACACCGCAATCGTGCAGCCACCGGCCGCCAGCGCCGCACGATGGCAAATACCGTCGATGCCGATAGCCAGACCGCTGGTGATGGTGAAGCCGCAACGCGCCAATTCCTCGGCAAAATGGTTAGCCCAACGTTCGCCGTAGTGGCTGAACTGCCGGCTGCCAACCATGGCGAGCTGCGGGTGCAACAACGCCTGAGGATCGCCCTCGATCAGCAAAAATAGCGGCGCATCGTCGATCTGGGCCAGGCGTTCGGGATAGCCGGCCGCCCCATAGTTCAGCATACGGTGCGCCGGCAGCTCCAACCAACGCAGGCTGGCCGACAGATAACCGGGATCCAACTGGTTGAACTGCGTCTGCTGCCGTTCGTTCAATCCCAGCTCATGCAGCACGCGGCGAGGCTCGCAACCCATTTGCGATAGCTGCTGCACGATCCGGCTGGCCACGACGGTCTGTAGCCCCGTTACCCCTCGCATCCGTAAAGCGATCTCTTCCGGCCGCATCGTCTGTTCCCTCAGCAAAAACGGTGGTATTACCAATCTGAGCAATTGGTGCACAATGCTGTCAATCAGGTCGGGAAATGTCTAGAATAGAGGTTAAACCTCGTTCATTACTCGGATACAGATCTAAAGATATATGTCAGTCTTGCAGGTATTACATTTCCCAGACGAGCGTCTGCGCAAAGTCGCAGCGCCGGTAAAAGAAGTCAATGCAGATATCCAGCGCATCGTGGATGATATGTTTGAAACCATGTACGCAGAGGAAGGCATTGGCTTGGCTGCGACTCAGGTGGATATCCATCAGCGCATTATCGTGATCGACGTCTCCGAGAATCGCGATCAGCGCCTGGTGCTGATCAACCCGGAGCTGCTGGAAAAAAGCGGCGAAACCGGCATCGAGGAAGGCTGTCTTTCCATTCCCGAGCAGCGTGCGTTAGTGCCGCGCGCCGCGCAGGTGAAGATCCGCGCACTGGATCGCGAAGGCAAACCTTTCGAACTGGAAGCGGACGACCTGTTGGCGATCTGCATCCAGCACGAGATGGATCACCTGATGGGCAAACTGTTCGTCGATTACCTGTCGCCGCTCAAGCGTCAGCGCATTCGTCAGAAACTGGAAAAAATGGCCAAGCTTCAAGCCCGCGCCTAACCGATCAGGAAATCAACGTGTCTGACTCTTTACGGATTATTTTCGCCGGAACACCAGACTTCGCAGCGCGTCATCTTGACGCGCTGTTGTCATCTGAGCACCAGATTGTCGGCGTTTTTACCCAGCCCGACCGCCCGGCAGGCCGCGGCAACAAGCTGACGCCCAGCCCGGTCAAAGTGCTGGCCGAGCAGCACCAACTGCCGGTATTTCAGCCCAAATCGCTGCGTCCCGAAGAGAACCAGCACCTGGTGGCCGATCTCAACGCCGACGTGATGGTGGTAGTGGCCTACGGGCTGATCCTGCCGCAGGCGGTGCTGGATATGCCGCGTCTCGGTTGCATCAACGTACATGGCTCGCTGCTGCCTCGCTGGCGCGGCGCGGCGCCGATCCAGCGTTCGCTCTGGGCCGGTGACAGCGAAACCGGCGTGACCATCATGCAGATGGACGTCGGTCTCGATACCGGTGACATGATGCACAAGATTGCTTGCCCGATTGAGAGCAGCGATACCAGCGCCAGTCTCTACGACAAGCTGGCACAGCTCGGCCCGCAGGGCATGTTGACTACGCTGCACCAAATGGCAGACGGCAGCGCCACCCGCGAAGTTCAGGATGAAGCGCTGGTCACCTACGCCGAGAAACTGAGCAAAGAAGAAGCTCGTCTCGACTGGACACTGTCCGCCGCACAGCTGGAGCGCTGCATCCGCGCCTTCAACCCTTGGCCGGTCAGCTATTTCACCATCGACGATCAACCGGTGAAAGTGTGGCAGGCCAGCGTACTGGCGCAAAGCGCCAACGCGGAGCCAGGCACCGTTGTCCATGCCGACAAGCACGGTATTCAGGTGGCGACTGCCGACGGTATCCTCAACCTGATCCAACTGCAGCCCGCCGGCAAGAAACCGATGTTGGCGCAAGACCTATTAAATTCACGTCGTGAATGGTTTACCCCGGGTAACCGGCTGTAAGTCACCCCACAGCCCGGCCGTTCATCGTCGGGCCGTTATTTTCTTAATGCCGATCGTTATCAGCTTCAGCCTATGAAAAATAATTACAATCTCCGCAGCATCGCTGCCAAAGCCATCGGCCAGGTACTGGATCAAGGGCAGTCGCTAAGCACTGTCCTGCCGGCACTGCAAACCTCCATCAGCGATAAAGACCGCGGGTTGCTGCAGGAACTGTGCTTCGGCACGTTACGTGTACTGCCGCAGCTTGAATGGTGTATTCAACAATTGATGGCCAAGCCGCTGACCGGCAAGCAGCGTACGCTGCACTATTTGCTGATGGTCGGCTTGTATCAGCTGTTGTATACCCGTATCCCGGCGCACGCCGTGCTGGCAGAAACCGTAGAAGGCGCGGTAGCGCTGAAACGCCCGCAGTTGAAAGGCCTGATTAACGGTGTCTTGCGGCAGTTCCAGCGCCAGCAGGAAGAGCTGCTACAGCGCGCGGCCAACAACGACAGCCGCTATCTGCACCCGAGCTGGTTGCTGAAACGCATTCAACAAGCTTATCCCGCCAACTGGGAACAGATCGTCGACGCCAATAACCAGAAGCCACCAATGTGGCTGCGCGTCAACCGCCTGCATCACAGCCGCGAAGCTTACCTGCAGCTGTTGACCGACACCGGCATCGCCGCGGAGCCTCATGCAGACTATGCCGACGCAGTGCGGTTGCTGGCGCCTTGCGCCGTGGCCGATCTGCCTGGGTTCGCCGACGGCTGGGTCACCGTGCAAGATGCCTCAGCCCAGGGCTGTGTCGATCTGTTGGATCCGCAAGACGGCGAACAGATCCTCGATTTGTGCGCCGCTCCTGGCGGCAAAACCACGCATATTCTGGAAGCGGCGCCGAAAGCGCACGTCATGGCCGTCGATATCGACGAACAGCGTCTGGCACGGGTGAAGGAAAACCTGCAGCGCCTGCGTTTGCACGCAGAAGTTAAGCTGGGCGATGGCCGCACTCCGCAACAATGGTGCGGTGACAAACAGTTCGACCGTATCCTGTTGGACGCGCCTTGTTCCGCTACCGGCGTGATCCGCCGTCACCCCGACATCAAATGGCTGCGCCGCGATCGCGACATCGCCGAACTCGCCGCGCTTCAGGCCGAGATCCTGGAAGCCGTCTGGCCGCATCTGAAATCGGGCGGCGTGATGGTTTACGCCACCTGCTCTATCCTGCCGGATGAAAACAGCAGCCAGATCGCCGCGTTCTTGCAGCGCCACGCCGATGCCAAGCTGGTTGAAACCGGCGATGCGCAGCGGCCAGGGCGGCAGAATATCCCGCATCCCGAGGACGGCGATGGCTTCTTTTACGCTAAGCTGATTAAAATGTAATTCTTCAGGGCGTGCTCGCGCGCCCTAAGTCTTTCAGTGTGAAGCAGAGAACACGATGAAAATAATTATTCTTGGTGCCGGTCAGGTTGGCGGGACGCTGGCGGAAAACCTGGTGGGTGAAAACAACGACATCACCGTCGTCGATACCGATTCCGGTCGGTTACGTCAGCTGCAGGATAAATTCGATCTTCGGGTGGTTCAGGGACATGGCTCCCATCCTCGGGTGCTGCGCGAAGCCGGCGCAGAAGACGCCGACATGCTGGTTGCCGTCACCAACTCCGACGAAACCAACATGATCGCCTGCCAGATCGCCTATTCTCTGTTTAATACTCCCAACCGTATCGCCCGCATCCGCGCGCCGGAATACATCCGCGAGTCGGAGAAACTGTTCCTGCCGGAAGCGGTGCCAATCGACCATCTGATTTCGCCGGAGCAGCTGGTCATTGACTATATCTACAAGCTGATTGAGTACCCCGGGGCACTGCAGGTGGTTAACTTCGCCGAAGGCAAGGTCAGCATCGCCGCGGTTAAAGCCTATTACGGCGGCCCGCTGGTCGGCAATGCGCTCTCTTCAATGCGCGAACACATGCCGCATATTGACACCCGCGTCGCCGCTATTTTCCGCCAGGATCGGCCGATCCGTCCGCAAGGCTCGACCATTATCGAAGCCGGTGATGAAGTGTTCTTCGTCGCCGCCTCACAGCACATCCGCGCGGTGATGAGCGAACTGCAGCGGCTAGAAAAACCGTATAAGCGCATCATGATCGTCGGCGGCGGCAACGTCGGCGCCGGCCTGGCCGCCAAGCTGGAAAAAGACTACAACGTCAAACTGATCGAGCGGAATCAGCAACGCGCCGCCGAACTCGCCGAACAGCTGCACGATACCATCGTGTTCTACGGCGATGCCTCCGATCAGGAACTGCTGGCCGAAGAGCACGTCGAGCAGGTGGATGTTTTCATCGCCATCACCAACGACGATGAGGCCAACATCATGTCCGCCATGCTGGCTAAGCGCATGGGCGCCAAGAAGGTAATGGTATTGATCCAGCGCCGCGCCTATGTCGATCTGGTGCAGGGCAGCGTGATTGATATCGCCATTTCGCCGCAGCAGGCGACCATCTCCGCCCTGTTGGGGCACGTGCGCAAAGCGGATATCGTCAGCGTTTCGTCGCTGCGCCGCGGCGTGGCGGAAGCGATCGAGGCGATTGCCCACGGCGATGAAAGCACGTCCAAAGTGGTCGGCCGCATCGTCGAAGATATCAAGTTGCCACCGGGGACGACCATCGGTGCGATCGTGCGTGGCGACGACGTGATCATTGCCAACGGCAACAGCAAAATCGAACAGGGCGATCACGTCATCATGTTTATTACCGACAAGAAATTCGTGCCTGACGTTGAACGCTTGTTCCAACCGAGCCCGTTCTTCTTGTAGAACGAATTTATTTGGCTATGGTCTATAATCGCGTGGTTGTTCTCTGCCTTGGGAGGAGATAAAACTTCTCTCCTTTTGTGGCAAAGGGAAATTGCTTTGTTAAACTTGAGTTATTAATTCTGCAAGGGGTGCGTTCTATGAGTATGTTGAAAGAGTTTCGCGAATTTGCCATGCGTGGCAACGTGGTCGATCTGGCCGTCGGTGTGATTATCGGTGCCGCATTCGGCAAGATCGTTTCGTCCTTCGTGGCTGATATCATCATGCCACCGCTGGGCTTACTGATCGGCGGCGTCGACTTTAAACAGTTCCATCTGGTATTACGTGAAGCTCAGGGCGCCGTACCGGCGGTGGTAATGAACTACGGTTCATTCATCCAAACCGTATTCGACTTCGTGATTGTCGCCTTCGCCATCTTCCTGGCGATTAAATTGATGAACAAAATGCGCCGCAAACAAGAAGAAGTGCCCGCAGCGCCGCCGGCACCTACCGCAGAAGAGAAACTGCTGACGGAAATCCGTGATTTGCTGAGCCAGCAACAGCAGCCAAAACTGTAAGACAGCGTTTGGTTATGCCAATAAAAAGCCACCTGATGAAGGTGGCTTTTTTAATACTTAAAACCAGAAGGCCAGTGGTAAATTATCGCTTGATACTTTACCACTGGCCTCCCAGTTACCGCCTTTGTTGTGTTTTTCTTTACGCCGATAGCTGCCTTTACCTTTCACATTCTTTTCTACCCGCTGACGGAATAGAGGATCATGCAGCAGCGCCTCAATGGCGTTATCTTGAATCTGGCCTTTGGTGTGACGATATTTCGTCATGATAATGCTCCTGTAAAATATGAGGGATAAAACGGGGCGATAATACTGCCGGCGATATAAAAATTAAAGTGCCGTCAGCAACCTTTTTTGCCTTTGTCATCGCTGGCGCCCTGTTCCAAAGCTTCCAGGATCGAACAATAATTGCTGGTATGGGCAGTGCCACAGCAGGCGTCGCTCAGCCGCTTCAACGATTCACGCATACGCGTCAGCTCAGCCAACTTGCTTTCCACTTCGCTCAGGCGCGCATCAACGATCGACTTTGACTCCTGGCAGGTATGATGCTCAGGATCGACGCGGATCGACAGCAGCTCAGCGATCGTTTCCAGAGTAAATCCCAACTGCTTAGCATAGCGAATAAAGCGCAGCCGTTGAAGATCCTGCTCGGTGTAGAGTCGATAACCGCCCTCGGTGCGGACATTGTGATCCATCATGCCCTGCTTTTCATAGTAACGCACGGTATCAGGCGTTACTTCGGCAAGCTTGGCCAACTGACCTATCTTGAACATTACTGCTCCTCTCGGGTGAACTTGCCATCCAGTGCGCACTGATATTCACCATGCAAGAAATCCGTGCTCATCCCAGCCTGACGCAATCGATGTTCCAACAGCAACATGCGCTTGCTGAGATCGACATAGTCTGGATGCTCACTGTTGATCCCTTGCAGTAAGCGAGCAACAGTTAGCGCCTCTTTGCGATCTTCCAGTTCCGGTGGCAAGTAACCGGCATTTTTCAGCAGACGGTAACCCGCGCGCAGTTCAGCCGGCACCGCGCTGTCATCTTCCAGCGCTAATGGTTGTCCCTGGCCGGGCAAATTGTCGAACTCGCCTTTATCTTGGGCATCAAGGATATGACGTTCCGCCCATTGATCGAGCAACCCCATGGCAAACAGCCTCGGTTAGCCTAATGATTAAGCCTTAGCATAGCGGATAGGGGCGAGGATCTTAAGCACAGCGGGGGAATTGCGCACATTTGGCTGAATTTGGACGTAAAAAAACCGGGCAAGCCCGGTTTTTTTACGCGTCTACAGATTACTCTGCAGTTGCCACTTCTGCTTGAGACTCAGCACGATCAACCAGCTCGATGTATGCCATCGGCGCGTTGTCGCCTGCGCGGAAGCCACACTTCAGAATGCGAGTGTAACCACCGGCACGGCTCGCGAAACGCGGGCCCAGCTCGTTAAACAGTTTTGCCACGATCTCGTTATCACGAGTACGGGCGAATGCCAGACGACGATTAGCTACGCTGTCGGTCTTGGCAAGAGTAATCAGCGGCTCAACAACGCGACGCAGCTCTTTTGCTTTTGGCAGGGTCGTCTTGATGATCTCATGACGAACCAAAGAGCCGGCCATGTTACGGAACATAGCCTGGCGATGGCTGCTGTTACGGTTCAGTTGACGACCACTCTTACGATGGCGCATGACCTTATCCTTCTCAGTAAAACCTTAACCTGTGATCCGGTTACTCGTCAGCAATGCTTGCCGGCGGCCAGTTTTCCAGGCGCATGCCCAGAGACAGACCACGTGAGGCCAGCACGTCTTTAATCTCGGTAAGAGATTTTTTACCCAGGTTTGGCGTTTTCAGCAACTCAACCTCGGTACGCTGTACCAGATCACCGATGTAGTGGATAGCTTCTGCCTTGAGGCAGTTAGCAGAGCGGACAGTCAATTCCAGATCGTCAACAGGGCGCAGCAAGATCGGATCGAACTCTGGTTTCTCTTCTTTAACTTCCGGCTGACGTACATCACGCAGGTCAACGAAAGCTTCAAGTTGTTCAGCCAGAATGGTGGCCGCACGGCGGATCGCCTCTTCAGGATCGATCGTGCCATTGGTCTCCATCTCGATGACCAGCTTATCCAAGTCAGTACGCTGTTCTACACGCGCAGCTTCAACATTGTAGGCGATACGCTCTACAGGGCTGTAGCAGGCGTCAACCAACAGACGACCGATTGGGCGCTCATCTTCTTCCGAATGAATTCGGGCAGAAGCCGGCACATAACCGCGACCGCGCTGAACTTTGATACGCATGCTGATAGCCGCGTTCTCATCAGTCAGGTGGCAAATCACGTGCTGAGGCTTGACGATTTCGACATCACCATCATGGGTGATGTCGGCAGCGGTCACAGGGCCAATGCCAGATTTATTCAGGGTAAGAATAACTTCGTCTTTGCCTTGAACTCTCACCGCCAGCCCTTTCAGGTTGAGCAGGATCTCCAGGATATCTTCCTGTACGCCTTCTTTGGTGCTGTACTCATGCAGTACACCATCAATCTCAACCTCGGTCACCGCGCAACCCGGCATAGATGAAAGCAGAATACGGCGCAGTGCGTTGCCAAGAGTATGGCCAAAGCCACGCTCTAAAGGCTCAAGGGTCACCTTGGCGTGCGTCGAACTGACTTGCTCGATATCTACCAGGCGCGGTTTTAGAAACTCTGTCACAGAACCCTGCATTGTGTCCTCTCTTTGGTACTAAGCTTTACTTGGAGTAAAGCTCGACGATCAGGTGTTCGTTAATGTCCGCAGACAGATCGGTACGTTCAGGCATACGCTTGAACACGCCTTCCATCTTAGCAGCATCAACTTCCAGCCAAGTCGGCTTTTCACGCTGCTCAGCCAGCTCCAGAGAAGCTTTAACACGAGACTGCTTTTTAGCTTTCTCGCGGATGCTGACTACGTCATTCGGAGATACCTGATAAGAAGCGATGTTAACAACGTGACCGTTTACCATAACTGCTTTGTGGCTAACCAGCTGACGTGACTCTGCACGAGTAGCGCCGAAGCCCATACGGTAAACAACGTTGTCCAGACGACCTTCCAGCAGCTGCAACAGGTTTTCACCGGTGTTGCCCTTCAGGCGGGTTGCTTCTTTGTAATAGTTACGGAATTGACGCTCCAGAATGCCGTACATACGGCGAACTTTCTGCTTCTCACGCAACTGAACACCGTAATCAGACAGACGCGGTTTACGCGCACCGTGCTGACCAGGTGCTTGTTCAATTTTACACTTGGAATCGATCGCGCGAACGCCAGACTTAAGGAACAGGTCTGTGCCCTCACGACGGCTCAGCTTGAGCTTAGGACCCAAATATCTTGCCATTTTCTTTCTCCAACAATCCTAAAAGCTGCGTTACACGCGGCGCTTTTTCGGCGGACGACAACCGTTATGAGGGATCGGAGTCACATCAGTAATATTAGTGATGCGGAAACCAGCCGCGTTCAGAGCGCGGATAGTAGACTCACGACCAGGACCAGGTCCTTTAACCATAACTTCCAGGTTCTTGATACCGTATTCTTTTACTGCGTCAGCACAACGTTCTGCTGCAACCTGTGCTGCGAACGGAGTGGACTTACGAGAACCACGGAAACCGGAACCACCGGCTGTTGCCCAACCCAAAGCATTACCCTGACGATCAGTGATGGTAACGATGGTGTTGTTGAAAGAAGCATGGATATGAGCCACGCCGTCAGAGACTTGCTTTCTTACACGCTTACGTGTACGAACAGGTGCCTTTGCCATTATTCAATAACCCCGATTATTTCTTGATCGGCTTGCGCGGACCCTTACGGGTACGAGCGTTGGTCTTGGTGCGCTGACCGCGTACCGGCAGACCACGACGATGACGCAAACCACGATAGCAACCAAGGTCCATAAGACGCTTGATGCTCAGGGTAATTTCACGACGCAAATCACCCTCAACGGTGTATTTGGCAACTGCATCACGAAGCTTTTCGATTTGCTCTTCAGACAGCTCACTGATCTTAACATTTTCAGCAATACCCGTGGATGCACAGATAGCCTGTGAACGGGTTTTACCGATACCGAAGATCGACGTTAAGGCGATAACGGTATGTTTATGATCAGGAATGTTAATGCCTGCTATACGGGCCACTATGCACTCCTACTATTTTATACAGCAACACCATTCTGAAAAGCCCGTTTTCAGGATACTCAAATAATGTTGCAGTGCGACATACAAAAGATTGGCTGGCTAATCTAGCCAGCTCAACCCAACTTTGCAAGAAAAATATGCGAGATAATCAGCCTTGACGCTGTTTATGCTTCGGCTCGGCGCTGCAAATCACACGAACGACACCGTTACGCTTAACGATTTTGCAGTTACGACATAATTTCTTGACGGAAGCACGAACTTTCATTTTTACTCTCCGTAACTTCTCAAACGAATCTGACTAGCGGTTATAGCCTTTCAGATTTGCTTTCTTCAATGCAGACTCGTACTGACTTGACATCATCAGAGTTTGCACTTGAGCCATAAAGTCCATGATGACGACAACCACGATCAGTAGCGAGGTACCACCAAAGTAGAATGGTACTTTCATTGCATCACGCATGAACTCCGGGATCAGGCAGATGAAAGTAATGTACATCGCGCCCACCAGGGTTAAACGCGTCATTACTTTATCGATATACTTCGCCGTTTGCTCTCCCGGACGAATTCCTGGTACGAAGGCACCGGACTTCTTCAGGTTATCTGCTGTCTCACGCGGGTTGAAAACCAACGCCGTGTAGAAGAAACAGAAGAAGATGATTGCAGACGCATAGAGTAACACATAAAGCGGTTGCCCTGGCTGCAAATACAGCGAAATCGTAGTCAGCCAGTTCCAACCGGTACCGCCCCCAAACCATGATGCAATCGTGGCCGGGAACAGAATAATGCTGGAAGCGAAAATCGCCGGGATAACACCCGCCATGTTCACTTTCAACGGTAAATGTGTACTCTGTGCTGCATAAACACGACGACCTTGTTGACGCTTCGCATAGTTAACGACGATACGACGTTGACCACGCTCGATGAAAACAACGAAGAAGGTTACTGCAAACACCAATACTGCAACCAACAGCAGCAGGAGGAAGTGCAGGTCGCCTTGCCGCGCTTGCTCGATAGTATGGGCCACTGCCGGCGGGAGCCCCGCTACAATACCCGCGAAGATAATGATCGAGATACCGTTGCCGATACCACGCTCAGTAATCTGCTCACCCAGCCACATCAGGAACATTGTCCCGGTTACCAGGCTCACAACCGCAGTAAAGTAGAATGCAAAGCCTGGGTTTAACACCAGGCCCTGCATACCAGGCATATTCGGCAGACCGGTAGCAATACCAATCGACTGGAATATGGCCAATACCAGCGTACCGTAACGGGTGTACTGGCTAATCTTGCGACGGCCAGCCTCCCCTTCTTTCTTGATTTCCGCCAACGCTGGATGAACCACCGTCAGCAGCTGGATAATGATCGATGCCGAGATATACGGCATGATCCCCAGAGCAAAGATAGAAGCACGGCTGAGGGCACCACCAGAGAACATGTTAAACATTTCAATGATAGTGCCTCTCTGCTGCTCAAGCAATTTGGCAAGCACAGTGGCATCGATACCAGGAATCGGAATGAAAGAGCCGATGCGGAAGACAATCAGCGCGCCGATGACAAACAAAAGTCTGCGCTTCAGCTCGCCGAGCCCGCCTTTAGCACTTTGAAAATCTAATCCTGGTTGCTTAGCCATCTGCTACTTATTCCTCAATTTTACCGCCAGCAGCCTCGATAGCAGCACGAGCGCCTTTGGTGACACGCAGACCACGCAGGGTTACCGGACGAGCGACTTCGCCAGAAAGTACAACTTTCGCGAATTCGATCTGGACACCAACTACGTTAGCGGCTTTCAGCGCGTTCAGGTCGATAACATCGCCTTCAACCAGAGCCAGTTCAGACAGACGAACTTCTGCCGTGATCATCGCTTTGCGTGAAGTGAAGCCGAATTTCGGCAGACGACGGTACAGAGGCATCTGACCACCTTCAAAACCACGACGTACGCCACCGCCAGAACGAGACTTCTGACCTTTGTGACCACGGCCGCCGGTTTTACCCAGGCCAGAACCAATACCACGACCTACACGCTTAGGCGCATGCTTGGCACCTTCAGCCGGAGACAGAGTATTTAAACGCATCTGTTACTCCTCAACTTTAACCATGTAGGAAACCAGGTTGACCATACCGCGAACAGCAGGAGTATCCTCGCGCTCTACGGTGTGACCAATACGACGCAGACCCAGACCGAGCAGAGTAGCTTTATGCTTCGGCAGACGGCCAATTGAGCTGCGAGTTTGTGTAACTTTAATAGTCTTAGCCATGGTCAATTACCCCAGAATGTCGGCAACGGATTTACCACGCTTAGCAGCGACCATTTCAGGAGACTTCATATTCGCCAGAGCATCGATAGTTGCACGAACCACGTTGATCGGGTTGGTGGAACCATAAGCTTTAGCCAATACGTTGTGCACCCCAGCAACTTCGAGAACGGCGCGCATTGCACCACCCGCGATGATACCGGTACCTTCATGAGCAGGCTGCATGAACACGCGAGAACCCGTGTGAGCGCCCTTAACAGGGTGCTGCAGGGTGCCGCTGTTCAGCGCGACGTTCATCATGTTGCGACGGGCTTTTTCCATCGCTTTCTGGATCGCTGCTGGAACTTCGCGTGCTTTGCCGTAGCCAAAACCAACGCGACCGTTACCATCACCAACTACAGTCAGTGCGGTAAAGCTGAAAATACGGCCACCTTTTACGGTTTTAGATACGCGGTTTACCGCGATCAGCTTTTCCTGCAGTTCGCCAGCTTGTTTTTCGATGTGAGCCATCTTAAACCTCTTCCTTAGAACTGAAGGCCAGCTTCACGGGCAGCATCTGCCAGTGCCTGGACTCGACCATGATATTGGAAACCGGAACGGTCAAAGGATACTTTCGCAATCCCTTTTTCCAACGCGCGCTCAGCCAGAGCTTTACCTACGGCTGCTGCTGCGTCTTTGTTACCGGAATACTTCAGTTGCTCCGCGATAGCTTTTTCTAAAGTAGAAGCGGCTACCAGTACTTCAGAACCGTTTGGAGCAATCACCTGTGCGTAAATATGACGCGGGGTACGATGTACCACCAGGCGGGTTGCACCCAGCTCTTGGAGCTTGCGGCGTGCGCGGGTCGCACGACGGATACGAGCAGATTTCTTATCCATAGTGTTACCTTACTTCTTCTTAGCCTCTTTGGTACGCACGACTTCGTCGGCGTAACGAACACCTTTGCCTTTGTAAGGCTCAGGACGACGGTAAGCGCGCAGATCTGCTGCTACCTGGCCAATAACCTGCTTATCAGCGCCTTTCAGCACGATTTCAGTTTGGCTTGGGCATTCAGCAGTGATACCTGCCGGCAGCTGGTGATCGATAGGGTGAGAGAAGCCCAGGGCCAAATTCACCACGTTGCCTTTAACGGCAGCACGATAACCAACACCTACCAGTTGAAGCTTTTTGGTGAAGCCTTCGGTAACACCAACAACCATTGCGTTCAGCAGAGCGCGCGTGGTACCCGCTTGAGCCCATGCGTTAGCAAAACCTTCGCGCGGAGCGAAAGTCAGTGCGTTAGCTTCTTGCTTCACTTCAACGGCGTCGTGGATAGTACGAGTCAACTCGCCGTTTTTACCCTTAATCGAAATAACCTGACCGTTGAGTTTTACCTCTACGCCGGCAGGAATGACGACGGGTGCTTTTGCAACACGAGACATTCTTTCCTCCCGAATTAAGCTACGTAGCAGATAATCTCGCCACCAAGACCAGCCTGGCGAGCTGCACGATCGGTCATAACACCTTTAGAGGTAGAAACAACAGCGATACCCAAACCGGCCATAACTTTTGGCAGCTCATCTTTTTTCTTGTAGATGCGCAGACCTGGACGGCTGATACGTTGAATGCTTTCTACCACAGCTTTGCCCTGGAAGTACTTCAGTACCAGTTCCAGAACAGGCTTGGCGTCGCCTTCGATTTTGAAATCTTCAATAAAACCTTCTTCCTTCAGCACGTTGGCAATTGCCACTTTCAGCTTGGAGGAAGGCATGGTGACCGCAACTTTGTTCGCGGCTTGACCGTTACGGATACGGGTCAGCATATCCGCGATCGGATCTTGCATGCTCATCTGTCTTTACTCCCGTGATTCAATTGGTAATTACCAGCTAGCCTTTTTCAAGCCTGGTACTTCACCGCGCATAGCGGCTTCACGAAGCTTAATACGGCTCAACCCGAATTTGCCCACATAACCATGTGGACGGCCAGTTTGGCGGCAGCGTTTACGCTGACGAGACGGGCTGGAATCACGCGGCAGAGTTTGCAGCTTGAGAACGGCATTCCAACGATCTTCATCGGATGCGTTCACATCAGAGATAATAGCTTTCAGTTCAGCGCGTTTTGCAAAGAACTTGTCAGCTAATTTCACGCGCTTGACTTCGCGTGCTTTCATTGATTGCTTAGCCATCAGTAACCCTGCCTTACTTGCGGAACGGGAAGTTAAAAGCAGCCAGCAGCGCGCGGCCTTCATCATCAGATTTCGCAGTAGTGGTAATGGTAATATCCAAACCACGAACGCGATCGACTTTGTCGTAGTCGATTTCTGGGAAGATGATTTGCTCACGCACGCCCATGCTGTAGTTGCCACGGCCATCGAATGACTTGGCGGACAGGCCACGGAAGTCACGGATACGTGGAACAGCAATGGAGATCAGACGCTCAAAGAACTCCCACATGCGTTCGCCACGCAGAGTTACTTTACAGCCGATCGGATAGCCCTGACGGATTTTGAAGCCTGCAACAGATTTGCGGGCTTTGGTGATCAACGGTTTTTGACCGGAGATAGCTGCCAGGTCCGCTGCGGCGTTATCCAGCAGTTTCTTGTCAGCAATCGCTTCACCAACACCCATGTTCAGGGTGATCTTCTCGACCCGAGGGACTTGCATGACAGAGTTGTAATCAAACTGAGACATCAGTTGTTTGACTACCTCGTCTTTGTAGTAATCATGCAGTTTCGCCATCGTATTACTCCAAATTACTTGATAGTTTCGCTGTTAGACTTGAAGAAACGGACTTTTTTGCCGTCTTCGAATCTAAAGCCTACACGGTCAGCCTTGCCGGTAGCCGCGTTGAAGATAGCAATGTTAGAAACCTGAATTGCAGCTTCTTTTTCCACAATGCCGCCTGGTTGGTTCAGAGCCGGAACCGGCTTCTGGTGTTTCTTAACCAGGTTGATGCCTTCAACAATGACCTTGCCAGCAGACAGGACATTTTTTACTTTACCGCGCTTACCTTTGTCTTTCCCGGTAATCACGATAACTTCGTCATCACGACGGATCTTCGCTGCCATGTTCGCTCCTTAGAGTACTTCTGGTGCCAGAGAGATAATTTTCATGAACTTCTCATTACGCAGTTCACGAGTTACCGGCCCAAAAATACGCGTACCGATAGGCTGCTCGCTGTTATTGTTCAAAATAACGCATGCATTGCCATCGAAGCGAATGACAGAACCGTCCGGGCGACGTACACCCTTCTTGGTGCGCACCACTACCGCCTTCAGAACATCGCCTTTCTTCACCTTACCGCGAGGAATTGCTTCCTTGATGGTAATTTTGATGATGTCGCCGACGCCTGCGTAGCGACGGTGCGAGCCACCTAGAACCTTGATACACATTACGCGACGTGCACCGGAGTTGTCGGCGACGTTCAGCATAGTCTGTTCTTGGATCATTTTAGTGCTCCGCTAATGTCAACTACTACTTTAAAGACCCAAGTAAAAATTAGGCCGTTGAAAAGCCCCATAACCGAGGGCGCAGCATTATAACACCGCTTACTTGGTATGGGTAGAAAAAATAAACGGCTCATTTTCTGAGCCGTTTATTAAGTGAGAGCCAGCTACTCTATTACAGAATCGCTTTCTCTACAACGCGAACCAACGTCCAGGACTTAGTCTTGGACAGTGGGCGGCATTCGCGGATTTCCACCACGTCGCCGGTACCACATTCGTTGTTCTCGTCATGTACGTGCAGCTTGGTCGTACGTTTGATGAATTTCCCGTAGATCGGGTGCTTCACAGTACGTTCGATAGCAACAACGATGGATTTCTCCATTTTATCGCTAACAACACGACCCTGCAGGGTACGGATAACTTCAGTCATTTACACACCCGCCTTTTGAGTCAGTAAAGTCTTAACGCGTGCGACGTCACGACGCACTTGTTTCAACAGGTGAGTTTGTTGCAGCTGGCCACTGGCCGCCTGCATGCGCAAGTTGAATTGCTCACGCAGCAGGTTGAGCAGCTCGGCATTCAGCTCTTCAACGCTTTTTTCACGCAGCTCTTGTGCTTTCATTACATCACCGTCTTAGTTACAAAGGTGGTTTTGATCGGCAGTTTCGCTGCTGCCAGTTTGAATGCCTCGCGGGCAACCTCTTCTGGCACGCCGTCCATTTCGTACAGGACCTTACCAGGCTGGATCAGGGCAACCCAATACTCCACGTTACCCTTACCTTTACCCATACGCACTTCCAGCGGCTTCTCGGTGATCGGTTTGTCCGGGAATACACGGATCCAGATCTTGCCTTGACGCTTAACTGCACGAGTCATTGCACGACGAGCTGCTTCGATTTGACGAGCAGTCAGACGGCCACGGCCAACAGCTTTCAGACCGAAAGTGCCGAAGCTAACATCCGTACCTTGCGCCAGACCACGGTTGCGGCCCTTGTGCACCTTACGGAATTTTGTACGCTTTGGTTGTAACATCAGCGACTCTCCTTACTTGCGGCCTTTACGCTGCTGCTTTTTAGGTTGAGCAGCCGGTTCCGGTTGTTCAACTGCAGCCATACCACCCAGGATCTCACCTTTGAAGATCCATACCTTAACGCCGATTACACCATAAGTGGTGTGCGCTTCAGATGTGTTGTAGTCGATGTCCGCACGCAGAGTGTGCAATGGAACACGACCTTCGCGGTACCATTCGGTACGTGCGATTTCAGCGCCGCCAAGACGGCCGCTTACTTCAACTTTGATACCTTTAGCGCCAAGACGCATTGCGTTCTGTACTGCACGCTTCATAGCACGACGGAACATAACGCGACGTTCCAGCTGAGAAGTGATGCTGTCAGCAACCAATTTAGCGTCGAGTTCCGGTTTACGGACTTCGGCGATGTTGATCTGTGCAGGAACGCCAGCGATGTCCGCTACGACCTTGCGCAGTTTTTCGACGTCTTCACCTTTCTTGCCGATAACGATGCCTGGGCGAGCAGTGTGAATGGTCACACGGATGCTCTTCGCAGGACGCTCGATAACGATGCGAGAAACGGAAGCTTTCGACAGTTCCTTAGTCAGGAATTGACGAACTTTAAAGTCGCTGTCCAGGTTGTCAGCGAATTCTTTGGTATTCGCATACCAAGTAGAGTTCCAAGGTTTGACAATACCCAGGCGAATACCATTAGGATGTACTTTCTGACCCATTGCTAGTCTCCAGAGTCTCAGCGATCGGACACAACCACAGTAATGTGGCTGGTGCGCTTCAGGATGCGATCTGCACGACCTTTCGCACGCGGCATAATGCGCTTCATGCTTGGGCCTTCGTCTACGAAGATTTTCGTAACTTTCAGATCATCGATGTCAGCGCCATCGTTGTGTTCTGCGTTAGCAATGGCAGACTCCAGCACTTTCTTAACCAGACCAGCAGCTTTCTTGTTGGTGTAGGTCAGAGTTTCCAGAGCTTGCGACACTTTCTTACCGCGAATCAGGTCAGCAACAAGGCGAACCTTCTGAGCAGAAGAACGAGCGTGGCGATGTTTAGCGATAGTTTCCATCTCTTCCTCCTACCTTAGCGCTTTTTAGCTTTTTTATCAGCCGCATGGCCGCGATAAGTACGAGTCGGCGCGAATTCACCCAGTTTGTGACCGACCATTTCATCGGAAACGAACACTGGTACGTGCTGACGACCATTATGGACAGCGATGGTCAAACCGATCATGTTAGGAAAGATCGTTGAACGACGGGACCAAGTGCGCAAAGGCTTCTTGTCACCGCTTTCCACCGCTTTCTCTACCTTCTTCAGCAAGTGCAGGTCAATAAAAGGACCTTTCTTGAGAGAACGTGGCATGGCTTATCCTCTAATTATTTTTTGCTACGGCGACGTACGATGAACTTATCAGTACGCTTGTTGCTACGGGTCTTCTTACCTTTGGTCTGAACGCCCCACGGAGTTACCGGGTGCTTACCAAAGTTACGACCTTCACCACCACCGTGCGGGTGATCTACCGGGTTCATCGCCGTACCGCGAACGGTAGGACGAACACCACGCCAACGTGCAGCACCTGCTTTACCCAGAACGCGAAGCATGTGTTCAGCGTTACCGACTTCACCCAGGGTGGCGCGGCAATCAGCTGGAACTTTACGCATTTCGCCAGAGCGCAGACGCAGAGTTACGTAGGAACCATCACGAGCAACGATCTGAACGTAGGCACCAGCGGAGCGAGCCATCTGGCCGCCTTTACCTGGTTTCATTTCTACGTTGTGAACCGTTGAACCAACTGGAATGTTGCGCATCGGCAGGGTGTTGCCCGCTTTGATTGCAGCATCAACGCCAGATTGAATCTGGTCACCAGCTTTCAGGCCTTTCGGCGCCAGGATGTAACGGCGTTCGCCGTCTTTGTACAGAACCAGCGCGATGTTCGCGGAACGGTTCGGATCGTACTCCAGACGCTCAACCACAGCAGGGATACCGTCTTTGTTGCGCTTGAAGTCAACCAGACGATAATGTTGCTTGTGGCCACCACCGATATGACGGGTGGTGATACGGCCATTGTTGTTACGACCACCGCTTTTGCTCAGTTTTTCCAGCAGCGGGGCATAAGGTTTACCCTTGTGCAGCTCAGGGTTAACCACTTTAACAACGTGGCGACGACCCGGAGATGTAGGTTTACATTTAACAATTGCCATTGTTCTTACTCCTCCGACTTACTCTGCGCCGCCGATGAAGTCCAGATTCTGGCCTTCTTTCAGGGTGACGTAAGCTTTTTTCCAGTCGCTACGACGACCAACACGCTGACCGTGACGCTTCACTTTCCCTTTAACTACCAGGGTGTTCACGTCTTCGACTTCGACTTCAAACAGTTTCTGCACTGCAGCTTTGATTTCTGCTTTGGTCGCGTCTTTGGCAACTTTGAGAACGATGGTGTTGCTTTTTTCCATCGCAGCGGATGCTTTTTCAGATACGTGCGGTGCACGCAGCACTTTCAGCAAACGTTCTTCACGGATCATGCCAGCATCTCCTCAACTTGCTTCACAGCATCAGCAGTCATAACCACTTTGTCGAAGGCGATCAGGCTAACCGGATCGATACCTGCTACATCGCGCACGTCAACCTTGTACAGGTTGCGAGCTGCCAGGAACAGATTCTCATCCAGTTCACCGGTCACGATCAGCACGTCTTCCAGAGCCATATCTTTCAGTTTCTGTGCCAGCAGCTTAGTTTTAGGCGCTTCTACAGAGAACTTCTCGACAACGATCAGACGATCTTGACGTACCAGCTCGGACAGGATGCTTTTCAGCGCGCCGCGGTACATCTTTTTGTTTACTTTCTGACTGTGGTCCTGTGGCTTAGCAGCAAAGGTCACGCCGCCTGAACGCCAGATCGGGCTCTTTACAGAACCTGAACGCGCACGGCCGGTGCCTTTCTGACGCCATGGCTTTTTGCCGGAACCAGTTACTTCAGCACGGGTCTTCTGAGCACGGGTACCTTGACGGGCACCTGCTGCATAAGCAACAACAACCTGGTGTACCAGCGCTTCGTTGAAATCACGACCGAAGGTAGTTTCGGAAACAGTCAGCGCGCTTTGCGCGTCTTTCAATACTAATTCCATTGCTATCCCCTTACGCCTTCACAGCTGGTTTAACGATCAGGTTGCCACCGGTTGCGCCCGGTACAGCACCCTTAACCAGCAGCAGGTTGCGCTCAGCGTCAACACGTACTACGTCCAGGCTCTGAACGGTTACGCGCTCATCACCCAGGTGGCCAGCCATTTTCTTGCCTTTGAACACTTTGCCCGGAGTCTGGTTCTGACCGATAGAACCCGGAACGCGGTGAGACAAGGAGTTACCGTGGGTAGCGTCTTGGGTACGGAAGTTCCAGCGCTTAACAGTGCCAGCAAAACCTTTACCTTTAGAAGTACCGGTAACATCGACTTTTTTAACGTCAGCGAAGATTTCTACGCTAATTTCCTGACCTGCAGCGAACTCTTGACCTTCTTCAAGGCGGAATTCCCACAGACCACGGCCAGCTTCAACGCCAGCTTTAGCGAAATGGCCCGCTTCCGGCTTGGTTACACGGTTAGCTTTTTTGCTACCAGTGGTAACCTGAACGGCACGGTAACCGTCGGTGTCCAGGCTTTTAACCTGAGTCACACGGTTCGCTTCAATTTCAATTACGGTTACTGGGATAGAAACGCCATCTTCAGTGAAGATACGGGTCATACCCACTTTTTTACCGACTAAACCAATCATTGTTTCAACCTCTCAATCGCTCAATGACCTGATTAACCCAGGCTGATCTGCACGTCTACACCGGCAGCCAGATCCAGACGCATCAGAGCATCAACGGTTTTCTCGGTTGGCTCAACGATGTCAACCAGACGCTTGTGAGTGCGAATCTCGTACTGATCGCGCGCGTCTTTGTTGACGTGCGGAGAGATCAGAACGGTAAAGCGCTCTTTGCGAGTTGGCAGCGGGATCGGACCACGGACTTGCGCACCAGTGCGCTTTGCAGTCTCGACGATTTCCGCGGTTGATTGATCGATCAGACGATGATCAAACGCTTTCAGGCGGATACGGATTCTTTGGTTCTGCATGAGACCAGAGCTCCAATTATTTATAAACGTAAATAATTACTCCTCACACCCATTTCGATTGATGGGGGAGTGTAATCGTCAACATATAACCCCCATATCGGGAGTATTGTTCGAAAGGCAAAAAAGGCCTGCCAATCGACTGATTCGCTAAAATCAGGCTTACCAAGATTAGGTAAGCCCGCGCATTATACGCAAAATGGCCCAGGAAGCAAGCCGCAGTTGGAAATATGCTCAGGAAATCGTCATTTTTGCGCGTTCAGTATCAGTTTGCGGGTTAGCACGGTGAGCAGGGAATGAATTATGCTTAGGGTGGGTTGAGCTCTCCCCTGCCCCGCCGTGAAAACGGCCGCCGGCAGGAGAGGCAATGGCGAATAGGCTGAAGGCTTTACTCTTTGCGCTCCAAAATCTGGGCCTGGGCATAGTTTTGAATACCGAGGCGAGCGATGAGGTCCAGCTCGGTTTCCAGCCAGTCGATATGCTCTTCTTCATCGGCCAGGATATCGATCATCAAATCGCGGCTGACATAATCGTGAATAGAATCGGCATAGGCGATACCTTCACGCAGGTTCTTGGCACCAGCCAGCTCCAGAGCCAGATCGGAACGCAGCATCTCTTCAATGTCTTCGCCGATGTTCAGCTTGCCGAGATCTTGCAGGTTAGGAAGCCCTTCCAGGAACAGGATACGCTCGATGTAGCGATCGGCATGTTTCATTTCGTCGATCGACTCGTGGTATTCCTTGTCGTTGAGGCGCATTAAGCCCCAATTCTTGAACATGCGGGCGTGCAGGAAATATTGATTGATGGCAACCAGCTCGTTGCCGAGCAGCTTGTTGAGGTGAGCAATGATCTTTTTATCGCCTTTCATAGGTAACTCCTCCTGGCCAGTTCTAAAAGTGTAGAACCTGTAAGCCAAGAGTCAAAAATAACCTTACCCTTTGTTAGGCAACTTCATGCATTGGGATGATAGTTCCGCGTTCCTCCACCATAATCTGTCTTGCCTGACGAATGCACTTTCCACAATCGGTACCAATCGGCACAAGTTCACGCAGCTGCTTCATGGTATGGGGATTGTGCTGACGCACCGCATTACGGATCGCTTTGTCAGTCACCGCATTACACAGACATACATACATAGAGAGACTCACTTCTTAACCAATGCATTGAGTCTAAATAGGAATGGTTTTTATTTCAATTAAGATTTGAGCAAATTGCATAAAAAAAGGGCACCGAAGTGCCCCTTTTTTGTGTCGAAAAATTATTCGCGATTAAGCGATAACTTTAGCAACAACACCAGCGCCTACAGTACGGCCGCCTTCACGGATTGCGAAACGCAGACCGTCGTCCATCGCGATTGGGTGAATCAGGGTTACAACCATGTTCACGTTGTCGCCTGGCATTACCATCTCTACGCCTTCTGGCAG
>NZ_JBJNMH010000034.1:0-22598 GCF_052168635.1 Serratia sp. CY47444
GGACTTCATCGTGGCGCGGGTAACGCAGTGTTACCCATCAGACGCCGTATAGATTTAAGCAAGCCCATCATAAATCAAAATCGGTGTTGCAAAAACGGGGGTGACCATAGATTTTTTATTGCCTGCCGTCAGGTACCAAGCCGCTGTTCGAGCTCGGCGAGAGAAGGAAGGAACCGGATCTGTTCGCCGCGATTGGCGTCACGCGCAGGCGGTAGTTGATGAATTTCTGCAATACGGCGCCGGCCACGCCGCTTCTTAGCTGGAAGAAGGCGGCGTCGAGGCGGTTGACGGGGAGGGCAATCATCCCGGCCTCGTGTTCAAAAGCGGGCGCGATAAACAGGCTGACGTCGTTTTCGTTTTTCAACAGCGGCCCGGCTTCGGCGAAAACCACCAGGCGCAGGCCATGAACGTGCTGCACGGCGTAGCTCATCGGCGCCCCGGGAGTCAGGGTTTGACGTGTTGCTGCAAATAATGCTCGAACACCGCCAGCGTTTCGTCCGAGATATGGTGTTCAATCCCTTCGCTGTCCAGCTCGGCAGTTTCGCTCGGCACCCCGAGGCACATCAGCAGATCGACCACAATGCGGTGACGGCGGCGCACCTTCTGCGCCAGCTGCTCGCCTTCCTCGGTTAAAAACACCCCGCGATAAGGGCGCGATTCCACCAGCCCGGCGCTTTTCAACCGCGCGATATTTTTGATCGCCGTCGGGTGAGAGACGCCGAAGCGGCGCGCGATATCGGTGGTTCTGGCTTCACGGGTGCTTTGCAGCAAATCGGCGATCAGCTCAACGTAATCTTCGATCAGCGCATTGGACTGCGCTTGGCGGGCGCGGCTAAAACGCAGGGCGTGCTCGGCCTCGTCCGGCATGTCGGTCTGGGCGGGGCGGTCGGCGTTATCTGGCGCGCGGGTAACCATAGCGTGGGGCGTCCTGTAAGCATAAAAATGGCGTCTCCCGGCAATGCGGGGAGGGTTGCCCTAAGTTAGTCCAAATAGCACACATTATCAATTCGATGCCACGCATTGTGGTAGTTAGAAATATCTCTACACAAAGCCCATTAATTTCGCCTGTTGCATAAAGTGTAGCCGATGCTACATTGTCAGCATGATCGGTGGAAAAATAACCAGCAAAAGATTAAGGGTACTTCATGCGAGACGCGGCAACTCCCTCATCGTTAACCGAACGGACCAACATCGCGATTGGCGCCGCCCTTGCCGGGCGCAAGCGCGGCGCCTTTACGCCGCTGCTGTTCGCCGGTCCGGCGGTGATTGCCTCTATTGCCTATATGGACCCCGGTAACTTCGCCACCAACATCCAGGCCGGGGCGAAATACGGCTACAGCCTGCTGTGGGTGGTGGTGATGGCCAACCTGATCGCCATGCTGTTCCAGGCGCTGTCGGCCAAGCTCGGCATCGTCACCAACCGCAATCTGGCGGAGATGTGCCGCGATCAGTTTTCGCGGCCGGTAGTGATCGGCATGTGGCTGCTTAGCGAAGTGGCGGCGATGGCCACCGATCTGGCGGAGTTTCTCGGCGGGGCGATCGCACTGGCGCTGCTGTTCCACATGCCGCTGCTGGCGGGGATGGGGGTGACGGCGGTGATCACCTATGCGCTGTTGATGGTGGAAAAGAAAGGTTTCCGCCCGGTCGAGCTGATGATCGGCGGCCTGGTAGGCATCATCGCGCTGTGCTACCTGGTGGAGATGTTCATTGTGCCGGTGGACTGGCAGGCGGCCGGGATCGGCATGGTGACGCCGCAACTGCCGGATGCCCAGGCGCTGACCATCGCCGTCGGCATTATCGGCGCCACCGTGATGCCGCACGCCATTTTCCTGCACTCGGGGCTGACCCAGCACCGCAGCCCGGCCAGCGACAACGGCGAGCGGCGCAAGCTGCTGCGTTTCTCCAATATTGAGGTGGTGATCGCGCTGGCGCTGGCAGGGCTGGTGAATATCGCGATGGTGATCATGGCCTCGAGCGCTTTCCACGCCGGTAACAGCGACGTGGCCGAAATTGGCACCGCCTACCATACGCTGACGCCGCTGTTCGGCGCGGCCGCCGCCGGTATCTTCCTGGCGTCGCTGATCGCCTCTGGCATTTCCAGTTCGGTGGTGGGCACCATGGCCGGGCAAATGATCATGCAGGGCTTCGTCGGTTTCCGTATTCCGGTGTGGGTGCGCCGCCTGGTCACCATGGTGCCGGCGTTTATCGTGGTGGCGATGGGCGTCAACGCCACCGACGCGCTGGTCTACAGCCAGGTGGTGCTGAGCCTGGCGCTGCCGGCGCCGATGATCGCGCTGGTGATGTTCACCCGTCGCCGTGACATCATGGGCGAGTTTGCCAACGGCCGCTGGACCAGCCTGGCGGCAGTGGTCGGCACGGTGGTGATCGTGCTGCTTAACGTGGTGTTGCTGTTGCAGACTTTCGGCGTCGATATCCCTGGGTTAGGGTGAGACGCGGGAGCGGGGCCCGGCGAATTTGTTGGCGAACAGTTCGCTGATGAAGTCGACGAAAACCCGAATTTTATGGCTGCGATCCCGCAGGCGCGGATAGAGAATATTGATCGGTGCCCCTGTGGGCGCCCACTCCTGCAGTATCGGTTCCAGTTCGCCTGCCTTCAGATAGTTTTCCAGAGTGCAGTCCAGCAAGTAAACCAGGCCGAGGTGGTTCCTGGCCACCTCGCACAGCGATTGTGAATGGTTGAAACTCAGCAGCGGGCTGGGCGCTAGACGGTAGCGCTCGTCACCACGAATGAACTGCCAGTCGTCCGCCGCCGCCGCGCCTGAACGGATAAATCCCAGCCGCTGATGCTGTTGCAGCTGTTCCGGGTGTTCCGGCCGGCCATGGCGCGCAAAATAATCGGGAGACGCACAGCACAAATAGCGTGGTTGCAGCAATTGACGGCTGACCATCTCGGGTATGTGGCCGGCGCCGATGCGAATAAATACGTCGGCGCGATCTTCCGCCGGATTGACCAGGCGATCGCTAACCGACACGCTGAGCTGCAATTCCGGGTATTGCGCCAAAAAAGCCGGGAGCGCCGGAGCGATATGCATGCTGCTGAGCATCGTGGCTATCTCGACCCGCAGCGGTCCTCGCGGTTGTTCAAAATCGCCCGACATGTCGTTTTTCAGCCGGTCAAACTGCTGCAGGATGTCTTGTGCGGTGCGATAGCAACGCTCCCCGGCGCTGGTCAGCGAGAAGCGCCGGGTTGAACGCTTGAACAGGGGTTGCCCGAACTGTTTTTCAAGCTGATTGATGCTGTATGTGACGCTGGCCGGGGAGAGCCCCATTTTGGTTGCCGCCTGGCTGAACCCCTCCATTTCCACCACCTGGCAGAATACGCGCAGCGCGTGCAGTTCATTCATGTTAACGGCTTCCATTATTTAAATTATTAAAAGAGTATTTTTAAATATGCCGGCTGTCAATTTGACGCAGCATTGGATAGTTTATTTTCAGCGTTTTTATTTATCTGAAATCGCATCCTGTATTGCCATAATGAAATAATGCCGAAGAGGATATTTATATGAAAAAATTAACTGCCGTATTGTTATTGGCGGGCACGGGCTTGTGCGGCCAAACTTATGCCGCAAGCAGCGAGGCCGCATCGCAAAGTTACAGGGTTTCCGCAGAGGCGGGCGTCGCGGCCGAACAGAAGGCGGTGTATGAGCTGATAAACCGCTACCAGACAGCGCTTAACGCCGGCGATACGCCAACGATCTTGTCACTTTTTGCGCCAGAAAGTTACTCACAATGGAACGAAAAACCGACGGCGGACAGCAATGAAAAGCGCCGCCAACAATATGATGACTTATTTAAAAACGAGAAATTTGAAACCGAGTTTTCTTATGACAGCGTCAGCGTGAGCGGTAATATGGCCTATGTGCGCACGCACCATCATCGCGGGGCAACGGTTACTCGAATAAGCGACGGTGCCACCCTGATCGATTTAAACCGTGAAGTATTTGTATTGGAGAAACAGCAGGGCCAATGGAAGATCGTGGTCTACACCTTTAATACCAACCCGATTCAAGGGGTGAGCTGAGAGGGACAGATAAAGGCCGCGCAAGCGGCCTTCTTAGGGTGTCGCGCGCGGTTACAGGTTCCCCACGCCGCCATCCATCTGCAGCTCCGCGCCGACCATAAAGGCCGACTCATCCGCCGCCAGAAACACCGCCGCTTTGGCCAGCTCCAGTGCGCTGCCCATGCGGCCGATCGGCACTAGCGCGCGGATATCGTCGCGCAATGCCCGTTCATCCGCTTCCGCCAGCCCCAATTTTCCCAGCGCCGGGGTTTCGGTCGGGCCGGGGCTGAGGCCGTTGACGCGAATGCCGCGCGCGTGCAGCTCGCCGGAGAGCGTTCTGGCCAGAGATAACAAACCGGCTTTGCTGGCGGCGTAGGCGCTGCTTTGCGGCAGACCGATATGGGCGCTGACCGAACCGCACAGGATCACCGAGGAAGGGGTGGCCAGCAGCGGTAGCAGCGCCTGGATCAGAAAGAACGGCCCCTTCAGGTTGATGTCCATCAGCCGCTGGTAGCTCTGCTCATCCCACTCCTGCAGCGGGCGGTGCGTGACGTCGCCGGCGTTAACGTACAGCACGTCCAGCCGCGGCCACCGTTGCTCCAACTGCTGCGCCAGCGCACGTTGCTGTGGGATGTCGCCGGCGTCGCTCAGCAGCAACAGCGCGTTGCCCGCCAATGCCTGGCCCGCCGCGTCCAGGGCACGTTGGCTGCGGCCGGTGATCGCCACCGTTGCGCCCTCGGCGATGAATTGGCGGGCGGTTTCCAGCCCGATGCCGCTGGTGCCGCCGGTGATCAATGCGTATTTGCCTTGCAGTCGTGACATAACCGATTCCTCTTTAACGTCTGTTACGGCATTATTTGCGCTATAGTTCCTTTTGCATAGTAGGCACCTTTGGGATACTAAAGGGCGAGGTGGGATGAAATGACGACACAAGCGCCCTTAGCGGCGAAAAATAATTTGTCGGCGTTGCCGACGGCGGGCGAATCCTGCCCGATGGTGGACTTCGTCAATCTGGTGTCGGGCAAATGGGCGATACCCATCCTGTATCGGCTGATTATGATCGATGGCCCGGTGCGATTCAGCGAGCTGCAGCGGGCGGTGGCGCCCATTGCGCAAAAAGAGCTGACGCGCCAGCTGCGGCTGTTCGAGCAGCGCGGTCTTGTGACGCGGCAGGTGTATCCCGAAGTGCCGCCGCGGGTGGAGTACCAGGTCACCACGCTCGGCAAATCGCTGCGGCCGACGCTGGACTCGCTGGCCGAGTGGATGCGCCGACATGCCCCGCAGCTGATTGGTAGCTAGTCGCCGATGCCCGGCGGGTTGATGGTTGAGCGCTCGACCTTTTCGTCGCCTTCGCCCCAGCGTTCCAGCACCTGCGCATATTCGCCGCTGACGATCGCGCCATTGATCGCGGCGTTGACGGCGTTCACCAACCCGTTGCCTTTTTTGGTGGTGACCGCGACGTAGGCCACGTTGGGGCCGATGCCGACCATTTTGGTTTTGCCGGTCAGCGCCGCCTTGTAGGCGCCGGTGGAGTGGGGGCCGAAGAACGCATCGGCGCGCCCGGACTGAATGCTGAGGTTGGTGGCGGCGTCGTCGGTCACGTAGATCGGCTGCACCGGCGGCAGCCCGGCGGCGCGATTCTGCTTATCCCATCCCAGCAGAATGTTTTCCTGATTGGTGCCGGATCCGACGATGATCCGCAGCCCGGCCACGTCCTGCGGGCGGTTGATCGAGGTGATGTGGCTGGTGGATTTGACGTAAAAGCCCAGCGTGTCCACCCGGTAAGTGGCGAAGTCGAATTTGGTTTTACGCTGTTTGGTGACGGCGATGTTGAAGATCGCCGCATCGTATTTGCCCGCGCTGATGCCCAAGGGCCAATCTTCCCAGGAGGTGGGCACCAGATTCAGCTCCAGCCCGAGGCTGTCGGCCACCAGGCGGGCGATGTCCGGATCGCTGCCGATCAGCGTTTTATTGTCTTCGGCGAACAGCGCCAGCGGCGGGGAGTTCTCGAATGCTACCGCCACCGTCAGCTTGCCGGGCACCGCGAAGTGAAAGTTCGCCGGGATCAGCGCGATAGCCGCCGGGTTTTTCTCCGTGCGTATCGGCTCTCGGTTAGCCTGCAGGTCGATACCGCCCGTCGTGGCCGCCTGCACGGCAGCGCTCAGCAACAGCGCGCACAGCGCCGCAATCTTCAGTGGCATAGTGCCCTCTATCCTTTGTTAATCATGGGGTTACTATTGGCGGCGGCGCGGGGCAAGTAAAGCAACAATAGTGAATAACCAAAGTGAAAAGATGCACAAGCGGGGCGACGGCCTGCGCGAATCTGCAGCACTCGACGTGGAAAGTGCGCAATCAGGTTGAAAGCAGTAGAATTTGTCACTCATACTGCGTACAGCTAATTGTGTAAAACAAGGAACGCCAGATGGCCGAAGAAACGATTTTCAGTAAAATTATCCGCCGCGAAATCCCTGCTGATGTGGTTTACCAGGATGAACTGGTCACCGCTTTCCGTGACATCTCCCCCCAGGCGCCTACCCATGTGCTGATCGTTCCCAACGTGCTGATCCCAACCGTCAACGACGTGACCGTCGAGCACGAAGCTGCGCTGGGCCGCATGATCACCGCCGCGGCGAAGATCGCCGAACAGGAAGGCATCGCCGAGGACGGCTACCGCCTGATCGTCAACTGTAACCGCCACGCCGGTCAGGAGGTCTATCATATTCATATGCACCTGGTCGGTGGCCGCTCGCTGGGGCCGCTGCTGTCACGTTAAGCGAGGAAATCATGCGCGGTAAAAAAACTCTGCGTTGTCTGATGGCGTTGGCGCTGCCCGCCGCGTTGCTGATGGGGTGCAGTTCGCCATCCGGCATCGCGGTTAACCGGGGGCAAACGGTGGTGATGGATCCTTCGGTGCTGACCGCCGGCATTTTTGCCGATACGCCCTCTGTCTCGAACGCTTCCGGCCGGGTGATGGCGACTTCGGTGCTCAATAACAGCCAACCGACGCCGGTCACCGTGCATTATCGTTTCTATTGGTACGACGCGCAGGGGCTGGATATTCGCCCCTTCGAGAAACCGCGTGAGATCGTCGTGGCGCCTAACTCGGACGCCAAAATCTACTCGATTAACGGTAATCTGGAAGCTAAAAGCGCGCGTCTGTATCTGTACCTGTAAGCGCTTGCCAGGTTTGGAGAAAAAGCATGAAAAAGTACGTCTTAGTGGCGCTGGCCGCATTCACCCTGAGCGGCTGTCTGTCGCGTCCGCCTGAGCCGGATCAGCCGTTGCCGCCGGTCACCGTCGAACCAGAACAGCCGACGCCGCCGGTCGAGCAGCCGCAGCCGCCAACTACCGAGCCGGTGCCGCAGCCGCCGAAAATCCAGCAGCTCGACTGGCTGGGCAGCGTTCAGCCGCTGGTGAATCAGATGTTGAAGGCCGATGGCGTCACGGCCGGCAGCGTGCTGCTGCTGGACAGCGTCAAGAACAACACCAACGGCTCGCTGCAGATGGGCAAAGCCACCGCGGCGCTGTATAAGGCGCTGGCGTCGAACTCCACCTTCAGCGTGGTGCCGGAAGCGAAGCTGACCAGCGCCAGACAAACGCTGGGCCTGTCGGCGGATGACAGCTTCGGCTCGCGCAGCAAGGCGATTGGCCTGGCGCGCATCGTCGGTGCGCAGTACGTGCTGTACAGCGACGTCAGCGGCGACGTGAAGTCGCCGGCGTTGGATATGCAGCTGATGCTGGTGCAAACCGGCGAGATCGTCTGGTCGGGCAATGGCGCCGTTAAACGCTGAGGCCGCGCTGCGACGATTGATGGAAACCAGACTGCCGGCGGTGAATACCGCCGGTTGTCATTTCAGCCCGGTGCAGGGGCTGACCGGCGAGAGCTGGCGTATCGACGGTTCGGGCATCACGCTGCTGGCGCGACAAAACAGCGCGGAGAAACGCACGCTGGGCGTGAGCAGGCGGCGGGAGGCGCAGGTCCTGAGGCGCTGCGCGCCGGGGCTGGGGCCACGGGTTTTCGCGCAGAATAATCAGTGGCTTGTCCTCGAATGGCTCGAAGGTGACGTCGTCACAGAAGCTGAGTTTGACAGGCTGAATCAGCGCGGCGAGCTGGCGGCGATGGCGGCGACGCTGCACCGGCGGCCGCTCAGTGGTTACCGGTTGGATCTGCGGCGGCAGTTCCGCCGCTACTGGCAGCAGCTGGATACGCGGCGTTTAACCCCCGCCTGGCTGAGTTGGCAGCGTCATTTCTTACGCTGCGCGCCGCCGCGGCCATTACGCCTGGCGCCGCTACACATGGACATCCATCCGGGCAATTTGCTCGCGACCGGCGAGGGGCTGCGGCTGATCGACTGGGAGTATGCCGCCGACGGCGATGTGGCGTTGGATATCGCCGCGCTGTTTCGCGGCAACGGCTGGGCGGCGGAGGCGCAGCAGCGCTTTTTGCAGCACTACGCGCGTCAGGGCTATCACGACGTCGCCCGGCTGCAGGCGCAGGTGCAGCGCTGGCTGCCGTGGGTGGATTATCTGATGCTGCTGTGGTTTGAAGTGCGCTGGCAGCAGAGCGGCGACGCCGAATTTTTGCGCTGGGGCGCGGCGCTGCGCCGGCGATTCTGTTTATCATCATCTGAATTCTGAACGAACAATAATGAAGTGAGGTGCCCGTGGGCCCAGTAATGCTAGATGTCGCCGGCTACGAGCTGGATGCAGAAGAACGCGAAATATTGAAACATCCGCTGGTTGGTGGATTGATCCTGTTTACCCGCAACTTCCACGATGCGGAGCAGCTGCGTGAGCTGGTGCGCCAGATCCGCGCCGAATCGCACGATCGGCTGGTGGTGGCGGTAGATCAGGAAGGCGGGCGCGTGCAGCGCTTCCGCGAGGGCTTCACCCGTCTGCCGGCGGCGCAGTCGTTTGCCGCGTTGCACAATGCGCAGGAAGGCGGCCGTCTGGCGCAGGAGGCCGGCTGGCTGATGGCGGCGGAAATGATCGCGCAGGATATCGACATCAGCTTTGCGCCGGTGCTGGACATCGGCCACGGCAGCGCGGCGATCGGCGAACGTTCGTTCCACAGCGATCCGCAGCAGGCGTTGGCGATGGCGGAACGCTTCATCCTCGGCATGCACAGCGCCGGCATGAAAACCACCGGTAAACACTTCCCGGGGCACGGCGCCGTCAGCGCCGATTCGCACAAGGAAACGCCGCGCGATCCGCGGCCGCTGGCGCAGATCCGCGAGCACGACATGGCGATCTTCCGCGAGCTGATCAACCGTCAGCTGTTGGACGCCGTCATGCCGGCTCACGTCATCTATACTGAAGCGGACCCGCGTCCGGCCAGCGGCTCGCCTTACTGGCTGCAGCAGATCCTGCGTCAGGAGTTGGGCTTCGACGGCGTGATTTTCTCCGACGATCTGTCGATGGAGGGCGCTGCGATCATGGGCAGCTACGCCGAGCGCGGCCAGGCGGCGCTGGATGCCGGTTGCGACATGATCCTGGTGTGCAACCACCGCGAAGGTGCGGTCAGCGTGTTGGATAACCTGTCCCCGGTCAAAGCAGAGAAGGTGAAGCGGTTATATCATCGCGGTCAGTTCACCCGTCAGGAACTGCGCGACTCCGAGCGCTGGCAGCAGGCGCACAAGGCGCTCAGCGCGCTGAGCGAACGCTGGGAGGAGCACAAGCAGCGTTCGCAAGGGTGAATCCAGGCGCCGCACCGCGGCGCAGAGCGGAAATGATGAGGGCCGCGCCCGCGGCCCTTGGCTTGTTGCGAGGATCCACATGATTATCTATTTGCACGGCTTCGATTCCACCAGCCCCGGCAATCATGAAAAGGTGTTACAGCTGCAGTTTATCGATCCGGACGTGCGCTTTATCAGCTACAGCACGCTGCATCCGCGTCACGACATGCAGCATCTGTTGAAAGAGGTGGACAAGGCGGTGCAGCAGGGTGGCGACACGCACCCGTTGATCTGCGGGGTCGGCCTCGGCGGCTTCTGGGCGGAGCGCATCGGCTTCCTGTGCGGCATTCGCCAGGCGATGTTCAATCCCAATCTGTACCCGGAAGAACACATGCACGGCAAGATAGACCGGCCGGAAGAGTATCGCGATATCGCCACCAAGTGCGTGGAGGATTTCCGCGAGAAAAATCGCGATCGCTGTCTGGTGGTGCTGTCGCGTCACGACGAGGTGCTGGATAACCGGCGCAGTGCCGAATTGCTGCATCACTACTACGAAATCGTCTGGGATGAACAGCAGACGCACAAGTTCAAAAACATCTCGCCGCATCTTCAGCGGCTCAAGGCGTTCAAGGCGCTGGGTTAACAGTTTCATAACGCTGCCGCGAGCCGCTCTCCCCGTTTTTCACCGACGGAAAGTGCGGCTTTTTTGTGCGTCAAAGCCAGATTTTGCGTGGCAATCGGCAAAATTTAAAACTGTGACTCAGCGCTAACTATTTGAATCGCAATCCCCAAAAAATCCCCTCGTCCAGCCTTTAACCAAAAAAAATTGATGTACGTCAATTTTGGTATGACCAAATAACCTCACATGCTATTCTGGCTTCAGAGAGCCGATTTATTTTACGCGAACCCTATGTATTCTAAGGATATTATTTATTTACCCTGGGATAACAAATGGTTCACATTTAGGGGGTTATTTTGACAACGCCAAAGAAGAAAATCGTTATTGTTGGCGGCGGCGCCGGTGGTCTGGAGCTGGCGACCAGCCTGGGCCATAAACTTGGCCGCAAGAACAAAGCGGAGATCACGCTGGTGGATCGCAACCACAGCCATTTGTGGAAACCGCTGTTGCACGAAGTGGCAACCGGTTCCCTCGATGACGGCGTGGATGCGCTCAGCTACCTGGCGCACGCGCGCAATCACCATTTCAGCTTCCAGCTGGGGTCGTTGACCAACATCAACCGCGAAACGCAAACGCTGCAGCTGGCGCAGATCTGCGACGAGCAGGGCGGCGAGCTGGTGCCGGCGCGTGAACTGCCGTACGACATCCTGGTGATGGCGCTGGGCAGCACCTCGAACGATTTCGGTACGCCGGGCGTGAAAGAGCACTGCATCTTCCTGGATAACCCACATCAGGCACGTCGTTTCCACAACGAAATGCTCAACCTGTTCCTGAAGTTCTCGGCCCAGCCGGGGCAAAAAGAGCGAGTTAATATCGCCATCGTCGGCGGCGGCGCCACCGGCGTTGAGCTGTCCGCCGAACTGCACAACGCGGTGAAGCAGCTGCACAGCTACGGTTTCGAAGGCCTGGACAACAGCGCGCTCAACGTGACGCTGGTGGAAGCCGGCGAGCGCATTCTGCCGGCGCTGCCGCCGCGCATTTCCGCTGCTGCGCACCAGGAACTGATCAAACTGGGCGTGCGCGTGCTGACCAACACCATGGTGACCAGCGCGGACGCCAAAGGCCTGAACACCAAGGGCGGCGAGTTTATCGATGCCGATCTGATGGTGTGGGCGGCCGGCATCAAGGCGCCGGACTTCATGAAGGATATCGGCGGCCTGGAAACCAACCGCATCAACCAACTGGTGGTGGAGCCGACGCTGCAGACCACGCGCGATCCGAACATCTTCGCCATCGGCGACTGCGCCTCCTGCCCGAAAGAGGGCGGCGGTTTCGTGCCGCCGCGCGCCCAGTCGGCGCACCAGATGGCCTCGCGCTGCGCCACCAATATCCTGGCGCTGATGAACGGCCAGACGCTGAAGCCTTACGTGTACAAAGACCACGGTTCGCTGGTGTCGCTGTCGCGCTTCAGCACCGTCGGCAGCCTGATGGGCAACCTGATGCGCGGCTCGATGATGGTGGAAGGGCGCATCGCGCGCTTCGTTTACATCTCGCTGTACCGCATGCACCAGGTGGCGCTGCATGGCTACATCAAAACCGGCCTGATGATGCTGGTGGGCGGCATTAACCGGGTGATCCGCCCGCGTCTGAAGATGCACTGATCCCGCCTTTGTCGACCAACCCGCGCCGGTTCGCCCGCGCGGTTTTTTTTATGGCAGCGCGAGGCGATCGGCGGCGGTTGCTTGATTCTTCAGCATAAGCTGTCGCCGATATGGGTAAAATTCTTAAGATTCCTCCTAAACAACGGGAAAACAGCCGTTTTCCCGCATTTTTGGTCCCCTTGTCTTATTGCGGGTCCTCAGATCATTGTGCAGACTTTATCTCGTTTACAGACGGCGCGTCGCGCACGCCGTAAACCGGGATACCGCAAGCCGCCCATGCGCAAAATAATAAGCGCGGTGCCATGCCGGTAACAGACCCCGGAAAAAATGCGTGGTAACACTTTCAGGAGGTTTCCTGTGAACAAGTCAATGTTAGCCGGTGTTGGAATTGGTGTCGCTGCCGCTCTGGGGATTGCCGCGGTAGCCAGCCTCGACGTCTTTTCTGCCGGTCCGCAATATGCGCAGGTGCTCGCCGCAACGCCGATTAAAGAAACCATCAAAACGCCGCGTCAGGAATGCCGCAACGTCACCGTGACGCACCGTGCACCGGTGCAGGATGAAAACCGCATCGCCGGTTCTGTGTTGGGCGCAGTGGCGGGCGGCGTGATCGGCCACCAGTTCGGCGGCGGTCGCGGGCGCGACGTGGCGACCGTGGTAGGCGCACTGGGTGGCGGCTATGCCGGTAACCAGGTGCAAGGGGCGATGCAGAACAACGACGTCAGCACCAGCGTTCAGCAGCGTTGCAAAACGGTCTACGACAAGTCCCAGAAAATGCTGGGCTATGACGTGACCTACAAGATCGGCAATCAGCAGGGCAAGATCCGCATGGATCACGATCCGGGCACGCAAATCCCGTTGGATAAAAACGGCCAGCTGGTGCTGAACAGAGCCTGATCGCCACATTCGAATTAAACCCGCGGGCAGTGTTAGTTCTGATCGTTTAACCCGGTTAAGCGAGCGGCGTTAACATTGACGCGGGTTTCTGTTTTTTGCCTGTCCAGGAATTTGCGATCGTTCTAATGTCTGCGTGCGATATCACTGGGCAAAACTTCAAAAAAGCCCCCGCGTTTGTTATATTATTGTGCAATTAAGCGGTGTTATCGGCGCCAATCGCCACACCGGTCAAACCCGAGTATTTCGTCTCGCAGAGATAACGACATGTTAGATTTTCGCTTTCCGACAGCGTTGCAAATGGTCCTTAGCGTCGCCGTAGCTGAGAAGCAGGGCATGCGTTCGACAAGCGCCATCCTCGCCGCCGCTCTGGAAGCCAACCCCAGCTTTATCCGCAAACTGATGGTCCCGCTGACCAAAGACGGCATCATCGTTTCCACCCTGGGCCGAAACGGCTCTATCCACCTCGGCCGCCCGGCGGAAGAGATCACCCTGCGGGACATCTACCTGGCGGTGATCGACGACAAGCGCATCTGGGCTTCCCGTCCTGAAGTGCCGGCTCGCTGCCTGGTGAGCGCCAACGCCTGCTGGTATTTCAAGTCGGTGGTAAACGAGGCCGAACAGGCTTCGCTTGCGGTGCTGGCGCGCCACACCGTGGCCGATTCGCTGGCCGAACTGGAGCGGGGCGACAAGCGCGCCTGTGCGGAGTACGCCGCTGCGCAAGAGGCTGAAACCGCCGATAAATAATCGCGGTTCGCATGCATAAAAAAAGGTCGGGCAATGCCCGACCTTTTTGCATGTTAAGACGATGATTACGCCGTTTGCGGCTGTGCCTTGCGTGCCACCAGGCGGCGCAGGGTGACGTAGAACACCGGCGTCAGGAACAGCCCGAACAGCGTGACCCCCAGCATGCCGGAGAACACCGTGATGCCGGTGACGCCGCGCACTTCGGCGCCGGCGCCGTGGCCGAGGATCAGCGGGATGGTGCCGGCGATGAAGGCGATGGAGGTCATCACGATCGGGCGCAACCGCAGGCGACAGGCTTCCAACGCCGCTTCGACGATGCCTTTGCCCTGCATTTCCAGCTCGCGGGCGAACTCGACGATAAGAATGGCGTTCTTACAGGCCAGCCCCATCAGAACGACCAGCCCGACCTGCACGAACACGTTGTTGTCGCCGCCGGTCAGCCACACGCCGAACAGCGCCGACAGCATGGTCATCGGCACGATCAGGATCACCGCCAGCGGCAGCGTCCAGCTTTCATACAGCGCCGCCAGCGCGAGGAACGCCAGCAGCACCGCTACCGGGAACACCACCAGCGCGGCGTTGCCCTGGGTCGATTGCTGATAGCTCAGATCGGTCCACTGAATGTTCATGCCGTTCGGCAACAGCTTATCGGCCATCTGCGTCAGCGCACCCATCGCCTGGGTAGAGGAGAGCACGCGCGGGTCAGCATCGCCGATCAGGTCTGCCGCCGGGAAGCCGTTATAACGGATCACCGGATCCGGGCCGTAGGTGGTGCCGATGCTGACCATGCTGCCGATCGGCACCATTTCGCCCTTGTCGTTGCGGGTACGCAGGTTGGCGATGTCTTCCACGCTGTCGCGGAACTGGCCGTCGGCCTGCGCCATCACCTTCCAGGTGCGGCCATAGCGGTTGAAGTCATTGATGTAAGACGAACCGAGGTAGGTTTGCAGCGTGCTGAACAGCGCATTGAGCGGCACCCCCTGCGCCTTGGCCTTGTCGCGATCGATTTTGGCGTCCAGCTGCGGCACGTTAGCCTGATAGGAGGAGATCGGGAACCCCATGCCCGGCGTTTGCATAATGGCGCCGGACATCGTGTTGATCGCGGTCTGCAGCGCGCCGTAACCCAGCCCGCCGCGATCCTGCACGTACAGCGAATAGCCGGAACCCTGGCCGATGCCGAGGATCGGCGGCGGCATGATCGAGAAGGCGAAACCTTCCTGGATCTGCGAAATGCGCGCGTTGATCTCGGCGTTGATCTGCGCCGCGGTGCGGGTACGGGTGCTCAATGACTCCAGCGCGAAGAACACCGTGCCGGTATTCGGCGTATTGGTGAACTGCAGCGCGTTCAGGCCGGGGAAGGCCACCGCATCGGTGACGCCGTCCACGCTCATACCGATGGCGCTCATCTTGCGGATCACCGCATCGGTGCGCTCCAGCGAGGCGCCTTCCGGCATCTTCACGCCGCCAATCAGATACAGCTTGTCCTGCGTCGGGATAAAGCCGCCGGGCACGGTCTTAAACATCACCCCGGCGGCGGCCAGCAGCAGCAGGTAAACGACGAACACCGCGCCGCGTCGGCCCAGCACGCGGGACACCCCGTGCTGGTAACGCTGCGAACCGCTGGCGAAGAAGCGGTTGAACGGCCGGAACAGCCAGCCGAACAGCCGGTCGATCAGGCGCGACGGCATATCTTTCGGCGCGCCGTGCGGTTTCAGCAAGCGCGCCGCCAGCGCCGGCGACAGGGTCAGCGAGTTGATGGCGGAGATCACCGTCGAGATGGCGATGGTGACGGCGAACTGCTTGTAGAACTGGCCGGTGACGCCGGAAAGGAACGCCATCGGTACGAACACCGCGCACAGCACCACGGCGATGGCGATGATCGGGCCGGAGACCTCGCGCATCGCTTGGTGCGCCGCCGCCAGCGGCGACAGCCCCTCTTCGATATTGCGCTCGACGTTCTCCACCACCACGATGGCGTCATCCACCACAATACCGATCGCCAGCACCAGCCCGAACAGGCTGAGGGTGTTGAGCGAGAAGCCGAGCAGATACAGTGCGGCGAAGGTGCCGACCACGGAGATCGGCACCGCCAACAGCGGAATGATCGACGCGCGCCAGGTCTGCAGGAACAGAATGACCACCAGCACCACCAGGATCACCGCTTCCAGCAGGGTATCCACCACCGCGCGGATCGAATCGCGCACGAACACCGTCGGATCGTACGGCGCTTTCCAGCTCATGCCGTCCGGGAAGCGGGTTGCCAGCTCGGCCATCTTGCCGCGCACCGCGTCCGACAGCTCGATGGCGTTGGCGCCCGGCGACTGGAAGATGCCGATACCAACCGCATCCTTGTTATTGAGCTGGGCGCGCAGCGCGTAGCTGCCGGAACCCATTTCGATGCGCGCCACGTCGCGCAGCCGCACAATCTCGCCGTTGTCGCCGCTTTTGAGGATGATGTTGCCGAACTCTTCTTCGGTTTGCAGGCGGCCCTGGGCGTTGATAGACAGCAGATAGTCGCTGCGCGTCGGCATCGGTTCCGCGCCCAGCTGGCCGGCGGAGACCTGCACGTTCTGCTCCTGCATGGCGCTCACCACGTCGGAGGCGGTCAGCCCGCGCGCGGCAACCTTGTTCGGATCGAGCCAGATGCGCATCGCGTATTCACCGGCGCCGAAGATCTGCACCTGGCCGACGCCCGGCAGACGGGCCAGCTCGTCCTTGACCTTCAGGGTGGCGTAGTTGCGCAGGTAGAGCGAATCGTACTTGCCGGAAGGCGAGACCAGATGCACCACCAGCGTCAGCGCCGGAGACTGTTTCTGAGTGGTGATGCCCTGGCGGCGTACGTCTTCCGGCAGGCGCGCTTCGGCCTGCGCCACGCGGTTTTGCACCTGCACCTGCGCCTGATCGGGATCGGTGCCGGGGCGGAAGGTGACGGTGGTCACCAGCACGCCGTCGGAGCCGGCGACCGATTTCATGTACATCATGTTTTCGACGCCGTTGATCGCTTCTTCCAGCGGCGTGGCCACCGTTTCAGCGATCTCTTTCGGGTTGGCGCCCGGGTATTCTGCGCGCACCTGCACGCTGGGCGGCACCACGTCCGGGTATTCGCTGATCGGCAGCAGCGGGATGGCGATCGCCCCGGCGACAAAAATCAGTATCGACAGCACCGCGGCAAAGATCGGTCGGTCGATGAAAAAACGGGAAAAGTCCATGGGTCAGAAGTCTCGGCTGGGAGCTTAGTTAAGTGCGGAAGCGGTAGTGGTCATCGCGACGCTTTTCGCGTCGACCGGCATGCCCGGCATAAACACTTTCTGCATGCCGTCGACGATCACCCGATCGCCGTTTGCCAACCCTTTCTGCACGATGCGCAATCCTTCGGCCATGCGGCCCACGTCGATGTCGCGGCGCTGTGCCTTACCGTCTTTATCGACGATGTAAACGAACTTGCGGTTTTGGTCGGTCATCACCGCTTTATCGTCGATCAGCATGGCGTTGAACTCGGCGCTGCCGGGCATCTGCACGCGGGCGAACAGCCCCGGCGTGAAGCGACGATCGCGGTTGTCGAGCAGGGCGCGCATGCGGATGGTGCCGGTACCGGCGTTCAGTTGGTTATCGGTGAAATCCACCAGCCCCTGATGCGGGGTGCCGTCTTCACCCACCAGGCCAACTTTCACCGGCAGGCGGGCATCGTGCCGGCCCTGCTGCTGATAGCGCAGGAAGGTGGCTTCATCCACGTCGAAATAGACGTAAACCTTATCGAGCGACACCAGCGTCGTCAGCACGCTGGCGCTGTCGCCAGCGGTGACCAGGTTGCCGGCGGTGATCATCGCGCGGCTGGCGCGTCCATCGATCGGCGCGGTGACGCGAGTAAAGTCGAGATTAAGCTGCGCCATATCGAGCTGAGCCTGCGCCGCCAGCACGTTGCTTTGCGCCTGTGCGGCGGACGAACGACGCTGTTCCCACACCTCTTGCGAGATGGCCTGGGTGCCGATCAGCTTCTCGGTGCGCGAAGATTCGCTGCGCGCCAGGGTTGCCTGATTGCGCGCTCGCACCAGCTCGGCCTGCGCCTGTTCGCGCGCGGCGCGGTAGGTGCGATCGTCAATGGTGAACAGCACCTGGCCTTTCTTCACCTCGTCGCCTTCGGTGTAGTTGACCCGCTCGATGTAGCCGGAAACTCGCGGGCGCAGCTGTACGCTTTGCACTGCTTCGACCCGGCCATTGAACGCATCCCACTGGCTGATCGGTTTGACCACCACGCTGGCGGCGCTGACCACCGGCGGCGGTGGCGGGGCGTTGTGCGCGACGCTGTTGTCACACCCGGCGAGCAGGGCGGCCAGCAGCGCCACCCCGGAGAGCCGCTGGCCCAGAGCGAAGGCGCGCGTGCGGCCGCCGGCGTTGAACGATGAGTTTGGTTGATTTGCCATTATTTTTATTCCGATAAGTAAGCGCTGTCTGGCCCCATACCCAGCCCTGTTTTCCGGGCTTTCCCTTCATGTATGCCTGCGTTCGGCGGAAGGGGCGTTGTGCCTTGTTATGGCCCAACGTTAGGTTTTGAAACATATTGGTGTCACATTAATGTATCAATATCGGTTACATTAATTGGGTGGAGTATAGAGGCGGCTTTCTGGTAAATGCAATAATAAAAATTGCATTTAAAGCGAAACTGTTGCAACGTATGTGCATCGGGCAGAGGGGGACCCTGCCGAATGATGGGAGCATCAGCATGAACACGACGGGTTTCATTACCGATTTGAAGACGTGGATCGACAACAATCTGGAAGAAAAACTGGATATCAACACCGTAGCGGACCGCGCGGGCTACTCCAAATGGCATCTGCAGCGCATGTTCAAGCGCCAGACCGGCTACGCGTTGGGGGAGTATATCCGTATGCAGAAATTGAAGGTGTCGGCGGAGCGTTTGGCCAACAGCGGCGAACCGATCGTCAGCGTGGCGATCTCACTCGGCTTCGACTCACAGCAGTCATTCAACCGCAGCTTCAAACGCCAGTTTGGCCAAACGCCGGGCGACTGGCGCCGTGCGTTGGCGCAGCCAACGTCGGTGAGATGCACGCACCACTGATCGGTTGGGCAGTGGGGATAAAAAAGCCTGAATTTGCGTTCGGGCTTTTTTGTCTTTACCTGTGGGGGATTCAAAAGTTGTCGCAACTGCCTGACTTTGCCACCGTGTCGCTGTCGCGGCAGAATATACGAATCGCCTCGTTGAGAGAGTTTGAACGTGAAGGCGTCCAGTAGTTCTCAATGACCAGGTAGCGAACGGTGTGCTGGCGGGTGTGGAGACCCAGGACGTTAAATACGCTTTCAATAGCGGCAAGCACAGGGTTTGACGAGTCGATTTCATAGCGAATGTCGACGATGGCTGCCTCCGGTGCCATCCAGGTGCGATTGGAAAGCGGCGGCACGCGAAACTTGAATGAGGAGTTCGCGGATAAGCGCTGGCCATCAAGCTCTTTAAATTCTGCGGCAGGAACATAACTCTGGTTACCGCCCGGCAAGGTGATCTGCCCTTTTTCGTCGCGGGTGGCATAGACATCCTCGGTGACTTTGTAGATCACTTGCTGGACGTCGGGGGGAATGATGCGAAAGGAGGCTACGGTACGATCCGAAGGCGTGTCGTTTGTCAGTTGGAACTCATACGCTCTTCCGACAGGTTGAACGAAAGCTAATGAAACGCTGCCGGCGAAGTACTGATAGGTGGCGCCCAATATTGCCATGAGAATCCCTGAGCCTACCAAAAATGCCGATACTTTCGCCAAACGGTTATTCGATTTTTCTTTAACGGGGCCTGTCTTTGGCCGCGGGGCATTGCCTTTCTTCTTACGCGCCACGTTTCTCCCTTGCATTACGCATTGGCCTACCTTTATGAGGGCATTATGGTCGACAGCTTATGCCGCTGTCGAGGGGGCGCTCTCTGGCCGGTGCGCTATGCATACAAAAAAGCCTGAACGCGAGTTCAGGCTTCTTCGTAGAATATGGCGGTGAGGGAGGGATTCGTACCGTCACTTTTGTATATTGCGGCACGAATATAACCTGTATATTCAATAAGTTATGCACTAATAGTCGACTATAAAAATATCGAAATTGATCCAAGCTATTGCCATGAGTTTTCTACATCACTTATAAAGAGAAATTTTGAAATGTCAAGAATATACATATGCTTTCCGACTATCGGAACCATGTTGTCGTTTCTTCTGAATGACAAATCGATTCACGCCCCTGTGAACTCCTGCTTTGTGGTAACGCCCGGTTAACAGGTGAGCAACAGAATACCAAAGCCGCCGCATACCACCTTAAACACTAAAACCAACGCACAGTAGAAATGCCACAAGTTGCGAATCCACCCTGAACAGCTTGTTAGGCAATTTTCAAATACTTAGGCATGGTCATTTTTTGGTCTTTTTCAAAATTCAACGTTCCATATTCAATTGGAAGACCACAGAAATTTGCGAGCTCTTCGTACCAAACTTGCTTCTGTTTACGAATGAGAATTTTCGTTGGTATTGGCTTAGATTCGATACCCTTCTCACTTATAATACATTGAGATGGAAGTGTCAGCTGATTTTGTGTCTTTAATAAGTGAAACAAAATATACCTAATATCTTTTACTGATTCATATAGCATTTTAATGGCTTCTATTGACGTGATTTTTTGCACAACACCACGGTCACCAAATAACACAATTAGAATCCTATCTTGTAATGTGACTGCTAATGCTCGATATGGGGCTGGCACATGCACAAAGAAAAATCCCTTATCATTATCTACTTTTTTGTTAATTACAAAAACCGAGCCAAACGGTGATGGATTAACAGTCTTCGAGTCAAATGACAGTAAAGTAAACAAGCTATAAATTACGCTTGAATCAATGTCTACCATTTCTTTGGGAATGACTGTACCTTTATCAGGATTAGAGCGTTCAATTGGTAGTGTAGTATCTTTATATGACAGCGCAAAACTTAATTTTAATGCCCAAAGATAGTAATCCATTGGCGAAGCAGTGTTTTCTCGAATTCTTTTCTCAAGACTGCTAAATATTTCTGAGTTACAAGTATGGCACGCGGGGACAACAGCCTGGTTATACCTTATCGATGTGCCATTTGATAATCTCAATTTTTGATTATTTAGATTGAAATACTTTTGAAGCCATCTTGGAACAATGTGTTCCTTTGATAGCTTATTGTGTAGTTTTCCACATAAAATACATTGTTTCATCGAACTTATTTCCTATCTATAAGCGCTTATTGCCTAACGCCGCGCTCTATGGCAAAATTGGAGTGTAGTGAAAAATTTTTCCGACAGCGACGCCTTGTTATACGTCACTTTAACTCCCCTCTCTAACTATCTGATGCAGCCTAAAGCGGACGTTCACTAGAGCCTGCTTTCAAGCAAGACAGCAGAATATCTAATTTCATCGTTGGCATCTTTCATAGCAATTTCCAGCCACTTCCTTAACATCTCATTTGAAACGTGATTTGTATGTAAGATATTAAAAGCTGCATACCTTAATTTTGAATTTTCATGGTTGATCATCTCACATATAGAGTCTATTTGCTGGGGACTGAAAGGCGTGTTTTTTTTGATGGTCTTAGACAGATAAATTGGGTCTATGGTTTCATCAATGGTAGCGCTAATAAGTTTTTCGCGCAGTGACGTATCTACCTCTATACGAGAGATTAGGTGATTTTCAGCAACATCCCTTACATCTCTCCGTGGGTCCGATAGATATCCCATGAGGTCATTATTAGAAGGCTGTTTCATTTTGAAAAGAGTCGTGAGCAGTTCTCCCCGTGGACTGTCAGGTACTACTCCCCCTCCAGTAGGGTATGGTTCCTCATTATCGACCCAAAACGTGTAAGCTTCTATTAAAGTTTTGTACAAGTGTTCATTTTCAGCGGCAGAAAACTTCCCAGCTAGTTTTGCGGCTTCTATTGCAGTTATTGGTCCGGACTTAAAAAGTCCTTTAGATACAGCATCCATTACATTTTGGTCTAGGGTGATGATAACATTTGCTAATGGAGCATATAAAAACTGGCATCCGGGGATCAATTTATCCTTTAGACGGTTCAGGATAGCTGCTCTAATCTCATCATTGTCATCTAAATATGGAATCATACAAGACGTAATCAAGAGGGTATTATATTCGCCATTTTTAAGCAGCCTTTTAATAAGGCTAATTAAGTCCTCCTTATTATGAAGTTTCAGTAATAAGTTGCCTGCAAGCCATGCTATCCAACGCCTGCCGCAGTACATAGCTTTCTCTATTTTCTCACTATCCAAACCAAAGTTCCGTACTGAGTCCCAATCTGGCTCAATATCTATGTGCACAGTTCGATCAAAAAGTGCCATTTGAGAATTAAAACTATCACTTGATGATATTTTTTCTAACAATTTAACAGCGTCAAGATGTAATCCTGTTTGTGAGATTCCGCTAGCTAGCGTTACACCTTTAAATACTTCTCTTATGGGATCGTGAAATGACTTACCTGGCCAGTGAAGAACATCGGAAAATTCGGCACTTTCATAATTTGATGCTGACAAGAATGCACTTAATTTTAATAATGGCTCGTTGTTATTTGAATTCCCCCCTCCAGTAAAAGAAGGAATGATTAACGTGTTACATAGGCCTTTAGCTGCTTCAATATCTCTCTTTATGAATTCGCGACTATTAAATCCATCTGGAAACGCATTGTAGTCGAACCTGTAAAGTTCCTTGGAAATATCTAAATGCCCAACGCTCCTAAAAAAGTGCTCGAGATCCTGAATAAGACTCATGCTCTGTTGGCTATTATTTAATATGGTAGAGGAGAAAATTTCTTTAGCCTTTGCTAGACAACAGTTATGAAATATATGCTTAACAGCACTCTTAACAAACGCATTATTAACCTTAGTTGAGCCATTACTACCTAACACCAATGAAGCTGACAGTGATGATGAAAGACTGCTTCCGCGGGTTCGGTTATAGTAGTCGA
>NZ_JBJNMH010000035.1:0-19210 GCF_052168635.1 Serratia sp. CY47444
CAATCCACTTTGAAGATAAAAAGGAAATTAATACCAAACTATTACTTAGGACAAGTGATAGCATCTTCATTACGGATGGAGATGATAAAGTATCTGAGATTCCACTAGGAAAAATAAATAAAATAACATACTAAAAATTTTAAAATACTTAAATAGCCGGGAATCATCCCGGCCCCAATACCTTGTGAAATCGATTCGAGAGACGCCTGTATTTTTGTGGCCATCATGATGCATCCTGCGTCACTCGGGTGTAAACCATCTGGTTCAGGGTCGGCTCTACAGATACCGAGAATCCTGATTTCATACTCACAGCCACGTGCCTCGTCTGTCAGTTTACTCATGCGACATAATCGAGAAGCTGAGCCGCGGCGTTTTATGCCTCGGCGATAGTTAGGAAGGATTTGTTTAAGATGAAGATCCACAGCGCGTTGAGCGCGGCCTGGTACAAATCGTTAAATTCTAGGTTGTCCATTTTTGCGAATGAGATCTCGGCTCGCGCAGGGTTGAACCGTCGGGAGTTCAAAAAGATCATACCCGCGCGGCGAAAGCTGTCGTAATGCGCGAAAGTCTGGAGTGAAGCACTAGGGAAGCCGCAGAGACTATACTGCTACCACTGTGATTTTACCTGAAGATGGATCTCGCCCCAATCTTCGGCCAATGCCGCGAAGATCTGACCCGGATGCGCTTCAGCCATGTTGTAGACGGCCGCCTGCAGATAAAGCAAGGCAAAACGGGGCTATGCTTACCCCCCCTTGACCTACAACTGAAATGTATGGGGGTTCACCTTGGCGCCATGATTGGCCGCTGTCGGTTGGTTAACACAACAGATTTTATGATCAGCGCTGGCATCCACAAAAACAGCCTGATGGCTCATTACATCCGGACGGGCTAACGAAAAAATTTGTTGCGGCGCGGAAGGCTTCAGGTTTGTCCTTCGAGGAAAGTCCGCCGACCTGTCACGAGGTCCGCAGTTTGGCTGGCCGGCTGTATGAGAAGGAAAGAGGGAAATATTTTGCGCAAAAGCTGCTGTGGCATTCATCAGAAGTGATGACGCTGAAATATCCCAATACGAGAAGGAAGGCGTACGTCATGCAGCAAAAGACCAAGTATCAAAATTCGAGTAAATTTCGAGTAATTCCGATTTTTTCAAAAAAAGACTTATAAATCAATCACACAAAAAAAGACCGAATACGATTCCTATATTCGGTCTAGGGAAATGGCTCTTGGGAGAGAGCCGTGCGCTAAAAGTTGGCATTTAATGCAGGGCTTGTTCAGCCGTGCACTTTAAGAGTAGCCTACCGCGCCAGTTTTGCCAGCCGCCCGGCGGCCGCGTGATAGTTTCGTGACGAAATAACTATGCGGCAAATGCGCATCAATCCGCGCACGTTGGGCAAGGCGTTGGCAAACAAGCGGTTAGTCAGCGCACAGCTTCTCGGCGCGTTCAATGAACGGCGCCAGGCTCATTTTTTTCCCTGGTTCGGCAGGGTCGTCCAGCAGGAGCACCTCCAGCGGCTGCGCACGCTGATGGCCCTTCTTCACCTGCTGCTCCGCTGCATCGTTGAGCGGGTATTGCATCAAGGTGCTGTTGTTGAGCACGAACAGCGCGCCGCCGCTGCGGCACTGCAGCGTCACCTCTTCCTTGGTGAACGCCCACTGTTTGCCGTACTCCAGTTTAGTGATGTTCACCAGTTTGTCTGCCGCCAGCGCGCCGGTCGCGGTTGCCAGCAGCGTAATGCCGAGTAATACCGATTTCATGTGTTGGCCTTAAGGTTGCTATTCGCGTCGATTTTCCCGCAGCTTGCCGGCCTGCGGCAAGCTGAAATGTCATACCGGCGCATAGGTTGCAAATAAACTGACCAGCAGCAGCACCGCCATCCCCAGCCCGACTTCGAGCCAGCAGGCCAGCACCACGCCGCGCTGCGCCAGCGCCGGCACGCGGCTCATTGCCGGCACGATAGCGTAGCGATTGGCCAGCGCCACCATCACCATCAGCGCCACCAGCGCGGTTTTAATCAGCAGCAGGCGCTGATAAGGCGAGCTGAGGTTGAGCGGCCAACCGCCGAGAATGATCAGGCTGTTGACGATGCCGGTGACGATCACCGCCGCCACCGCCAGGTGCCCCCAGCGCGAGAAACGGATCAGCGTGGTGATTGCGTCGCTGCGCCATTGCGGCGGCTGCAGGTAGCGCAGGCAAACCAGCAGCGGCGCCAGGCTGCCGAACCAGTAACCGGCGGCCAGCAGGTGTATCGCATGGTTGGCGCGGTGCAGCGCGCCCAACGTGCCTTCGTGCATCGCCGCGTGGCCGATAAACGCCAGGCTCACCAGCAGCAGCGCCGAACACAGCGCCAACGCCTGCGCGCGCGGCCGCTCCGGCAGCAGCAGGCTCAGGATCGCCAGCAGCGACAGGCCCAGATGCCAACGCCACACTTCGCCGAAGGTGGTGCCGAGCACCGCCCACCAAATCTCCAGCCGCCAGGCGTCTTGCCAACCGTCGCCCATCTGCCCGGCCTGAATAGCCAGCAGCGCCACGGCGGAAAGCCCAGCAGCCCAGGTGCCGGCAAGCAGCAGCGGGCGCACATCGCGGGAGAGGATCGGGGAGAGGCGCTGCGGTGACAATAAGGCGGTGAACAGACTGATGCCGAACATCAGCATCACCGCCGCAAAGTGCACCAAGCGACACAGAACGAACAGGGTCGCCAGACTCACGATCAGTTTACGGTGAAGCTGTACTGGCCTTTGGTTTTGTGCCCGTCGACCGACACCACATGCCAGCTGACGTTGTATTTGCCCGCGCTCAGCTCGCCGTCGATCGGCACGTTGACCTGGGTGTTATTGTTCGGATCGAGCTGCAGCTTGCCGGTTTTCACCACGGCGTTGTCCGGGCCGGTGATTTTCACGCCGCTGAAGTTCGGCTCGATGCCTTCGGAGAAGCTGAGGGTCAGCGCCTTCGGCGCCGGGCTGACGCTGGCGTCGGCCTTCGGCGTTTCCACTTTCAGGTGGGCGTGCGCCAGCGCTTGCTGCGAAGACAGGCCGACGAACAGGACGAAAACGGTGGAAAGCAGGCGACAGGAGGAACGAATTTTACCGATCACAGTGGTATCCCTTAACAGTATAAAGAGGGTCATAAGGGTTAAGGCCACAGCCAAGGCGATGTATCAGCGGCCCCAACCCACCGCAAATGATTGCGCCACGGGTAAACAGAAAAACGGGTTATATCGGCTAACCCGCTGTTTTGACTCTACCATCCCTGTAGCGTATCGCGGTAAATCATAACGACCACGCTGCGGCAAGTCGAGCGCATCACTGGCATTTTGCGATCCGGCAGCACGTATCGCCGCATAACCGCGATAAACGCAGGGTAAAAAAAACCGCGCGTCAGGCTCGCCCGCGCGCGGTTTTTCGATGTTCTGATGCGGATTAAACCTGGCCGTTGCCGCCCTGGCCCATCGCGCCCATTTTCTTCAGATCTTTGTCGATGAAGAACAGGCCTTTGCCGCTGGTGCCCACCAGCGCCAGCTTATCCAGCACGGATTTGAACAGTTTCTCTTCTTCATGCTGCTCCGCCACGTACCACTGCAGGAAGTTGAAGGTGGAGTAATCGTGCGCGGTCATGGCGGCGTGCGCCAGTTCGTTGATCTGACGGGTGATCAGCTGTTCGTGTTCGTAGGTCTGCTGGAACACGTCCGCCAGCGATTCGAACGCCACCGGCGGCGCGGCGATGCTGCCCAGCAGCGGTAGAGAACCGGTGTCGCTCAGGTAGTCGAACAGGCGTTGCATATGCTGCATCTCTTCCTGAGAGTGCTCTTTAAGAAATGCGGCGGCGCCTTCAAAGCCTTTATCGCTGCACCATGCGCTCATCTGCAGGTACAGGTTGGCGGAGTAGAACTCCAGATTCAGTTGCTCATTCAGCTTTTGAGTCATTTCTTGCGTCAGCATAATGATTCCTTTTATTTTGCAGGTCATGAATTTAATTTCCGCGCATTATGCCCTGCTGCCGTAAAAATAAAAACACCTTATTTACACTCAAATCACATTAATTATAAAAATCATAAATATCAATAAATTAAAATACCACCAATACATTGAGAATTAACATGATAATTATTTTCATCTTTTATTTTAATCATAAAGCGAATCATTCTTATTTAAAAGAATAAATAGATTGCATTACTGCTGGATAAATATCGCCCGCGACGGCGGCGCAACGGGCTTGCCAAGCGCCGCCGGGTGGATTACCTTCTGCGCAGATTCAATGCGGCAAAGTAAGTAAGGAGCATAGCGTGGGTTACAATCTGGCCGAGTTGTCCAAAGAAGAGATGGACAGGGTGAACGTGGATCTCGCCGCCTCAGGCGTGGCGTACAAAGAGCGCTACAACATGCCGGTGATCCCGGAAGTGGTAGAGCGCGAGCAGCCGGAGCCGCTGCGCGACTATTTTCGCGAGCGCGTGGCGCACTACCGCGCGGAATCCCACCGATTTTCGCGCCTGCCGTACGAGCCGAAGGTCAAATAACAAAACCCGCCATTACGGCGGGTTTTTGCGTCACTTGCCGGCGAACCGGTCGGTGGCTATCATCAGCTGGTGCAAAATACCCGGCTCATCATACGAATGCCCCGCCCCTTCCACGATATGCAGCTCCGCCTCCGGCCAGGCCTTGGCCAGATCCCAGGCGTTCTGCACCTGGCAGGCCATGTCATAGCGGCCGTGGACAATCACCGCCGGAATATGGCGGATCAGCGGCACGTTACGCAGCAGCTGGTCGTCGCTCTCCAGGAAGCCCAGATGCGTGAAGTAGTGGTTTTCAATACGGGCGAACGCCAGCGCGAAATCATCCTCGCCAAACGAAGCAGATTCACGGCTCGGCAACAGCGTGACCGTCTCCCCTTCCCACACGCTCCACAGCTTGGCCGCTTCAAGCTGCACCTGCGGATCGGCCGAGGTCAGCCGCTGCCGGTAGGCGGCGATCACGTCTTTACGTTCTTCATCCGACAGAATGGACAGCACGCGCTCCCATTTGTCCGGGAAGAAGCGCGAAGCGCCGTCCTGGTAATACCAATGCAGCTCCTGCTTGCGCAGGGTGAAGATGCCGCGCAGCACCATTTCACTGACGTGCTCCGGGTGGGTCTGTGCATAGGCGAGCGCCAGCGTAGACCCCCAGGAGCCGCCGAACACCAGCCACTGCTCGACGCCGGCCATTTCGCGCAACCGCTCGATATCGGCCACCAAGTGCCAGGTGGTATTGTTGTCCAGGCTGGCGTGCGGGCGGGAACGGCCGCAACCGCGCTGATCGAACAGCAGCACCTTGTAGCGTTCGGGATCGAACAGTTGACGATGATGCGGGGAGATACCGCCACCCGGTCCACCGTGAATGAAGACCGCCGGTTTACCGTTCGGGTTACCGCTCAGCTCCCAGTAGATCCGGTGGCCATCCCCAGTGTCCAGCCAACCGCTGTCGTATGCCGCTAACGGCGGGTACAAACCTCGTAATTGTTCCATGGCGCTTTCCGTCTCTCTGTGAGTCATGCTTTCATCAAAGCGGAAGCCGCCCGGCAGGTCAACGGTAAAACCCGAAAACTCGAACGCGCGCCGAGAACTCGGCGCGCGTTTGCTCAAAATCACATCGACCTGGCTGCAAAACGCCCACAGGCCCGATCAGTTAAGGTGCGCGATCGCACTGATCTCCACCAATTGCTCGGGCGAAGCCAGCCCGGTGACGCCGATCAGCGAACCGGCGGGCCGGTGATCGCCGACATAGCGCTTGAACAACGCAACGCACGGTTCAAAGTGCGCCAGTACATCGGTCAGGTAGATCTCCACATACGCCAGGTTCGAACGTTCGGCACCGAATCCCGCCAATACCCGATCCAGATTGTCCAACGTCTGTTGGGTTTGCCGTTCGATATCGCCCGCGCCGATAAACTCCCCCTGCATATCATGGGAAAACTGCCCCGAGATGTAGAGGGTATCCTTGACGCGATAGCCTTGGGACACGCCATTCTCCTCTTCCCAAATGACCCCGTGGTGGTAGTGCGTGATGCCATTTTTCATGCTGTTTCTCCAACCGTTTATCGTTTCCATGACGACTATAATCGTTTGATTGGCGAATGGATGTCGTCACTGAAACGACGTTGACGATGCATTTAATATATTGAACATGTTGAATTTATTGTCTTTTCACCGGTTCTCAGAGGGCAGCATGCTACGGGCGAATCTCAATGACATTCAGGTTTTCATGGCCGTCGTCGACGCCGGCAGTTTTGTCGCCGGCGGACAGACGATGGGGCTATCGCGTTCGGCGGCGGGCAAGGCCATCGCGCGTCTGGAGCAGCGGCTGAGCGTGCGGCTGTTGCATCGCACCACGCGTTCGCTTGGCCTGACCGACGAGGGACGAGAGTTTTATCGACGTGGCCTGCAGATCCTCGCTTCGGTCGACGATGCCGAGGCCAGCGTGGCCGGCGACAAGGGCACCGCACGCGGAGTGCTGCGGTTGACCGCCCCTTCCGCCTTCGGCAGACGGATCCTGTTACCGCTGGTGCCGAAATTTCTCGTCGCCTGGCCTGAGGTGCAGGTGGAGATCAGTTTTTCCGATCGCCTGGCGGATGTCGTGGAAGAAGGATTTGATTTGGCAGTACGGATCGGCGTCACGGCGCCGGATACCCGGTTGGTATCCAGAACCCTCGCCAGGTATCGCGCCCTGCTGTGCGCCTCCCCCGCCTACCTCGCCGCCCGTGGCGAACCGCATACCGTCGAGTCGCTCGCCGGGCACGAGGCTCTGCTGTTCAGCAGCCGCAACCAAAAACAGCCCTGGCGGCTGCGTGACGAGCGCGGCGAATGGGTCAAGGCCCCAGTTCGCGGCCGCCTGCGGCTGGACAGCGGAGAAGCGCTGCACGATGCGGCCTTGGCCGGGTTGGGCATCGCGTATCTGCCGGAGTTTATGATTGCGGAGGATTTGGCCGCCGGTCGTCTGCAGCAGGTGCTGCGCGCCGTGGAGGGTGAAGAAGTCAGGATTGTGGCGCTCTATCCGAATAAGCGCCTGCTGGAACCCCGCGTCAGGCGCTTTCTCGATCTCTTGGTGGATACGCTCGGCGGCTGAAACCTTACCCGCCTTTGCGCATATGCGGCTCGCGCATCTCCTGCGCGGTTTTCGCCTCGATACTCAGCTCCGCCGTCGGGCGCAGCAACAGACGCGCCAGCCCGATAGGTTCGCCGGTTTCCCGGCAGTAGCCGTACTCGCCGTTCTGCAACCGCGCCAGCGCCGCATCGATTTTCGGCAGCAGGCGGCTTTCGCGATCCAGCTGGCGGAACAACAGGCGCAGATCTTCTTCACGCGCCGCCTTGTCGGCTTCATCGCCCGTCGCTTCGCCGCTGTCGATCTCTTTTTTCAGCTCATCGATGTGCAGCAGCAGCTTTTGCCGCTCATCCTGCAGCAGCTGGCGGAAAAACGCCCGTTGAACCGAGTTCATATAATCCGAATCCGGCATGGCCAGCAGTTGCTGCGCATCCGGTAATGTCATCACTGTCATTGCGTTCTCCGAACCCTAAAATTGTAATATTATAACATAATAATTATTTTAAGCACCCGGTCATCCAAAAACAAAATTTCACGTGCAAACAGCCAGTTACACACTACTGGCACTTTGTCGCTTGCATCCTGTCGGCTTTAGGCGGTTAATGGCTGAGCAAGCCACCCAATCATAGGTAACGAGAGGCCATCATGAGTAAGGGAATGGATAGCAAAAAAAATGCGAAGAAGAAGCCGTTGAAAACCCCAGCAGAGAAACGTGCGGAGAAACGCGCCAAAAAAGCGCATCCGTCTGGTGAGTAAGCGTCCTTCCATCCGTCATTAAACCCGCCAAGGCGGGTTTTTTATTGCCTCACTGGAGAGATGGCCAATGCCCTGCTTTACCCTCGCCGCAGCCCAATACCCCGCCGCTGCGGCCAATATCGCCTGCAACCTTGAACGTCACCTTGAATTTGTCGCGCAGGCAGCCGAACAGCAGGTGCAACTGCTGGTTTTTCCCGAACTGTCGCTAAGCGGCTATGAGCTGGCCGATGCTGCCGAACTGGCGCTGACGCTGGGCGATCCGCGTCTGCAACCGCTCGCTGCGGCGGCGCAATCGCATCAGATGACGATCATCGTCGGCGCGCCCTTGCGCAGCGGCCAGGCGCTGCATATCGCCGCCTTGATCTTTCACCCCAACGGCGCGGTGGCCGCCTATACCAAGCAACATCTGCACGGCGCGGAACAACAACGGTTCTTGCCCGGTAATGGCGGCACGCTGCTGGAAATACATCGGCAACGCATCGCACTGGCTATCTGCGCCGACACCTCGCAACCCGGCCACGCAAGCGCCGCCGCGCTGGCGGGTGCGCAGATTTATGCCGCCGGCGTGCTGGTATCTGAAGCCGGTTACGCGAAAGACAGCGCCACGCTGGCAGGCTATGCCCGGCGTTATGGCATGGTCACGCTGATGGCCAACCATGCGGCGCCGACCGGTGGCTGGATCCCGGCAGGCCGCAGCGCCATCTGGGATAAAACGGGAGAGCTTCTGGTTGCCGCGCCGGATGACGCCCCTGGTCTTATCATCGCCGACAAGACCCGCGACGGTTGGCACGGCCGCCTGTGCCGGTTAAGCTGAAGCCTGACGGCAACGCGGAGGAAAACATGACGTTACGCGTAATAGATACCGAGACCTGCGGGCTGGACGGCGGCGTGGTGGAAGTGGCCTCCCTCGATCTGCTCGACGGCCAATTGACCAACCCGATGAGCGATCTGGTCAGCCCAGATCGCCCCATCAGCCTCGACGCGATGGCGATTCATCACATCACCGAACAGATGGTGGAAGGCAAACCGCGCATTGCGATGGCGATCGGCCGCTATCAGGGCAGCCCCTACTATGTGGCGCACAACGCCGCCTTTGATCGCGGGGTGTTGCCGGAGATGAACGGCGCCTGGATCTGCACCCTCAAGCTGGCGCGCACGCTGTATCCGGACATCAAGTACGGCAACCAGTATCTGCGCTACGCGCTGAATCTGGACGTGCAGCTGCCGGCAGACGCCACGCTGTACCCGCACCGCGCGCTATATGACTGCTACGTCACCGCCGCGCTGCTGCAACGCATCATCAAGGATTCGGGCTGGACGCCGGAGCAAATGGTGCAGATCACCGAACAGCCGGTGCTGCTGAAGAAGTTCAAGTTCGGCAAGTATCGCGGGCAGGAGATTGATCGCATCGCCCAGGAAGATCCTGGCTATCTGCGCTGGATGCTGAAATCCATCGACGATCTGAGCCCGGACATGAAGCACACGCTGAAATACTATCTGATCGGCTAACACGGCGGGCGGCGCAGGCCGCCCGCCGAATGCCGTTACTCCGCCAGCGCCAGAATGAAGGCGTACTCCAGTGCAATATCCTCATAGGCCTTGAAACGGCCGGATTTTCCGCCGTGGCCGGCATCCATGTCGGTATACAACAGCAGCTGCCGATCGTCGGTTTTCAACTCGCGCAGCTTGGCCACCCACTTGGCCGGCTCCCAATACTGCACCTGCGAATCGTGCAGACCGGTGGTCACCAGCAGATGCGGGTACTCCTGCGCCTTCACCTGATCGTACGGGCTGTACTGTTTGATGTAGTCGTAATAGACCTGCTCGTTCGGGTTGCCCCACTCGTCGTATTCGCCGGTGGTCAGCGGGATAGACTCATCCAGCATGGTGGTCACCACGTCGACGAACGGCACCTGCGCCACCACGCCGTGGAACAACTGCGGCGCCTGGTTGATCACCGCGCCCATCAGCAGACCGCCGGCGCTGCCGCCCATCGCGAACACCCGCTTACCGTCGCCGTACCCCTGTGCGATCAGCGTTTCGGTCACGTCGATAAAATCGTTGAAGGTGTTCTGCTTGTTGAACAGTTTACCGTCTTCATACCACAGCTGCCCCAGCTCACCGCCGCCGCGAATGTGCGCCAGCGCGAACACGACACCGCGATCCAGCAGGCTCAGGCGGCTGGCGCTGAACGCTGGATCCATACTGCTGCCGTAAGATCCGTAGCCATACACCATCAGCGGGTTGGTGCCGCGCTGGAAGCTGTCCTGGCGATACACCAGCGAGACCGGCACTTCGACGCCGTCGCGCGCCTTCACCCACACCCGCTCGCTGCGGTAGTTTTCTGGCGTGAAGTTCTTCACTTCCTGCTGTTTGAGCATCGTCCGCTCGCCGCTGTCCATGTTCAGCTCGTACAGCGTGGTCGGGGTGGTCATCGACGAATAGCCGTAGCGCAGCAGCGCGGTCTCCGGATCCGGGTTATACGCCAGCCAGGTGGTGTAGGTCGGATCGTCGAAGGCGATGCGCTTCTCTTCGCCGCTTTGCCAATGGATCTGGCGTAGCAGCGTCAGGCCGGCATTGCGCTCTTCGACCACCAACCAATCACGGAACAGGCTGAAGCCCTCCAGCATCACGTCGCCGCGCGGGGCGATCAGCGTCTGCCACTGCGCTTCATCCGCCTGTTCGCTTTGGTACAGGCCGAAGTTCTTGCCGTCCTTGTTGGAGCGGATATAGAAATGCTGGTGATAGTGATCGATGGCGTACTCGTGATCCTTGCGGCGCGGCACGAACAGCTGCGGCTTGGCGTCCGCGCGATCGGCATCCAGCAGCAGGATCTCCGAGGTGGTGGTGCTGCTCAGGTGGATCAGGATAAAGCGCTCGGAGGTGGTCTTCTCCAGCCCGACGTAGAAGGTATCGTCCCGCTCTTCGTAGATCAGCTCGTCCTGCTGCGGATCGCTGCCCACCACGTGGCGATAGACCTGATACGGCAGCAGCGTCTTGGCGTGCTTGCGCACGTAGTAGACCGTCGAGGAGTCGTTGGCCCACTCGAAGCTGCCGGAGGTGTTCTCCAGCACTTCGTCCGCCCAGCTGCCGTCGGCCAGGTTCTTGAAACGAATGTCATACTGGCGGCGCGACAGGAAATCCTCCGCCACCCCCAGCCGCTGGTTGTCGGGGCTGACGTCCAGCCCGCCCAGGGTATAAAACTCGTGGTTCTCGGCGCGCTGGTTGCCGTCGATAAGCACCTCCCAGTGCTCACTCTCGGCCTGCGGCTGGCGCACGGAAATCGCGTATTCGTTGCCCGGCTCGTAGCGCGTCTGATAGCGATAGCCATGGCGCACGTAAGGCACCGAATGTTCCTGCTGCGGAATACGCGCCACCATCTCTTCGTACAGGGTTTCACGCAGCGCCTGCTGTGGCTTCAGCATCGCATCGGTATAGGCGTTCTCCGCCTGCAGGTAGTCCAGCACCTGGCGGTCTGCGCGCTCGTCGTCGCGCAGCCAGTAGTAGTCATCCACGCGCGTGTCGCCGTGGATAGTGATGGGATAAGGACGTTTTTCCGCTTTCGGTGGGGTCATCATTGCTAAATCATCCGCTTACATAGATTGCGGCAAGAGTGACACGATTCCCCCCGGCTTGCCAAGCGGCGCTACGCCAGCTCGCGCTTTTTCTCGTTGACGTCGCTCTCGATGCCCTGCTTGACGTCCGCCGGGATCTTCAGCGCCTGTGCCAACGCATCGAGATAGCCGCGCTCCATAAAATGATCGACGTCGATCACCAGACAGCTCAGGTAATAAACCTCCAGCGCCTCGTCTTCGTTTTGCACGCTGCGGGCGATCAATTCCGGGTTAAGCGGCTGATCGAGTGCTTCCTGTACCCAACCCTGCGCCTCTTCCCCCACCTGCAGCTGCGCCAGGCTGTGATCGATGGCACGCTGCTCGTCGGCATCGATATGGCCGTCGCTCTTGGCGGCAAACACCAGCGCCTGCACCAGGCGTTTGGCGCGCAGATCCACCGGCGTGGTTTGCAAACCGAACTGCGGTTCGTCCTGATGGGTCTCTTTCACCCGCTGTTTGTACTTGTTCCACAGCACTGCGCCCACCGCCGCGCTGCCACCGATAATCAGCGCATTCTTGCCGAACTTGCCCACCAGCTTACGCGAGGACTTGTTGGCCAACAGCACGCCGACCAGGCCGCCCAGCGCCGTGGGCGCCAGCAGCTTGCCGATGCCTTCCGCCCCGCCCATCGCGCCGGCCTTCTGCCCGATCAACGTTTGAATCTGCTGCATCCAGTTACTTTTCATCATCTACCCCTTGCGTGAAAAAACGCGGCGCGCAAGCGCGGCCGAACCGACGGTAAACCGCCAGATTAGGGGATCTTTTGTCAATTTACGTCTGGGGGATGCAAACCTGTGTTTAGCGGATCGGCGGGCCGGACGGCCCGCCGGGATAAGCTGCGGCGTTACGCGTCTTCGTCGCCCGCTTCATCGTCCTGCTCGTACTCCGCCAGCTCGTCGCGCATCGCCTGGATGGCGTCACGAGTCATCAGCGCCAGCGTGCGGTAGAAACCGGTGGTGGCATGCGCTTCCACTTTACCGAGGAAACGGCCGCACCACGGCAACAGGAACTCGTCGAACAGCGCGATCTGCGCCTGTGCTTCATCTTCCTGCGACTGATCTTCCAGCCAGGACGCCGCCAGCAACAGCTGGCCGAAATGGTCGGCCGGTGCCTCCGCCAGCGGCATGCCGCGCTGCTGCAAGAAGGTGCGCACTTCCGCTTCGCTGGCGCCTTCGACGTAGTCGGAGCGGAACGGCGACACGCTGCACTCGCTGCCGACGAACATCGCGTTGAAGTCAGTCGCCAGTTGGTTGACGTCGCAGCCCTGCTGCAGGCGCTTCAGCAGGTCATCCTGCTCCAGCGGCCAGTGCTGCTGCAGCTTGCCCTCTTTGATCAGCGCAAACAGCGGCACCAGCAGCGGATCCTGCGGCTGGCGGTAGAACAGCGTACCCAGCACACGGCAGACAATCGAAAACTCATTCATGATAAAGCCTTATTCAATACGGAAAATTTTGCCGGGACGATGTCACAAATCGGCCAATTCCGCAATCGCCGGCTTGCCGCGCCGTTCGAGAAAATCCAGCAGCCGGCGCGGGCTGACGTTGAGAATGCGCTCCTGCGGGAAGCCCACCTCGTCGATGATGCGCTCGCAGTGCTCAAAGTTACCCAGCGAAAAGGCAACGTGCGAATCCGAACCCAGCGCCAACCAACCGCCGGCATCGCGCACGGCGGCGGCGATCGCCCGGCAGTTGGCCTCGCTGCCCTTGCGGGAGTGGGTGAACGACGAGTTATTCAGCTCCAGCGCCACCTCGTATTTGGCCGCCGCCGCCGCGACGGCGGGAATGTCGATCGGATAACGTGGGTTGCCGGGGTGGCTGATGATATGCACGTCCCCCTGCGCCATCGCGGCGATCATCGCTTCAGTATTGGACGCTTTATCCTGCGGCGCAAACACCGGCTCGTGGAAACCGGCGATGATCACGTCGGTGGCGGTCAACATCGGGCCGGTGCAGTCGATGTCGCCCTGTAGGTTTTTGATGTTGGCTTCGATACCGCGCAAGATGCCCACGCCGTTCACCCGGCGCGGCCAGACGTGCATGTTCATAAAGTGCCAGTAGTGCGGCGCATCGGCCATGTCCGGGCCGTGATCGGTGATGGCGAACAGCTTGATGCCCTTCTGCTGGGCTTCGGCGATGTAATCGTGCAGCGTGCTGTAAGCGTGGGTGCTGGCGACGGTGTGCATGTGCAAATCAACGGGGTACATTGTTTCTCCTTCCAGAGGGCCCGCCCGCAAAGGTACGGGCAGGCGCGATGACGATAACAGCTTATCAGTTACCGAACGGCGGCTGAAGGATCAGTAACCCCGCTGCCTGTCGACCACGCCGGCCGGGGTGTGCCCTGCCTCCAGCGCGCGGATGTTGGCGGCGATCTGATCCATCGCCTGCTGCGGCAACGTGATGGCAGCAATATGCGGGGTTATGGTGACACGCGGATGACGCCAGAACGGGTGATCCTGCGGCAGCGGCTCGCGGGTGAACACGTCCAGCGTGGCGGCGGCCAGCTGCCCCTGCTCGAGCGCCGCCAGCAGATCGGCCTCCACCAGGTGTGCGCCGCGCGCGATGTTGATGAGATAGGCGCCCGTGCTCAACTGCGCGAACAGCTCGCGGTTGAGGATGCCGACGGTCTCCGGCGTATTGGGCAGCAGGTTGATCAGCAGTTTGACGCCGTCGAGGAAGGCCGCGCGCTGCGCCTCCCCGGCGAAACTTTGCACGCCGTCGATCTGTTTGGCGCTGCGGCTCCAGCAGCGCACGCGAAAGCCAAACTCGGTCAGCTTGCGCGCCACGCTCTGCCCCAGCACGCCGGCGCCGAGGATGCCGATGGTGAAATCATCCAGCGAGTGAGGATCGAGCGGCTGCCACTCCTGCCGCTGCTGCAGCGCCTGATACTCGTCGAAACGGCGGAAATAGCGCAGCACATAGCTCAGCGCATATTCCTGCATCTGCTGCGCCATGCCGGTATCCTCCAGCCGCAGCAGCGGTACGCCGGCGGGCAGCGTGCCGGGGTGCTTTCGCTCCTGATCGAGGATCGCGTCAACGCCAGCGCCGAGGGCGAACACCGCTTTCAGATCGCGGCGGTTGGCCAGCATCTCGTGCGGCGGGCGCCACACCAGCGCGTAATCGGCCGGCCGCTCGTCGCCACGCTGCCACTCGCGGATCTCGGCCTGCGGCAGGCGTTGTTTGATGCCGGCCAGCCATTCCTGGGCGTTAAACAAGGGGTGGTAATAAATGATGTTCATACTGCGGGCTCCCGTTTGTTTTTATTGGTTTTCCTCCAGCCTTCCGCGATTCGCCGCCGGATGCAAGCGTTAAAGCCCAAAATAAAAACAGCCCCGACCAGTGGGGCTGTTGTGCATGTTAGCGAATCAGGCGGCGGACGGGCCATCGCGCCGGATAAGGCGCCGCAGCAGCGGAATTAAAATCAGCATTGCCACGCCGACGCCCGTCGCCCCCCAGCCCAGCGCGCTGAAGATTTCGCTGTAGCCGGGGTTGGTTTGCAGCGGCGTGCTGCCACTGTTTTCCGGCATCAGGCCGGAGACGTAGCCCGCCAGCACCGAGGCGACGCCGGTCACCATCATCCAGCAGCCCATCATCACGCCCTGATAGCGCGGCGGCGCCAGCTTGCCGATCATGGCGTAACCGATCGGCGAGATCATCAATTCACCGACGCTTTGCAGCACATAGCTGATAACGATCCATTTGAATGCCACCAGCCCGTCGCCGCCCGCCATGCTGATACCCAGTGGCAGCACCAGCATGCCCAAGCCGATGCAGAACAGCGATCCGGAGAACTGCAGCGGAATGTCGATGTTGCAACCGCGAGCGCGCAGGCGATTGAACCACCAGGCCAGCAGCGGGCCGCCCACCACGATCACCAGCGTGTTGATGTTCTGGATCCACTGCGGCGCCACCTGAATGCCGTAAACGTTCAGGTTGATGTTGTGCTCGGAGAACAGCATCAGCCCCATCGGTGCCAGCTGGTACAGCGCCCAAAACACCAGCGAGCCCAGCGCCAGGATCAGATAGGCCGCCATTCTGCGGCGCTCATCGCGCGGATGGTGGCGCAGGGTCACCACGCACAGCATCAGGAAGATCAGCGCGCCGAGCACGATCACGAAGTGGCCGCTGAACTCGGCATGGGTCAGCATCACGCGGATAATCGGCACCAGCGCCACCAGCACCGCCAGCCCGACCAGCATGCGCCAGCGGTATTGGCTGCGGCTGGCGTCGTGCAGCGGGGTATTGAGATCCGCCAGAATGCGCCAGCGGCAGACGGCGACGATGATCGCCGCCGCGTTGCCCAGCGTGGCGAACAGGAACAGCGCGCGGTAGTTTTCCGTCAGTTGGAAATACCCGGCGACGGTAAAGCCGACGAAGAACCCGAGGTTCATACCGGCGTAGTTCCACAGAAACGCCGATTCACGCCGATCATCGTCCGGCTTGAAGCGCTGGGTGAGCATCATATTGATGCAGGTGACGTTGAGACCGCTGCCGGTCAGGAACATCGCCAGCCCCCAGTACAACCCCCACACGCCCGCGACGGCAATCAGCGCGCAGCCGATCACCTGTAGCACCATGCCGAGCACGAACAGATTGCGGTTACTGAGGAATCGGCCGCCGAGGTAACCGCCGAACATGTGTAGGCCATAGTTGAAGGCGCCGAACACGCCCATCATGGCGTTGGCGCTGCTTTCGTTGAAGCCCAGCCGCTTGGTGGCGTACAGCACCAGCGTGGAGTAAAGCACGGCGAAGCCCAGCGTAGCGAAGATCTGGATGAAGAACAGCGCCCCCGCACCAGGGGGAATGGCATGGCGCGCTTGCGGCGCCGGCATGGCATCTGAAGGAGTCAAAACGAACCTCTACTGCATTATTATGTAATGAGTCTGTCCCTGTCTGCGATATCGCCGGCCTGTCACCCGGCAATCTGCGCGGCGTCGTGATATTCCTTGCCAAAAACGCCGCGCCGACATGATTCCATTTAGCGACACATCTGACTAATAATCCAGTATTAATGCATATAACAGCAAACAACCCAACCTCATTGGCGACATATTGAGCTATCTGTACAGAAAAAAGTCAAACAATCGTCTTTCATGGATTCCAACCGCTGCCTGCCCTGCCCGCCGGTGGCCGCGAGTGGGAATATCGTTCGGTAAATCAGCAAATTGCTGCAAGTTTGGCTAAACAGTCATGAGAATGAAATAAGAGGGTTGACGCTGAGATCAGATTCTCCTACATTAGCGCCCGTCGACAGCGCAAAGCGTTATCGACAACAAAACGGTGAGGTGTCTGAGTGGCTGAAGGAGCACGCCTGGAAAGTGTGTATACGCGAAAGTGTATCGAGGGTTCGAACCCCTCTCTCACCGCCAAATTTAAAGAGAAAGCCTGGATTCGCGTCCAGGCTTTTTTTTGCATGGCGCACCGCCGAGAGGGGCGAGAAGCCTCGACAGGGTTCGACAAAACGCCTGCGTTTTGGACCGCCAACGGCGGCCCGCAGGGTGAGCGCAGCGAATCACCCCCTCTCTCACCGCCAAATTTAAAGAGAAAGCCTGGATTCGCGTCCAGGCTTTTTTTTTGCATGGCGCTCTGCGCATCTCCCCCCCCTCAGCAACCGTGATTCCCATTTCCGCCGGTTATCCACGAGCCTTACTTCTGATTTTCTCACCCTTTCATGACTTCTGCCCTACCGTTCGCCGCAGTTTTCAGCAAAGTGCACACGGCTTGAGCGGACGAACAAAAACACAGAAATTATTCTTGACCGGATCGGCCCCACTCCCTATAGTAGCGCCCCGTTGCAGCGATGATTTCGCAACAAAAAATATGGTGAGGTGTCCGAGTGGCTGAAGGAGCACGCCTGGAAAGTGTGTATACGCGAAAGTGTATCGAGGGTTCGAATCCCTCCCTCACCGCCATATTCTACGAAGAAGCCTGAACTCACGTTCAGGCTTTTTTGTATGCATAGCGCACCGACCGGGAGGGTAAGAACCCTCGACAGGGTTCGACAAAACGCCTGCGTTTTGGACCGCCAACGGTGGCCCGCAGGGTGAGCGCAGCGAATCTATCCCTCCCTCACAGAAAAATTCAATCTTTTGAATTTAAATTGTTTTTTTCATTTTAGACTTACGTGATTTCTCGTTGGATCAACTGGGTGGAACAATCATGTATCTGAGTAAAAATGCCTCCAGCACCTACTACACTCATCTCCCGCAGCCTAACTCATTACGTGGCCGTGGCTTGCCCTTCGCTACCCGTACTTCCATTTGCACTAAAGGGAGCCCGAACATGCTCCCTTATCTATTCCCTCTCCCTGTAGCAGAGGGTGAGGGAATGTCTGCATACTCTGCTAACCAAATCGCCGGTTTAACACAGCAGTTGCTCACTAATTGATTGAGCCTACTCATATTTTTATCAATTTCCTCTTTCCATGTCTCGATCTACTCCCTTAAGATAACCAAACGACAATCCATCTCTCAGGGAAGCATCATGGGAGCGATTCGTGACATCAGGTTGGTGAACAGCAGCGAACTGAGGGCTGTAACTCAGGGGCGGTAGCCTTGCCTGATGAGATAGATAAGTGAGTGGCTACCCGTTACTCAACATGGTGGCTGTACTAATTTCTTGGTTGCCAATCGGCAACACATTTTCGTTAGGCGGCAAGCCGTGTGAGAAAAGCATTGACCTCAACAGAACCGAGTTCCTGCGGATACCGCAGTTGATGAAAACGTATGAAATTGCGGATCCAGTACAAGTAGGACTTTTCAGTACGGATGTGTAGTGATGTAAACGCATCACTGTCCAGACCTGTCCACGCAGTCGGGGGTTCGCGGTGCCATGACTGACACCAACATTGTTTTTCAGTGGTAATGGTAGAGTAAATAGAAGAGGTCAAGCAAATACGTTCAAGTATCAGAGGCAGACTGGTAATGTTTTGGTTTAATTTTATTCTTTGTGGCGACTGTCAGGGCTGAGCGGAGCTATACGGAAGGCTTTGCTATTGGATTAGTACCGCCTTCTATCTAACCATTGTTATACGGTATCATTCGAGTATGCATTGTCGAGCCAAAGCTGGCCTTTAATTGAAACGCTTAGAACTAATACTGTAATTAGCGGAAAAATAAATTCTTGTGAGGAAGACCATTGTCAGAACAAGCAAAGAAAAACCAATCTGGTGGAAGTGCAACGGCTGGAGGCATAAATTTTCAGGCGGCAACATCGGCAATTGTTTATTCTCATATACTTGACGGTTCACCTTTGAATTGGCTTGGTGGGCTCATTAATGATGTTCCTATCGCCTTAGCAGCTGAGACAGGGCTGGCTGGAGATGACATAGCTCTGGAGTTCGCTGATGGCGTTAGGGCCGAAGCTCAAGTTAAAAAAGGCTTGAACAAATCCAAACGACTTTGGGAGCCCCTAATCGAGCTCGCTACAGCCATAAATGAAGAAAAGTTAGATTATGGCATTTTAGTTGTCTGTCCTGAGAGCAGTAATAGCATTAAATCAGATCTATCCAAAGACATTATCAGGGTTGGCCAAGGTCGGTCAGATAACCTAAAAGCTATTACTGTCGACTTTTTATCGAAACTAGATGAATATCAACTACCCCATGCAAATGTGTGCAAAAAAATACGGATAGTGGTGTCAAATGCATTGATATCTGACAGATCGTATATTGAATTAGCCAAAGCCAAGCTAGCTACAATATGTTCAACTAGTGAAGCAATAGAAAACGCTTGGTCCAGCCTTTACGAAGATGCTACTAGAACTATTGAGTTGAGA
>NZ_JBJNMH010000036.1:0-20008 GCF_052168635.1 Serratia sp. CY47444
TGGAATGAAACAGAATTTGCCTGGCGGCAATAGCGCGGTGGTCCCACCTGACCCCATGCCGAACTCAGAAGTGAAACGCCGTAGCGCCGATGGTAGTGTGGGGTCTCCCCATGCGAGAGCAGGACACTGCCAGGCATCAAATAAAGCCGAAAGCCCTGAACTGACGTTCAGGGCTTTTTGCTATGCGTAAAACGTAAAAAAGCGCAGCTACGCTGCGCTGCTCTCCCCAGCTTATCTCCGACAGACAGCCAGAGAAAAGGCCCCGAAGGGCCTTTGATTAGGGTGTGTTTGCTTTTTTTCACTTATTATTCGATTAATGCGAGCTGCCCTGAGAGATACCCAGCCCGGTTTGCGAACGGACAAACTGCGCCCGGAAGCGTTCCCGCTCCTGCTGCCCGGCCAGCGAGCTGTCGGTGATCGAGAACAGCCAGGTGCCGACAAAGGCCACGATCATCGAGAACAGCGCCGGGTATTCATACGGGTAAATCGGTTTTTCATGGCCGAGGATCTGCACCCAGATCGTCGGGCCGAGGATCATCAGAATCACCGCCGTTAACAGACCCAGCCAGCCGCCAATCATCGCGCCGCGGGTCGTCAAACGCGACCAGTACATCGACAGGATGATGATAGGGAAGTTACAGCTGGCAGCGATAGAGAACGCCAGCCCGACCATAAAGGCGATATTCTGCTTCTCGAACAAAATCCCCAGGGCAATAGCAACCAGGCCCAATACCACGACGGTGACCTTTGAGACCTTCAGCTCGTCACGCTCGGTCGCCTTGCCGTTTTTCATCACGCTGGCGTACAGATCGTGGGAAACCGCCGAGGCACCGGCCAGCGTCAGGCCTGCAACGACCGCCAGAATGGTGGCGAAGGCCACCGCCGAGATAAAGCCGAGGAAGAAGTTGCCGCCAACGGCATTGGCCAGGTGCACCGCCGCCATATTGGTGCCGCCCAGCAGCGCGCCGGTGGCGTCTTTGAACGCCGGATTGGCGCTGACCAGCAAGATGGCGCCGAAGCCGATGATAAAGGTCAGAATATAGAAGTAACCGATAAAGCCGGTGGCGTAGAACACGCTCTTGCGCGCTTCCTTGGCGTCACTCACGGTGAAGAAACGCATCAGGATGTGCGGCAGACCGGCGGTGCCGAACATCAGCGCCAGGCCAAGCGACAGCGCGGAAATCGGATCGGAGACCAGACCACCGGGGCTCATGATGGCGATGCCTTTCGGATGCACCTTCACCGCTTCGGCGAACAGGGTATTGAAGTCGAAGTTAACCGACTTCATCACCATCAGCGCCATAAAACTGGCGCCGGCCAGCAGCAGCACCGCCTTGATGATCTGCACCCAGGTGGTGGCCAGCATGCCGCCGAACAGCACGTACAGCACCATCAGGATGCCGACCAGGATCACCGCCACATGGTAGTTGAGCCCGAACAGCAGCTGGATCAGCTTGCCGGCGCCGACCATCTGCGCGATCAGATACAGCGCCACCACCACCAACGAGCCGCAGGCCGAGAGGGTGCGGATTGGTTTCTGCTGCAGACGGTAAGAGGCGACATCGGCAAAGGTATAACGGCCGAGGTTGCGCAAGCGCTCCGCGATCAGGAACAGAATGATCGGCCAGCCGATGAGGAAGCCGATGGAGTAAATCAGTCCGTCATAGCCCGAGGTGTAGACCAGGGCGGAGATACCGAGGAACGAGGCGGCGGACATGAAGTCACCGGCGATCGCCAGCCCGTTTTGCAGACCGGTGATTCGCCCGCCCGCGGTGTAGTAGTCCTGACGGGAACGGGTGCGTTTGGAGGCCCAATAGGTGATGTAGAGCGTGGCGCCGACAAACAGGATAAACATCACGATCGCCTGGATGTTCAGCGGCTGGCGATGCACCTCGCCGCCAATGGCGTCGGCGCAGGCCAGACCGGGCAGCAACAGCAGCGCGGCGGCGGACAATAAGCGCTTCATTGTTTCACCTCACGCAGAATCTCTGCGGTGAGGCGATCGAATTCGCCGTTGGCGCGAAACACGTAGATCCCGGTCAAGACGAAAGAGATCACGATCAGCCCGACGCCGACCGGGATCCCGCGGGTGATGGTCGATCCGGCGGCGATCGGCGTGCCGAGCCATTGCGGATCGAAGGCGATCAACAGAATAAAGCCGACGTACAGCGCCAGCGTAATCAGTGAAAGCAGCCAGGCGAACCGGCCGCGTTTTCTCACCAGCTCTTTAAAGCGCGGGTTTTCTTCAATCCCTTGATAAATGGTGTCATTCATCAGAGTGTCTCCAGTCGGTATTGAGAGAGTACGCCGCGCCAGGGCCGCTCAACGGTGCGTGATCCGGATTGAGCGGCCTGAAGCGGCATAAATTATGACGGCACTTTCATTGATTGTTTTTCTTCCAACAGCTTGTCGACGACGGCCGGATCCGCCAGCGTAGAGGTATCCCCCAGGTTGCTGGTGTCGCCGGCGGCAATTTTGCGCAGGATACGCCGCATGATCTTGCCGGAGCGCGTTTTGGGCAGCGAATCTGTCCAGTGCAGTACGTCCGGCGTGGCGATCGGCCCTATCTCTTTGCGCACCCAGTTGCGCACTTCGGTATAGAGCTCCGGCGTCGGTTCTTCGCCGTGGTTCAGCGTGATGTAGGCGTAGATCGCCTGGCCTTTGATGTTATGAGGAATGCCGACCACTGCCGCTTCGGCGATTTTCGGGTGCGATACCAGCGCGGACTCAATCTCGGCGGTGCCCAGACGGTGGCCGGAGACGTTCAGCACGTCATCGACGCGGCCGGTGATCCAGTAGTAACCGTCTTCGTCGCGGCGTGCGCCGTCACCGCTGAAGTACATGCCTTTGAAAGTCGAGAAGTAGGTTTGCTCGAAGCGGTCATGATCGCCGAACAGGGTACGCGCCTGGCCCGGCCAGGAATCGACGATCACCAGGTTGCCTTCGCAGGCGCCTTCCTGCGGTGTGCCGACGTTATCGACCAATGCCGGCTGTACGCCGAAGAAAGGCCGCGTAGCAGACCCGGCTTTCAGCTCGGTGGCGCCAGGCAGCGGGGTAATCATGAAGCCGCCGGTTTCGGTTTGCCACCAGGTGTCGACGATCGGGCACTTTGCATTGCCTATCTTGTTGTAGTACCACTCCCAGGCTTCCGGGTTGATCGGCTCGCCGACCGAGCCCATGATACGCAGCGAATCGCGTCGTGTGCCCTCGATCGCCTTGTCGCCTTCGGCCATCAGGGCGCGAATGGCGGTCGGTGCGGTATACAGAATGTTGACCTGGTGCTTGTCGATCACTTGCGACAGGCGATTAACGCCCGGATAGTTAGGCACGCCTTCGAACATCAGCGTGGTGGCGCCGCAGGCCAGCGGGCCGTACAGCAGATAGCTGTGGCCGGTGACCCAGCCCACGTCGGCGGTGCACCAATAAATGTCGCCGTCGTGGTAGTCGAACACATACTTAAAGGTCATCGCGGCGTAGACCAGGTAGCCGCCGGTGGTGTGCAGTACGCCTTTCGGTTTGCCGGTCGAGCCGGAGGTGTACAGGATAAACAGCGGATCTTCGGCGTTCACTTCTGCCGGCGGGCAGTCGGCGGAGACGCCCTGGGTCAGCTCATGCCACCACAGATCGCGCCCTTCCTGCCAGTAGCCCGGTTTCCCGGTGCGTTGGAACACCACGACGTTGGCCACGCTGACTACGCCGGGATTTTTCAGCGCATCGTCGACGTTCTTTTTCAGCGGCACGGCACGGCCGGCGCGCAGGCCTTCATCGGCGGTGATCACCAGCCTAGCGTTGGAGTCGATAATGCGTCCGGCGACCGCTTCCGGTGAGAAGCCGCCGAAGATCACCGAATGTACGGCGCCGATACGCGCGCAGGCCAGCATCGCGACCGCCGCTTCCGGCACCATCGGCATATAGATAGCCACCACGTCGCCTTTTTTCACGCCGAGCTTTTTCAGCACGTTGGCGAACTGGCAGACGTCATGGTGCAGCTGTTTGTAAGTCACGTTCTTGGATTGGGTCGGGTCGTCGCCTTCCCAGATAATGGCGGTCTGGTCGCCGCGCTCGGCCAAATGACGATCCAGACAGTTGGCCGCCAGGTTCAACGTGCCGTCTTCAAACCAACGGATGCTGACGTGGCCCGGATCGAACGAGGTGTTTTTGACTTTGGTATAGGGTTTGATCCAGTCCAGGATTTTGCCATGCTCACCCCAGAAAGCCTCTGGGTCTTGAACCGACTGTTGATAATACTGTTGGTATTGTGCCGGATTAATCAGGGCGCGTTCTGCAATTGCAGAAGGAATAGCGTGTTTATGCAGTTGGCTCATAGCTTTTCTCCTTGAAGTTGTTAATGATATGTCAACTGAAGGTTAAGTATAGTTTGCTACGATTCTTTGTTTCTTTTTTGCGCGGCAGATCACGCAACAAAGATATTGATTTGTAATCGTTCTGTCGCATTTGCAGGGCATATCTATCTATTTGGCGCTTAAATCCTCATAAACCCACGTTTTTAACCAAAAACACTTATCTAAAGAACAAAAAAGAATAAAAAAAGGCGAGGGTATTTGCCTCGCGCTTAATAAGGATGGGAGAGACCAGCATTATTTCGCGCTATAAATCTTTTTTGATTATTTTTCGCTATTAATATTCGAAGTTGGTATTAACGCGATATAACGATGGACGGCACATCGTGAAATAACGTTCTATTAATGCTTCATACCTGATGAAAAATCGGGAAATACCCTATGGCATTCATCCTGCGGTATCGTTCGATTTTTAATCTAAATATAAAATGGCGCTGCATTTATGGGTGAAAATGTCACTCGGCCAATTCCCATTTATTTGACTTTTGAGTAACAAAATATAAACATTCGGTGCGGACTAAATATGCAGAATGGACGAAAAATAACGCATTTTAATCGCGTTCAAAAAAACGTCACCGGCGCGGTTATGTGCTTCATTATCTGAAAAATTATGTTTTTAATAACAAGCAATTATGCCATTTGAAATAGTTACGCGAAATTTTTGTGATTCGATTCAGCGCTCAACCCTGACAAATCAAGGCTTGCAGAGCATGCCGCCCGGATGATACAGATTTATACTGCGTCGCACCCAGGGCAGGTGAACGCTTCCACTGAATTAACATAAGCCTGTAATAAATGATTAAGTATTCTTTTCGCCGTGTTGCGACTTTGTACGGCGCAAAGAGTCTTTGAGGACTTTTTGGGTATGAAAAGTGTAAAAATTAGCCTGGCTTGGCAAATCCTGATCGCGTTGGTACTGGGTATTATTGTTGGCGCGGTATTGCACAACCAGACAGAATCTCGTGAGTGGCTGGTCAGCAATATTCTCAGCCCGGCGGGTGATATCTTTATTCGTCTGATCAAGATGATTGTGGTGCCGATCGTTATTTCCACGCTGATCGTCGGTATTGCCGGCGTGGGGGATGCGAAAAAGCTGGGCCGCATCGGATTGAAAACCATTATTTACTTCGAAGTGATCACCACGATCGCCATCGTGGTGGGGTTGACGCTGGCCAACGTATTCCAACCCGGCCACGGCATCGACATGTCGACGTTGACCACGGTGGACATTTCGCAGTATGAGAAAACCACCGAACAGGTGCAAAGCGGTTCGCACAGTCTGGTGGCGACCATTCTGTCGCTGATCCCATCGAACGTCTTCTCGTCGATGGCCAAGGGCGACATGCTGCCGATTATCTTCTTCTCGGTGCTGTTCGGTCTGGGGCTGTCGTCGTTGCCGAAAGAGACCAAAGAGCCGTTGCTGAAGGTGTTCAAGGCGGTGTCCGAGAGCATGTTCAAAGTCACCCACATGATCATGCGCTATGCGCCGATCGGGGTATTCGGTCTGATTTCGGTCACGGTAGCCAACTTCGGTTTCGCTTCGCTGCTGCCGCTGGCCAAGCTGGTGCTGCTGGTATACTTCGCCATCGCGTTCTTCGCCCTGGTGGTGCTGGGGGCGGTCGCCCGGCTGTGCAATCTGCGCATCTGGACGCTGATCCGCATCCTGAAAGACGAACTGATCCTGGCTTATTCCACCGCCAGCTCGGAAACGGTGCTGCCGCGCATCATCGAAAAGATGGAGGCTTACGGCGCGCCCAAGTCGATCACTAGCTTCGTGGTGCCGACTGGCTACTCTTTTAACCTGGATGGCTCGACGCTGTACCAGAGCATCGCCGCTATCTTTATCGCCCAGCTGTACGGCATCGAACTGTCGTTGGGGCAGGAGATCGTGCTGGTGCTGACGCTGATGGTAACCTCGAAAGGGATCGCCGGCGTGCCGGGGGTCTCGTTCGTGGTGCTGCTGGCGACGTTGGGCAGCGTCGGCATCCCGCTGGAAGGCCTGGCGTTCATCGCCGGCGTGGACCGTATCCTGGATATGGCGCGTACCGCGCTGAACGTGGTGGGCAACGCGCTGGCGGTACTGGTGATCGCCAAGTGGGAGCACCAGTTCGATCGCAAGAAGGCGCTGGCTTACGAAACGGAGTTTCTGGCGCAGAAGGTGAAGCCGGCCAACCAGGCCTAATCACGAGTATCGCCGACGTTAAAAACGCCCCAGGCAGTTGTGCCGGGGCGTTTTGTTTTTCTGGCCCTTCAACCTGCCACTTTCTTTTCTCTGCCCAACTGCGCGACTTGCATCCCCGCTTAACAAAATCTAAAGTGTTACCAAATTAATAGAAATGATAATAGATGTTATTATCATTTTCATTTGATGATGTATGGAGACACGCAAAAGCCGTTGAACGGCGGGGTTACGCCCGCTCGACGTCTTTATTCGGGCTTATCAAAGGTAGGTAACATGTCGGACACCGCTTTGGCCTCTGAATGGTTGCCGCTGGCGCCAGCGCAGCTTGATTTCTGGGAAGAACACACCTTGCACCCTGGGCAGACTCTGTCCACCGTCGCACATTGCACCGAACTGTGCGGCGCGGTAGAGGAAGAGACGCTCTGCCGGGCGATCGCCACCACTCTCGCCGAGACGCAGGCGTTTGCCTTGCGCTTTGGTGAGCGGCATGGCGACTCTCCCCCGCTGTTACGTTACGATCCACAGCGCACGCCGCCATTGCAACGCATCGATCTGCAAACGCACGACGATCCCTGGCAGGCGGCGCAAAACCTGATGCGCGAAGATATCGCGCAGCGCCGGGCGCTGCACAGCGAACCGTTAGCCGCAGCCTGGCTGCTCAAGCTGGGGCCGGAGCGCTACCTCTGGTACGTGCGTGCGCACCATATTCTGGTTGATGGCTTCGGCATGGCCCTGATCGAACACCGCTGCGCCGCGTTATATGCGCACTATCTGGGTGAGGGCAGCGCAGGTATGCCTCTGGGCGCCTTCGACGTCTTTCAACAGGCCGAGCTGGCCTACGCTGATTCTGAGCGATGCGAGCGCGATCGGCGCTTTTGGCAGACCTATCTGCCGCCGTCGCAGGTGCTGCCGACGGTGCGCAAGGGCGGTGAGGCCTATGGCGTACGGCGTCTGAGCACCCACCACCGGCTGCCGGCGGCGGTGTCGCACTCTCTGGCGCAGTTGGCGGAGCGTAGCGGCATCAATTGGCCCGACTTGCTGGTGGCGCTGTCGGCGGCCTGGCTGTTTCAGGTGATGCCGCGCTGTGCCCGGCAAGGCGATACGCTGCCGATGTGGATGCCGGCGATGAATCGCCGTGGGCAGGCAGCCACTAACGTGCCTTCGCTGGCGGTCAACACGCTGCCGCTGCTGGTGTCACCGCCGCAAGCGGAGACGCTGGGGAGCTTTCTCACCACGCTGACGCAGCAGCTGCGGGAGCTGCGCAGCCACGCCGGCTACCGTCTGCGCCAATTGGCCGCCGATCGCGGTGTGGATCCGGGCTCGCGCTTCTTTATTTCCCCCTTCATCAACGTGCAACCCTTCGATGCGCCTCGTTTTACTGGCTGTCGCGGTACCCGCAGCGTATTGGCCGGCGGCTCGGGCGACGGTTTTAACCTGACGTATCGCGGCCGCACCGACGCCCGCGATCTGCAGGTGGATATCGATATTTATCTGGAACAGTTCCCGACGGAGGATGCGTTGGACTATGGCGAGGCGCTGCAAGAATTTCTGTTGCGTGCGCTGCAGCAGGAAGCCTGGGAGCAACCGCTGGCGGCCCTGACGGCGTTACCCGCCTGAGAAAATGCGGGCGGGGGATGTCCCCGCCCGAGTGGTATGGTTTCAGCTGGCCAGCAACGCCGCCACTTCGCGTGCGTTCTTGCATGGCAAGAGCGCACTGCTTACCAGACGGGTGCCGAAAGCGTCATTGAGGCGTGCCGTCACCTGTTTGATATGCGGCAGCTTCAGTCCCATGGCGATAAACGCCGTCTCTTCCCCCCAGTCCGGGCGCGGCGTTACGCCAATCGCCTGCCAGTAAATGGTCAGGATCTCGGCGCTGCGCGCCACCGGTGCGTTCGGCGGCGGGGCCGCGCAGGCGTTCAACGCCGGCGCGGTTTGCTGGTGGCTCAGGTCGGCGCGGATGCGATGGCGATCGGTTTTACCGTTGGCGGACAGCGGCAGCGCCTCGGCATGGATAAAGCGCGTGGGGATATGGGTACAGGGCAGATAGCCGGTGGCGAAGGCGCGGATCTCGGACAGCGGCAGCGGCTTGCCGTCGCGGGTCAGATACAGGGCGCCGAGCGCTGCCTCGTTGTTCTCTCCGCTGGGATAATCCACCACTACCATATCCAGGATCGCCGGATGGCGGCGCAGCACGTCTTCGATTTCCGGCAGCGAGACGCGCACGCCGCGGATCTTCACATAGCCGTTCACCCGGGTGGCGAACATGATGTTGCCGTCCGCACGGTAATAGCCCTGATCGCCGGTGCGGAAAGCGCGCAGCGGTTGCCCGTCCGGTCCTTCGAGGGTAACGAAATCGTGCTGCTTCAGCTCCCCCTGCTCCAGATAGCCTAACGCCAGGTTCACCCCGGCGGTGTGAATGCGGCCGACCACGCCGGCCGGGCAGTGGCTGCCGTCGTCATGGCAGATGAAGTAGCGGTTAGCCGGCAGCGGGCGGCCGTAAGGCACGGTGCCGCTCTCCTGTGGGGCGATCGGGTGCCAGATGCTCCAGATGGTGGTTTCGGTCGGCCCGCCGAGTGAGAACAGCGCGAGATCCTGGCGCAGGGTACGCAGGGTTTGTACCGTCGCCGGCTTGATATAGTCGCCGCCTTGCGCCACCAGGCGCAGCGAGCGCAGGCTGTCGGCCGTTTTGCAGGTGAGCAGCATCTCCAGAATGGCGGGTACCGAACACCACAGGGTGACCCGATGTTTTTCCACCAGTTGGTTCCAGCTGATGGCATCCTTTTCCTGATGTGGCGCCGGCAGCACCAGCGTGGCGCCGGCGCACAGCGAACCGAACAGATCGAACATCGACATGTCATGGTGCGGCGGCGTAACGGAAATGAAGACATCGTCGGCGGTGACTCTCCAGCACTGTTGGGTTTGGTGCACGACGTTGGCGGTGGCGCGGTTGTTAAGCACCACGCATTTAGGCTTACCGGTGGTGCCGGAGGTATACAGGTAGTAGCTCGCGGCCTGGCTGGCGCTGCGTTCAACCAGCGTCCGTTCATCCGGCAGCGCGGGTGCGCGATCCGCCTGCGCCAGCAGGGTCGCCGGCGTCACGCCGATCGGCGTTTCGAGATCGCCGCCGTGCACTACCAGCGTCGGCCGGCAATTCTCCAGCAGGTAGGCGGTGCGTTCCGGCGGCGAGTTGATATCGATAGGCACCCAGACCACGCCCTGCAGGGCGCAGGCGAGGCTGAAGATGATCTGTTCCGGGCTGCGCGGCAGATACAGTGCCACCACGTTGCCCGGCTGCACGCCGCGGCTCTGCAGGTTGGCGATCGCCGTGGCGATCCGCTGGCCCAGCTCGCGGTAGGTTAGCGTCTGCTCGCCGCAGATCAGCGCATTGCCGCCGTCTTGCGCGCCGAACAGCCGCTCGGCCAGCTGCGCCAGATAAGGATAAGGCGCGTAATTCGCTTCGCTGTCGTTGTGGCGGTAATGCGCCAGATCGATGAAGTCGCGCGGCGCGATCGCCAGGTCGGCCCGTTGGCAACTGTGCAGGATGCGTCGCTGCAACGCCGCCAGCATCGCTTCTACCTGTTCGCCATGCAGCGCCTGCTCGGCGTAGTCCACGCACAGCTGCAGATTTTTTTCGCTGTCCAACGTCAGGCGGATATCGATGGCGACCTGCGGCGTTTGGGTCAGGCCGTCGTGAAAGCGCACCGGCGCCTCGGCTGGCAGCGTTTCCCAACCCAGGCAATTGGTCAGGATCACCGGCAGCGCCGGGCCGCCCTGGCTTTGGCCGAGCAACTGCCGCGCCAGATCGACGCCGGAAAACGCCAGGTGATCGAGCGCGCCGAGCACGTCGTCCTGCAAGGCTTGCGCGCGCTGGATAAAGTCTTCGCCGTAGCGCGAATAGCGCACCGCCACGAAGCTGGAGGCGTTGCCCAGGGCGCCGTCGGCGGCGGGGAACGCCACCGGCACCCCGACGCACAGCTCGCCGTCGGTGGTCCAGTGGGCCAGCGTATCGAGGATCAGCGCCGACAGCAGGCTGTTGCGCAGCAGCGCATGCGGCGATCCCAGACGGCCAAGCTGTTTAACCGTGTCGTGCGGCAACGTCAGGCTGGCGCGGCGATAGCGTGATGAGGTGAGATTGGCGAGCGGGGCGCGCCACGGCAACGCCGACGGGGTGGTGACATCCTGCAGCTTTTCGCGCCAGTAGGCGGCATCGGCCTGGCGTTGCGCCGCCGATGCGGCGGGGGGCGGCAAGGCGGCGGCGGTCGGCGCCAGAGGGCGATCGTCGAACAGGCGCGCGATCACGGTGGAGATCCCCTGGCCGTCTAAGATCAAGGCATCGAAGCTGGTAAAGATCAGCGTATCGTACGGCGATCCCGTCGGATCCTGCTGTTCGGCAAGTTGGATCACGGCGATGCGCCACAGAGGTTGGCTCGGATCGTGGCGCTGGTGGGAGTAACGCGCGCGCAGTTGTTCGACCTGGCGCTGCGCCGCTTCACCATCAAGGGCGCGCAGATCGTGGCGATCCAGATGCAGCGTGGTTTCCGGGCGTACGTGCTGCGTGCCGCGCGGCACATCGATGCAGGTGCGCAGTGCCGGGTAGTGTTGAACCAGCCCGGTCAGGCGCGCTTCAAGGCGCGGTACGTCCAGCTGCCGGGCGCGATATTCGCGAAAGTCGTGCATCGCCACGCCGCCCAGCGGCCATCGATCGCTGCGGCCCAGAAGATAGGCCTGCTGCAGTGCGGTTAATGGTGTCTCCATGGTACTTCCCTATAGTCGCTAACCGATTAAATCTCAGTGCTGCGGCGCCAGCGCGGCGAGCAGCGTTTTCGCATTCCGTCCTGCCTCGGGCGAGCGTTGGCAGATCAATGCCGCCAGCGCCGCCGGAGAGGGATGCGCCGCCAGATCCTGCGCCGTCAGCGCCGCCGCCAGATATTTGTTGAGCACCGTCAGCAGCGCGTTCACCCCAGCATCCGGCAGGGCCAAGCGGTGGATATCGTCGTGGTCGTGCAAGCTGGCCTCGGGAGCCACCCGCGCCAGCAGCCGGTGCAGCACCTGGCGCACCGGTGCCTGCTGCGCCAGCGCGTCGGGTGTGCATTGCGCCAACAGCTGTGACAGCGGGCGATCGAACGCCTCCGTTTGCCGTGCGGCCAGGTGCAGCAGCGCACGATAACAGGCCAGCAGGCGCGGCAGCGCGTGCTCGGGGAATGCGTCCAGCCGCACGTCCCAGTTAATCAGAATGCCGTCGTCGACGTGGGCGACCTGCGCATCCAGCGCAACCTGCGGTCCTTGAGAGATGACCCAGCCGAGACGGCCGAAGGTGTCGGTGACCCGTTCGGAAAACAGCGTCTTGCCGCGGATGCCGAAACCAGCGGTAAACACCACCGGAGAAGGCTGCAGGCTGCCGTGCAGGCGCGACAGATCGCGCATCACGCTCACGCCGGGGTAATCCGCATGTTCGATAAGCTCTGCCAGCTGTGCCATCAGGCGCCGGCAGAAAGCGCTCAGGTTTTCCGTCGGGTTCAGCTCCACGCCGAGCAGCACTAGGTTAGAGAAATCGCCGATAAGACGATGCGCGTCCTCCCGTTCGCTTTCGCGGTGGAACAGCGGCACGTTGAGCCGGAAGCGCGTCATATTCCAACCCTGGCCGACGGCCAGTGCGAACAGCGCTAAAAACAGCGTAGAGAGGGAGGTGTGGTGCCGCTTGGCGACATTCTCCAGCGCGCGGCTTTCTTCTGCATTCAGCTGTACGGCCAGGCGATCGCTGCGGCAGCGGTCCGGCGTGCGCAGCAGGCACGGCGCCGGGGGCACCTGCGCCAGGCGTTCACGCCACCAACGCTGGCCGCGTTCGCGCCGCTGGCGTAGCGCCTCGTCGGCGTCGCGTCGTTCGAGGTGATCAAAGTAGGCCGCTGGTGCGTCATCGGAGGGGGGCGGCGGACACCGGTGATAAAACGCCGTCAGATCCTCCATCAACAGGCGAAAGCTCATGGCATCGCCGGCGATCATGTCGAGATCGACATGCAGGCGGCTGCGCCCTTCCGGCAACAGGCTCAGGCTGATATCGCAGGGCACGCCCTGTTCCAGCGGCAGCAGCTGGGTGCTTTTTGCCTGGCGTTTGGCGGCGAGCGCGGCTGCCAGCGTTGCTTCATCGGCGTGCTGCCAATCGTCGAGATGCAAGGCGTGCCGAGGGCCGGGAGGCGCGATCGTCTGCCGGCCATCGTCGGTAATGCGCAGACGTAACAGCGGATGGTGCAGGTACAGCGCCTCGACGGCCTGGCGCAGCCGAGCGGTATCCAGCTCGCCGCCGTCGAATTCCGCATACAGGTGGGCGGCCATGCCGCCGAGGGGAGGAGCGGACTGTCGGCCTACCCAATAGGCGGCCTGCATCGTGGTCAAAGCTTTCATCGGGTATCCATTTTGATTCAGCCAACGAGACTGCAAGAATATATCCAAATGTTAATAGGAATGAAAATTATTATTATTTGATCCATTTGGCGATCGGGTGCTATCTATAAGGCGTTTTAGCGACGCCGGGCAGTGAGGGCATTGGGTGTGAATAATTTATCTATATTATTCTTAGCATTGAAATGATTGCTTGTTATTGCAGCGCTCGTTTTCCCTGCGAAAGTATAAGGGTTTCTGGCAGTTATCTTGTCAGGTCTCACACCTTTGTTGATAATGATTTGCATTAGAAAATGCAAAATATTATCATTCTTAACATTATTTTACGTTTTTATACAAGCTGCCGGCCGCTCCGCCGGCGGCTTAGCCGTGGACGGGGCCGCGCCCGTCCGGCCGCGAAAGGCATGGGTTTGCCGCAGGGATAAGCAACAGCAAGGCCGGGAAGGCCGCAGCGTCATGGTCTGTGTGAGTGTCGATGTAGGTTGTGTAAAAAAAAATCAAATTTTGTGCACCTCTGGGATGAAAGGAGAAGACATCTATGGGCAAGCATTTTGCGGCTCAACGGCATGAAAGCGTAGGAAACGGGGAAAAGGCGGGGTTGAAAGCCATTGGGGCGTTTTCCTCCGTATTTTTAGGGGTTTGTTCACTGGCGATCGGTAACGTCAACGCGGCGGAAACCAAGAGCAACGAAACCTACCAGGACGCGGAAACGCTGCTGGTTACCGGTGAGAAGGTCAAACGTTCCATTTTCGACACCGGCTCCAGCGTCGAAGTGTTCGACAGCAACCGCATCTCCTCTATGCCTAATGCGACACAGGTTCCCGATTTGCTGCGCATGACCCCCAACGTGGTGGATGTCGGCATCGGCAACGATCTGCCAACCGTGCGTGGCGTTGACGGCTCCGGCCCGACCACCGGTGCCGGCGCTTTCCTCAGCGGCACCAGGCCGCGCCTCAATCTGTCGTTGGACGGCCGTTCGCTGACCTATAACGAACAAGCCTACGGACCGCAATCGTTGTGGGATCTGGATCGCGTTGAAGTGTTCCGCGGCCCGCAAAGTTACATTCAGGGGCGCAACGCCATCGCCGGCGCCATCGTCATGGCCAGTAAAGACCCGACCTTCGAATGGGAAAGCGCCTTCAAGGGCGGGGCCGGCAATCAGCACTCCTCTCAACTAGCCGCCATGGCGTCCGGCCCGCTGGTGGAAGACCAGTTGGCGTTCCGTGTCAGCGTCGATCGCCAGCGTCGCCGCAGCGATGCTGACCTGCCGGCCTATGAGCCGGTGGGCGATCCGCGTGAAGTGGAGGCCACCACCGCCCGTGCCAAGCTGCTGTTCAACCCGGCCGGTTTGCGCGATCTGACCACCAAGTTGACCTTTAACCACTTTGGCAGCACCGCACCGCAGAACGAAAGCCTCAACCCGCAGCCGCATCCTGCGAGTGCGCGTCACGACATCCGTCGGCCGGTGTTCAAAAGCAATGTGAACAGCGGGATCTGGGATCTGGCCTGGGAGGCCTCCGATGGCCTGGCGTTGGAAAACCGCGTTATCTATACCGATTTCAACATTAACCGCGCCACGGCTTATCAGCTGCCGTACGCCGACATCGGCGGTAAAGAGGTGCACGTAGAACCGGTGGTACGCTTCGGCGGCGCGGACAGCCGCCTGCACGGGCTGGCGGGGCTGCGTTATTTCCACGCCAAGCAGGATGAGTTCGTCAATATCTTCGGCGGCGCGACTTTTAAAGATAAAACCGACACTAACTCGGCCTTCGCTGAGCTGACCTATGCGCTGACGCCGCAGGTGGACGTGACTGCCGCCAGCCGCCTGGAACGCGAACATCGCCAACGCAATGGCGGCAGCAAGGCGGTGCGCATCGACTTCGACGAAACCTACACGGTGTTCCTGCCGAAACTGGACGTGGCCTGGAAACCGACGGACACCCAAACCTACGGTGCCAAGATCGCTCGCGGTTATAACGCTGGCGGTGCAGGCATTACTCTCAGCAGCCCGATCGTCAGTTACACCTACGGTTCCGAGTATGTCTGGAACTATGAGTTGTACACCCGCCATCACCTGAAAGACGCCAACGTGGTGCTGACCAGCAACGTGTTCTACAACGATTACAAAGACATGCAGCTGCCTTATTACCTGGGTGAAAATTCCAGCGTGATCCGCAACGCCGACAAGGTGGAAACCTACGGCGCGGAAATCGGCGCCACCTGGCAGCCGCGTTGGGACTTCGAGCTGTTCGGTAACGTTGGCCTGCTGAAAACCAAGATCAAAAAGTTCTCGGGCAGCGGCGTGGAAGGGCATGAATTGGGACGCGCGCCGGCTTACACCGCCAACATGGGCGCCAAATATCAGTTCCTGAAAGGGTGGGAAGTGAGTACTAACGTGGCGTTCTCGGACTCCTATTACTCGGCGTATGACAACGATTCGCGCGGGCGTATAGGTTCTTACTGGTCGGCTAACGCCCAGCTGGCCTACACCTTCGCCTATGGGCGCGCCACGCTGTTTGCGCAAAACCTGTTCGACTCCGAGCGTCGCATCATGGTTGGCGGCAACGATATCTACACCGCGACGCAGCAGCGCCCGCGCATGGTCGGCGCGGCGGTTGAGCTGAATTTCTAACGCTATCGCGATGATGGGGGGACGAATGTCCCCCGTTTTATGCGCTATCCCGGCACGGCCGGGCAAAGGAGATAACGCAGTGATCGGTGATTTTGACAGCATTCTGAGCGATGAAGAGGCCCAGCGGCTGGAGAGCGCGTTTCAGGCGCTGGGCGCGGCGTCGGCGAACGGCGATCGGCCGGTGAGCGAAGCCGAAGAGCGGGCATGGTTTGCCCATCTGCAGCAGGGTGACGCACGCGGGCAGCGGGCGATGGCCTGGCGCCTGACGGGAGAGGTGGATATCGCCCAACTGACGGCGGCGCTGCAAGCGCTGGTGCGGGAAACGCCGGGCGTGAACGTGCGTTACGTTTTTGATGACGAAAACGGTTTGGTTAAACGCGCTGCCGATTCGGCGCCGTTGCCGGTGAGCCTGCGTCAGGTGGCGGATGAACAACACGCCATTTGTCGTCTGCTGCAAGTGCAGGCGGCGCCATTTGAACTGGAAAGCGAAGCGCCGCTGCGCTGCCTGCTGTTGCTCACGCCTGCCGATGACGTGATTTTGGGCGTGGTATTGCATGACATCCTGGCGGAAGCGCTGCCGTGGCGCCATCTGCCGGCGATGCTGTCCGCCCGCTATAACGGAGATGCGATGCCTCTGCCTTTCGCAGCGGCGCCGGTCGAGCTGCCGGAAATCCCTGCGCCACAGCTGCCCTGGGCGCGCCAGGCGGTCTCGCTGCAGGATTACCGCAGCCCGGCGCAGCGTACTGAAGCCTTGCCGCCGGTGGGCGCGCGCGTGGTCACACGCATTGATCGCTCGCTGTTGCCCGCCAACGACACGCCGCGGGCCTTGCTGGCGGCGGTGGCGGCACGGTTTGCCGAGTTCGTCGCCGCGCAGGCCGGCGGCCAAGCGGTGCAGCTGTGCGTGCCGGCCGCAGAAACGGCAGAGTGCGTTGGTCTGGAGCTGGGCCTGACGGCGGCGCCGCTGATGCGCCTGACCGTGCAGCATGGCGAGGGCGACGTCGGGCAGCGGCTGCTGGCGCAGGCCGTGGCTGAACAGCCGGATCCGCAGCGGGCGCAGTTGCTGGTGGCCTGGCGTGACGATCTGGCCGCAGAGTGGCGGCTGGAAGGCGTTCACGCCGAACGCCTGTTGCTGCCGCCGCTGCATACGCCGTTTGAACTGGCGCTGCTATTGGGCTTGCCCGAAGCGGAAGCGTTAACGCTGGAGCTGGTCACCGACCCGCGCCTGTCTCCGCACGCGGCGCCTTTCCTGCTGGAGCAGTTCAGCGCGTTCCTGGCCGGGCAGCGAATTGCCGTCGCATTGCCGGTGGCTGAGGCCGTTTCCCCGGCGATGGCCGCGCCGGCGGCGAACGGCGACGCCGACGAAAGCGTTGCGCCGCTGATTTTGCAGGAGTTCCGTGAGGCGCTGGTGGCGCCGGAAATGACCCTGGATGAAGACTTCTTCGATCGCGGCGGCCATTCGCTGGTCGCTACCCGGGTGATCGGCCGCTTGCTGAGCCTGCATCAGATCGAAATCAACATTAACGATCTGTTCAGTCATCCGACGGCGCGCGGGTTGGCGGGCTACGCCAAACGCCTGAACGTTGCGCAGCCGAATGCCGCGCTAGCGATCGCCGACGATCATGAGGGGGCGCAGGCGCCGCTGTCGCTGGCGCAGGAATCGCTGTGGAAGGTGTATGAAGCCTTCGGCCATGACGAGATTTTCAACCTGCCGTTCTCTCTGCGCTTCTTCGATGCGGTGGACGAAACGGCGCTGCACCAGGCGTTTATCGACGTCATGACTCGCCATACCGTGCTGCGTTCACGCTTCGTCGAGCAGCAGGGGGAGGTGGTGCAGGTGGTGGTGCCGGCCGCAGAACTGCCGGATTATCAGTGGTTCCGCTTCTCTCACGAGACGCCGGCGGGTAATGCCGCCGCCCTGTTGGCCGACGCCGGCCAGCACCGGTTCGATCTGGCCGCCGAGCTGCCGCTGCGCGCCACGCTGCTGCGCGATGCGGACAACGGCCAACAGCTGCTGTCGTTGCTGTTCCACCATGTGGTGCTGGATGAATGGTCGCTCAACCTGATGATGGACGAGCTGGGCGTCGCCTATCGCCATCGCGTCGTCGGCCAGGCGCCGCAGTGGAGCGGGCAGCCGCCGCAGTTCCACACTTTCGCCCGGCAGCAGCGGGCCTCCGGGGTGCAGCAGCAACATCTGGACTACTGGCTCGATGCGCTGCGCGGCGCGCCGGTCGGCCAGCCGATCTTCCGGCAAGAAGCATCCACCCATCCGGCGGTGCCGGCACCGGCGGACGTCAACGGCGGCTGGCTGGAGTTCGAGGTCGATCCTGCCGTGGCGGAAGGCCTGTATCAGCTTGCCCGCCGCAACAACGCGTCGCTGTTCAACGTGGTGTATGCCGGGATTACCTCGGCGCTGCGTCTGCTGGGCGGCCCGGCGGATCTGCTGGTGGGCACCTCGACTTCCGGCCGTAACGACGCCGAGTTCTTCGATACCGTCGGCTATTTCACCACCGTGGTGGTGCACCGCGTGCGCTTTGACGAAGGGCTGACGGTGGCCGGGTTGGTCAGCCAGGTGAAAAACACCATCAATGGCTCGCTGCCGTACACCGACATTCCGATCGATCTGGTGGAAGAAGGGCTGTTCGGCGTGGACGCCGACCGCAAGAACCACATGTTCGAAGTGTTCATCCAGATCCACAGCCGCATCAAGCTGAACGGCGAGTTCCGGCTGCAGGACGGCAGCACGATCGCCTACCGTCAGGTGGAGCCGGAGAAAGCCGAATCGTTGCTCGGCCTGCAGTTTGAGGTGATGGAAGACGATCTGGCCGGGAAGAAATCCCTGCGGGTGATGATGACCTACCGTCAGGACCACTACAGCCGGGAGCAGGCCAATTTGATCGCCGATGGCGTTCAGCACGTCTTTACCCAGTTTGCGCAGCACATCGCTGGCGATATCGCTCTGGCGGCGCTGCCGCCCGGGCCGCAGGCATGACGTTGTTTCACTCTAACCGAAAGCATGATTTTCAAGGAGATAAAAGGATGTCTGGAACCCTAGCAACCCCGCGCGCGCTACTGTCGCTGCTGGTGGCGGCCTCTCTGGTGGTCGCCGGCGCCGCGCAGGCGGACGATGTCGGCATCAAACCGCAGGACATCAAGCGCGAGGCGCTGTCGTCGACGGTGGTGGAGATGGCCTACAGCACCTCGCAACAGGCGCTGTTCGTCAGCGCGCCGGACTGGAAGGAAGAGGCGCGCTCCCGCGTGCTGCGGCTGGATCCCAACACCCTGGCGATCAAGGCAGAGATCCCACTGCAGGTGAAAGGCTTCGGCGTGGCGCTGAACGACGCGGGCAATCGCCTGTACCTGACGCAGGCCTTCAACGGCGAAGTCGGGGTGGTGGACACCACTACCAACCACGCGCTGGGCAGCATCAAGCTGCTGGACAAAGCGGTGCTGGAGCAGGCTTACAAGCAGGCGGGCATCAGCGGCAAGCGCCTGGACTTCCTGCTGGCGGAGCTGAAGAAATTCAAAATCACCGAGGACTACCTGTACCGCCTCCGCGAGCTCAAGTATGACGCGCAAAGCGGCCGTCTGTTCCTGCCGGGCCTGGGCTTTGGCGTCGACAGCGTGCTGTACGTGGTCGATACCAAAGCCGGCAAGCTGGAGAAAGTGATCCCGGGCTTCGGCTACAACGCGGTGGGCATCACGCTGGATGAGAAGGGCCGTCGGGTATTCGTTTCCAACATGCAGGGGCAGGTGATCACCCTGAACGCCGACACGCTGGCGATCACCGCCACGCACGAAGTGCAGGCCGATCAGCTGCTGAACCTGGTGTATGACCCGGCGAGCAATCGCCTGCTGGGCGTCGATCAGGGTATCGATCGCGACGACTACCGCAACCATCATCTGGGGCACGACTACGTGAAGCGCAGCAGTGGCCACCGGGTGTTTGCGCTGGATGCGGACAGCGGCAAAGTGCTGGCCAGCGAGCTGACGGATGAGGTGCCGATCGGTCTGCTGCTCGACGAGCGCAGCCAGCGGCTGTATGTCGCCAACCGCAAAGGCGTGCGCGTGGATCACGGCGCCGGGACGCTGACGGTGTTCGACGCCAAGACGCTCAAGCGCCTGCAAACCGTAGACCTGCCGCCGCACCCTAACAGCCTGGCGTTGGATCCGAAAGGCGACGCGCTGTTCGTGACGGTGAAAAACGACGGCGCTTCCACCAAGGCCGGCAAGCCGGAAAGCGTGGTGCGCATTCAGCTGCACACCAGGTAACTGAATATAAATATAAAAAAAGGGCGCCGCGGCGCCCTTTCTAGTGGCTGTGACCCGTCCTGAATAGCGTTGACACATTTTACTCACGCACAGAGGAAAATGTGATGAACCAGTATATTAAACGCACACAACGCGATTACTCTCTATCCTTTAAACTGGCTGTCGTCG
>NZ_JBJNMH010000037.1:0-7921 GCF_052168635.1 Serratia sp. CY47444
GGACTTCATCGTGGCGCGGGTAACGCAGTGTTACCCATCAGACGCCGTATAGATTTAAGCAAGCCCATCATAAATCAAAATCGGTGTTGCAAAAACGGGGGTGACCATAGATTTTTTATGGTTTCAGGATGGGTTGACCGGCACCACGGTGTCGCTCGGGTAACAGCCCAGCACCTTCAGCGAGCGGGTGATTGGCGTCAGATCGCGCAGCGCTTTTTGCATCGCCTCGGCGCGTAGGTTGGCCTGCACATCGATATAAAACATCTCTTCCCACGGATTGCCGTTGATCGGGCGTGACTCCAGCTTGGTCATGATGATGCCGTTGTCGCGCAGTACCAGCAGCGCTTCGACCAGTGCGCCGGATTGTTGGCCGGTCGCCATGATCAGCGTGGTTTTGGCCGGCACCTGTTCGGAGACGTCGATCGCTTTGCGCGCCAGGACGATAAAACGGGTGATGTTCTGCTGCTGGTTGGCGAGGTTGTGTTCCAGCACCTGCAGCCCATACAGTGCGCCGCCGGCTTCGCTGCCCAGAGCAGCCACCTTCGGCGAATTCAGCTTGGCGACTTTCTCCATCGCGGCCGCTGTGCTTTCAGTGTATTCGATTTTCCAGTGTGGGAAGCGGTTCAGGAACTGACTGCACTGCTGGAACGGTTGCGGGTGGCTGTAGACGGTTTCAATCTGGCTCAGATCGCTGTCGCCGGCAATCAGAACGCAGTGGTTGATCGGGTTGGTCAGTTCGCCGACGATCGACAGGCTGGTGTGCTGCAGCAGATCGTACACCTCGTTAATCGACCCGGAGCTGGTGTTCTCGATAGGCAGAATCGCATAGTCCGCCTGGCCGGTTTCCACCTGGGTGAAGATATCCTGAAACTTCTGGCAGCCGCATTCGATCAGCTGATCGAAGTGGCGGGCAGCGTATTGGCGTGCTGCCAGATGTGAGTAAGAGCCTTTTGGGCCGAGGAAGGCGATGCGGGCGGAATGTTGGCTGACGGGGTTGAGCTGGTGCTGTAGCAACGCCTGCTGGGTCAGGACGGAATCTTCGATGATCAGTTGAAACAGGCGGGTGACGTAAAAGCCGTCCAGGTCGTAAGGCTTGGCGGCGGCGATCAGCGCATCCAGCAGATCGCGCTCGCGCTCTTTATCGCGGATCGGGCGATGAGAGTGCAGCTTGGTCTTGCCGACTTCGATCGCCAGCTCACGGCGTTCCGCCAGCAGGGCCAACAGTTTCAAGTCCAGTGCGCTGATGCGCTCGCGCAGCACCAATAACGGGTTGTCAGTCATAATCAGCTTCCGCCTTCAGTTCTTATTCGTTGTAAAACAGCCATAAAAAAAGCCTCCTGTTTCCAGGAGGCTTTGTTGTTCGTCTTCGCATTCTTTCTTACACGACGAAACGCCTCCCAGTCAGGGGAAGGTAAAAAAGAATGCGAAGAAAAACGGTGTGCGTGGCATGGTCTACCTAAGGTTAATGCGAACAGGTTTTAAAGTAACCGCTGGCTTTTACCCCGTCAACAAAAATACCCGACAAAAAACGCGCCCTCGGGCGCGTTTGATGCGGCAATCGCTGTCGGACGGTTATTCCTGCTCTTGCGTGACTTCCGGCACGATGTCTTTCACGCTGGCATTGCAGCGGCGCGCTTCGCCTTTATGCTGCACCTTGTTCAACTGGCGTTCCAGCTTGGCGATCAGCTCATTAACGGCGGTGTACATGTCATCATGTTTGGCGCTGGCGACCAGCGGGCCGTTAGGCGTGGTAATGGTAGCGTCGGCGACAAACCCCTGCGGTTCTTTAGATAAGACGATATGTGGGTTTATCAGCTGGGTCTGCCATTTTTCCAGTTTGGTGAGACGGTCTTCGACGTGATTGCGGATTGCGGGAGTGATATCCATTTGTTTGCTGGTAATGTTCAATGTCATATAACTTACCTCTCTGTCTTTCCGTCTTGGTGAACCCAGCATACCCCGCTTTTTGTTTAAATGCGTGATGTAAATCACGATTTTTTGTCACTTTTTGCAAAGTTAGTTCAATCTGTGATTCAGCATTTGAATTGGCTATCTAATGCTTGAGAGTTGCCGCCGGATGGCGCATTATCGATGAGTTGACCGGTGAGGAGCGCTAGCTAACACCGTGTTTTTACTTGTGTATTTTTCCAGTGAAAACCAGGTCGACGCCAATGAAAACGGCAGCCGAGGCTGCCGTTTTGTTTTTCTGCCGTTACCGACGCGCGCTTATTGCGGGTTGGCGGCGATCACTTTGGCCACTTTGTCAGCCTGGCCGTTCAGCTGCAGCTGCTCGTAGGCATTTTCCATCAGCGGCAACACGTCGTGCGTCGCTTTGGTATCCGGGAATTCACGCAACATCTGTTCGGCGCGATTAACGACCGCGACGTAAGCACCGCGTTTAGTGTAGTATTCCGCCACCGAAAGCTCATACTTGGCCAAGCGGTCTTTCAAATACACCAAACGCTTGTTGGCGTCGGTCGCGTATTGGCTGTTCGGGTATTGCTGAATCAACTGGCTGAAGTCGCGGAACGCAGCGCGAGCGTGCTGAGGATCGCGGTCAGAACGGTCAACCCCGAAGAAGCCCTGCAGCGCGCTGTCATCGAGCGCCATGTCGGTCAGGCCGCGCATGTACATCACGTAATCGATGTTCGGGTGCGTCGGGTTCAGACGCATGAAGCGATCGATGGATGCCTGAGCCATCGGCAAGTCGGCGGCCTTATAGTAGGCGTAAATCAAATCCAGCTGGACCTGCTGGGAATACGGCCCGAAAGGATAGCGGTTATCTAACGCTTCGAGTTGCGTAATCGCGCCCTTGAAGTTACCGTCCTGCAGTTTTTGCTGCGCGGTAGCATAGATTTCCGAAGGTGGGTTGTCGGGAACCGCATCCTTGGATGTGGAGCAACCTGCCAGCGCCAGGCTCAACGTGGCTGCCGCCACCAGATATTTCATACGCGTCATGACGTTTTGATTATCCTCAGGGTGTTATTCCGGGAGACTGTCCGTTAAGCTCCCGACAAAGACCAGGTACAATAGCACATTATATTAAACGGCATCGCCGTGAAAACCCAACGTTAACGAAGAAGCTGCATATGGCACAACAAGTACAACTCACCGCAACGGTGGCCGAATCTCAACTCGGACAACGTTTAGATCAGGCTTTGGCCGAATTGTTCCCTGATTATTCACGATCTCGCATAAAAGAGTGGATCCTGGGCGATCGGGTGAAGGTCAATGGCAAAACGTCAAACAAACCGAAAGAGAAGGTGCTGGGCGGAGAGACAGTCGCCATCGATGCACAGATTGAAGAAGAGGCGCGTTGGGAGCCACAGGATATCGCGCTGGATATCGTCTATGAAGACAGCGACATCCTGGTGATCAACAAACCGCGCGATTTGGTGGTGCATCCTGGCGCCGGTAACCCGGATGGCACGGTGCTCAATGCGCTGTTGTATCACTACCCGGAAATTGCCGACGTGCCGCGTGCCGGCATCGTGCACCGTCTGGATAAAGACACCACCGGCCTGATGGTGGTGGCGAAAACCGTGCCGGCGCAAACCCGGCTGGTGGAGGCGCTGCAGGCGCGTGAAATCACCCGTGAATACGAAGCGGTGGCGATCGGTACCATGACCGCCGGCGGTACGGTAGAAGAGCCTATCGCGCGCCATTCCACCAAGCGTACCCACATGGCGGTGCACCCGATGGGTAAGCCGGCGGTAACGCACTACCGCATCATGGAACACTTCCGTGCGCATACTCGCCTGCGCCTGCGCCTGGAAACCGGCCGTACTCACCAGATCCGCGTGCACATGGCCTATATCAGCCATCCGCTGGTGGGCGATCCGCTGTACGGCGGCCGTCCACGTCCGCCTAAAGGTGCTTCGGAAGCCTTCATCAGCACGCTGCGCGGCTTTGACCGTCAGGCGCTGCACGCCACCATGCTGCGTTTGTATCATCCGATCAGCGGCATCCAGATGGAGTGGCATGCGCCGCTGCCGCAGGACATGGTTGATCTGATCAACGCGCTGAAGGCGGACACCGAAGAATTCAAAGATCAGATGGACTGGTAATGAACGCGCTCATTCTGCCCGACTGGCCGTTGCCTCCCGGTGTTAAAGCTTGCAGTACCACGCGCGGCGGCGGCGTCAGCCTGCCGCCTTATGACTCGCTGAACCTCGGCACTCACGTGGGTGACGAGGAGCAAGCGGTGAAGCGCAATCGGGAAAGGTTGGTTACCGCCGCCGGCTTGCCGCAGATGCCGGTATGGCTCGAGCAGGTACATGGCACCCGTGTGGTGACGTTGACGGGGCAAGCGCCCGCCGATCTGCGAGCGGATGCGGTGTATAGCAACGTGCCGGGGCAGGTGTGTGCCGTGATGACGGCGGATTGTCTGCCGGTGTTGTTCTGCTCGCAGCACGGTGACGAAGTGGCTGCCGCCCACGCCGGCTGGCGCGGATTGTGCCACGGCGTGCTGGAGCAAACCGTGGCGGCGTTCAGCGCCGCACCGAGCCAGATTAGCGCCTGGCTGGGGCCGGCGATCGGTCCGCAGCAGTTTGAGGTCGGGCCAGAGGTGCGGGCCGCTTTCATGGCGGAAGATGCTGAGGCCGCAGCGGCATTTACCCCGCACGGCGATAAGTTTTTGGCTAATATCTACCTGCTGGCTCGCCAACGCTTGTTGCGGGCAGGCGTGCAGGCCATCTACGGCGGCGATCGCTGCACGGTTAACGAAACGAGCCATTTTTTCTCCTATCGACGAGATGGAATAACCGGACGTCTGGCAAGTTTAATCTGGCTGATATAACCTATTGAATTAGGACGATCCAACGACGCATGGCGTTGTACCGAAAATTTAGCGTCGAGATAACCTTGAAAATTTGAGGGATGACCTCATTTAATCTCCAGTAGCAATTTCGACCCATCTTGGAGGTGTTATGCGTCTGGATCGTCTTACCAACAAATTCCAGCTTGCCCTCGCCGATGCCCAGTCACTAGCCCTTGGGCACGACAACCAGTTTATTGAACCGCTACATCTGATGAGCGCCCTGCTCAATCAGGAAGGGGGCACGGTTCGTCCACTATTAACTTCCGCAGGTATCGATGCCGGGCGTGTGCGCACCGAAATCGAACAGGCACTGTCCCGTTTACCGCAGGTAGAAGGCACCGGTGGCGACGTTCAACCGTCCCACGAGCTGGTGCGCGTCTTGAATCTGTGCGACAAGCTGGCGCAGAAGCGCGCGGACAAATTCATTTCTTCCGAGCTGTTTGTGCTTGCGGTGCTGGAAGACCGCGGCTCGTTGACCGACTTGTTGAAAGCGGCCGGCGCGACGGCCGACAAAATCAGCAAAGCCATTGAACAGATGAGAGGCGGTGACAGCGTGGAAGACCAAGGCGCCGAAGACCAACGGCAAGCATTGAAGAAATACACGATCGATCTGACCGAACGCGCCGAGCAGGGCAAACTTGACCCGGTAATCGGCCGTGACGAAGAGATCCGTCGTACCATTCAGGTGCTGCAGCGTCGTACCAAAAACAACCCGGTGCTGATCGGCGAACCCGGCGTGGGTAAAACCGCCATCGTCGAAGGCCTGGCGCAGCGCATCATCAACGGCGAAGTGCCGGAAGGGCTGAAGCACAAGCGCGTACTGTCCCTCGATATGGGCGCCTTGATCGCCGGTGCCAAGTACCGCGGCGAGTTTGAAGAGCGCCTGAAAGGCGTGCTCAACGATCTGGCCAAGCAGGAAGGCAGCGTTATCCTGTTTATCGACGAACTGCACACTATGGTCGGCGCCGGTAAGGCGGATGGTGCCATGGATGCGGGCAACATGCTCAAACCGGCGCTGGCGCGCGGCGAGCTGCACTGCGTTGGCGCGACTACGCTCGATGAGTATCGTCAGTATATAGAGAAGGATGCGGCGCTCGAACGCCGTTTCCAGAAAGTGTATGTGGCGGAGCCGAGCGTGGAAGACACCATCGCTATCCTGCGCGGCTTGAAAGAACGTTACGAACTGCACCACCATGTGCAGATCACCGACCCGGCCATCGTGGCGGCGGCAACGCTTTCGCACCGCTATATCGCCGATCGTCAATTGCCGGACAAGGCTATCGACCTGATCGACGAAGCGGCGTCCAGCATTCGCATGCAGATGGACTCCAAGCCGGAGTCGCTCGACAGGCTTGAGCGCCGCATTATCCAATTGAAGCTGGAACAGCAGGCGCTGAATAAAGAGTCTGACGACGCCAGTAAGAAACGCCTGGACATGCTCAGCGATGAGCTGGGGCAGAAAGAGCGCGAATATTCGGAGCTGGAAGAAGAGTGGAAAGCGGAAAAAGCCTCGCTCTCCGGCACCCAGAACATCAAGGCCGAACTCGAGCAGGCCAAAATCACCCTGGAGCAGGCGCGTCGCGTCGGCGATCTGGGGCGGATGTCAGAACTGCAATACGGCAAAATCCCTGAGCTGGAGAAACAGCTCGCCGCCGCCACGCAGGCCGAAGGCAAGAGCATGAAGCTGCTGCGCAACCGGGTGACCGATGCGGAGATTGCTGAAGTGCTGGCGCGTGCAACCGGGATCCCGGTCGCCAGAATGCTGGAAGGGGAGCGCGACAAGCTGCTGCGCCTGGAGCAAGAGCTGCATTCGCGGGTTATTGGCCAGGACGAAGCGGTCAGCGCGGTCTCCAATGCGATCCGCCGCAGCCGTGCGGGGTTGTCCGATCCTAACCGGCCGATCGGTTCGTTCCTGTTCCTCGGCCCGACCGGGGTGGGGAAAACCGAGCTCTGCAAGGCACTGGCTTCGTTCCTGTTCGACAGCGACGACGCCATGGTACGTATCGATATGTCCGAGTTTATGGAGAAACACTCCGTTTCGCGTCTGGTCGGTGCGCCTCCGGGTTATGTCGGTTATGAAGAAGGCGGCTACCTGACGGAAGCCGTACGTCGCCGGCCTTATTCGGTGATTCTGCTGGATGAAGTCGAGAAAGCGCATCCGGACGTGTTCAATATTCTGTTGCAGGTGTTGGATGACGGCCGCCTGACCGATGGCCAGGGCCGTACCGTCGATTTCCGCAATACCGTGGTGATCATGACGTCCAACCTGGGCTCCGATCTGATCCAGGAGCATTTCGGTCAGATGAACTACGCGCAGATGAAAGAGTCGGTGATGGAGATGGTGAGTCACCACTTCCGTCCGGAGTTCATCAACCGTATCGACGAAGTGGTGGTGTTCCACCCACTGGGCGAGAAACACATCGCCGCGATCGCCAAGATTCAGCTGTCGCGTCTGTACAAACGTTTGGAAGAGCGCGGTTACGAAGTGACCATGACCGAACCGGCCCTGGCGCTGTTGAGCAAAACGGGTTACGACCCTGTATATGGTGCGCGTCCGTTGAAACGCGCTATTCAGCAGGAGATCGAGAACCCGCTGGCGCAGCAAATACTGTCCGGCAAGCTGATCCCTGGCAAGCTGGTCACGTTGGATGTGGAAAACGACCATATCGTTGCACGCCAATAACGGCAATCGAGCGTAATAAAGATGAAAGGGAGCGGGTGACCGCTCCCTTTTCTTTATCTTCGTTTGTCCCTGTTTACAGGGTTTGCCGCTATTACTGTGTTAAAACTGGTATTTTTTGACTAATAAACATCCTAAAAAGGCATTTTTGGTGATTATTTGAACGCTTGAAAAGTTTTTTGCATTTAGGGGTTGCGGCCCGCCGAGAACTCCCTATAATGCGCCTCCACTGACCGGGAACAACGACTGACAAGCCGCCGGGTCAGCGAGAAGAAAGCGAAATAAACGCTTGACTCTCAGGGCGAAAAGCGTAATATACGCAGCCCGCGCCGATGAGTTTCTCGGCACTGCTCTTTAACAATTTATCAGACAATCTGTGTGGGCACTCCACAAGACGATATCCAGCATCTTCGGATGCAAAA
>NZ_JBJNMH010000038.1:0-1537 GCF_052168635.1 Serratia sp. CY47444
CGAACGATGGAAACATCTTCGGGTTGTGAGGTTAAGTGACTAAGCGTACACGGTGGATGCCTAGGCAGTCAGAGGCGATGAAGGGCGTGCTAATCTGCGAAAAGCGTCGGTAAGGTGATATGAACCGTTATAACCGGCGATACCCGAATGGGGAAACCCAGTGTGTTTCGACACACTATCATGTCATGAATACATAGTGGCATGAGGCGAACCGGGGGAACTGAAACATCTAAGTACCCCGAGGAAAAGAAATCAACCGAGATTCCCCCAGTAGCGGCGAGCGAACGGGGAGGAGCCCAGAACCTGAATCGGCTTGTGTGTTAGTGGAAGCGTCTGGAAAGTCGCGCAGCAAAGGGTGATAGCCCCGTACACTAAAATGCACAGGTCGTGAGTTCGATGAGTAGGGCGGGACACGTGACATCCTGTCTGAATATGGGGGGACCATCCTCCAAGGCTAAATACTCCTGACTGACCGATAGTGAACCAGTACCGTGAGGGAAAGGCGAAAAGAACCCCGGCGAGGGGAGTGAAATAGAACCTGAAACCGTGTACGTACAAGCAGTGGGAGCACCTTCGTGGTGTGACTGCGTACCTTTTGTATAATGGGTCAGCGACTTATATTTTGTAGCAAGGTTAACCGTATAGGGGAGCCGTAGGGAAACCGAGTCTTAACTGGGCGAATAGTTGCAAGGTATAGACCCGAAACCCGGTGATCTAGCCATGGGCAGGTTGAAGGTTGGGTAACACTAACTGGAGGACCGAACCGACTAATGTTGAAAAATTAGCGGATGACTTGTGGCTGGGGGTGAAAGGCCAATCAAACCGGGAGATAGCTGGTTCTCCCCGAAAGCTATTTAGGTAGCGCCTCGTGAACTCATCTTCGGGGGTAGAGCACTGTTTCGGCTAGGGGGCCATCCCGGCTTACCAAACCGATGCAAACTCCGAATACCGAAGAATGTTATCACGGGAGACACACGGCGGGTGCTAACGTCCGTCGTGAAGAGGGAAACAACCCAGACCGCCAGCTAAGGTCCCAAAGTCATGGTTAAGTGGGAAACGATGTGGGAAGGCATAGACAGCCAGGATGTTGGCTTAGAAGCAGCCATCATTTAAAGAAAGCGTAATAGCTCACTGGTCGAGTCGGCCTGCGCGGAAGATGTAACGGGGCTAAACCATGCACCGAAGCTGCGGCAGCGACGCTTAGGCGTTGTTGGGTAGGGGAGCGTTCTGTAAGCCGTTGAAGGTGGCCTGTGAGGGTTGCTGGAGGTATCAGAAGTGCGAATGCTGACATAAGTAACGATAAAGCGGGTGAAAAGCCCGCTCGCCGGAAGACCAAGGGTTCCTGTCCAACGTTAATCGGGGCAGGGTGAGTCGACCCCTAAGGCGAGGCTGAAAAGCGTAGTCGATGGGAAACAGGTTAATATTCCTGTACTTGGTGTTACTGCGAAGGGGGGACGGAGAAGGCTAGGCTAGCCGGGCGACGGTTGTCCCGGTTTAAGCGTGTAGGGGGTGTGACCTGGTAAATCCGGTTGCATAT
>NZ_JBJNMH010000039.1:0-1438 GCF_052168635.1 Serratia sp. CY47444
CTAACCCTGAGGCGTGATGACGATGCACTACGGTGCAGAAGTAGTTGATGCCCTGCTTCCAGGAAAATCCTCTAAGCTCCAGGTAACATTAAATCGTACCCCAAACCGACACAGGTGGTCAGGTAGAGAATACCAAGGCGCTTGAGAGAACTCGGGTGAAGGAACTAGGCAAAATGGTGCCGTAACTTCGGGAGAAGGCACGCTGGCATGTAGGTGAAGTCCCTCGCGGATGGAGCTGAAGCCAGTCGAAGATACCAGCTGGCTGCAACTGTTTAATAAAAACACAGCACTGTGCAAACACGAAAGTGGACGTATACGGTGTGACGCCTGCCCGGTGCTGGAAGGTTAATTGATGGGGTCAGCCGCAAGGCGAAGCTCTTGATCGAAGCCCCAGTAAACGGCGGCCGTAACTATAACGGTCCTAAGGTAGCGAAATTCCTTGTCGGGTAAGTTCCGACCTGCACGAATGGCGTAATGATGGCCAGGCTGTCTCCACCCGAGACTCAGTGAAATTGAACTCGCTGTGAAGATGCAGTGTACCCGCGGCAAGACGGAAAGACCCCGTGAACCTTTACTATAGCTTGACACTGAACATTGAGCCTTGATGTGTAGGATAGGTGGGAGGCTTTGAAGCGTGGACGCCAGTCTGCGTGGAGCCATCCTTGAAATACCACCCTTTAATGTTTGATGTTCTAACTCGGCCCCGTGATCCGGGGTGAGGACAGTGTCTGGTGGGTAGTTTGACTGGGGCGGTCTCCTCCCAAAGAGTAACGGAGGAGCACGAAGGTTAGCTAATCACGGTCGGACATCGTGAGGTTAGTGCAAAGGCATAAGCTAGCTTGACTGCGAGAGTGACGGCTCGAGCAGGTACGAAAGTAGGTCTTAGTGATCCGGTGGTTCTGAATGGAAGGGCCATCGCTCAACGGATAAAAGGTACTCCGGGGATAACAGGCTGATACCGCCCAAGAGTTCATATCGACGGCGGTGTTTGGCACCTCGATGTCGGCTCATCACATCCTGGGGCTGAAGTAGGTCCCAAGGGTATGGCTGTTCGCCATTTAAAGTGGTACGCGAGCTGGGTTTAGAACGTCGTGAGACAGTTCGGTCCCTATCTGCCGTGGGCGTTGGAAGATTGAGAGGGGTTGCTCCTAGTACGAGAGGACCGGAGTGAACGCACCACTGGTGTTCGGGTTGTCATGCCAATGGCATTGCCCGGTAGCTAAGTGCGGAAAAGATAAGCGCTGAAAGCATCTAAGCGCGAAACTTGCCTCAAGATGAGTCTTCCCTGGGCCTTTAAGGTCCCTGAAGGAACGTTTAAGACTAAGACGTTGATAGGCTGGGTGTGTAAGTGCAGCGATGCATTGAGCTAACCAGTACTAATGATCCGTGAGGCTTAACCTTACAACACCGAAGGTGTTTTTAGAGAGATTTTCAGCGA
>NZ_JBJNMH010000040.1:0-3001 GCF_052168635.1 Serratia sp. CY47444
CTGGCTAACACCAAGCTTATCGGCAGCGCCAGCCTGAGACCACCCTTCATTTCTAATCATCTCAGCAATGATGATCAGCAGTTTGCTCTTAAGGGTTAACATGTTGAGCTCAACAGAGTCTTTAGCGAAGAGCTCGAATGGATTGCTAACTTTACTTAGCATGTCGGCCTCCTCTTTCTGCGAGTGAAATATACGATTCAAAAAAGAATGTGCAAATAAGCATAATCATGGGCGCAGTATTATACGCAGCTCATTTACGCGGTCAACATATTATACAAAATTTTGTATAAGCACAATGTTGTTATAGTGCTGTTTGATCACTTAATCAAGACTTTTTGAGAAGATTTTTTCTAAGCACCCCATCCAACACATTCCAGAAATACCACCTCTTAGATAAAGAAAAGACAGCAAACCACATAGATATTTACCATAACATCCGTTTCCCGCACCGCCTCAGGCGCCCTATGTGCGCTTGAACAACCAAAGCAGTAAAACCCCCTCACTTCTCCGCAAGAAAGCCCGCAAAATGGCGTACAGGCCGTTTGGCGGCATGAATGGTTATGCAACCCAGCACGCAGAGGCCAGTTTCAGAGAGAAACGCGACCGAATCGCGTGTTTTTGCCGTTCTGCCAATGTGAGAAACGGTGAACGGGCGGGCAATTCATTGCACGGCCGTGAGGCGTTGGCCAAGCCGGCGGCGCGGCAGTGGGGATCAACGGCGCCAGCGCTGCCACCACCGTTTGACGATCGCCGGCTCCGCCGGGGTCGGATGGTGCTCCAGACGCAAGACCGCCGCTTTCAAATCGGCGACCTCCTGCCGTAATGCGCGTATTTCGGCGAGTAATACCGCCTGATCTTCGGTGCCAACAGGGTGTGACACCGTGTGCCGCGCATTCGTGCCATCGGGTTGCAGCTCGCCGTACACACGCAGCAATTCCGTGGTTTCTAACTCCCTCTTGCCATCGGCATTAGTTCGCCATGACACGCGGCCTGCCGCCATATCACGGTAGAGCGTCCGCCGACTTTTTCTGGTCAATGCCTGTGCCTGCGCCACACTGTGCCATGCCATAGGAACCTCCTTTTTTTGGCACAGTATAGGGGAGATTCGGGGTGTCGGGGCTTCGCCTGACCAGCTTGTTGTCAAAGGCGGTAATGACAACACATTTCCTGCCCGTCACCCTCGTTTTGGACGCGTCGCCCACGGCGGTGCTACAAAACATATCCTGTCCTGCATGAGAGCCACCGGCAGGGTCGGCAACACGTCACCGAATGAAGGCATGTAATGACGTCAAACGGGAACACGTTGCCTATCTTGCATCGTCAACAAAAGCCCCACGATGACCGTGCGACACATCAGCTACAGATGCACTTCCGCTTCCTCGCGTTGACAGACTACGCTAGCCAACACTGCGGCGAGCGGTGAGGATAAAAAGGGAAGGATGAAGGAGTGAGCTGCATGCAGAAAGGCGGGAAAAGGCCACAGCCCGCCGGGCTGTTTTTCCATAGGCTCCGCCCTCCTGACGAGCTTCACAGAAATCAATGGATTTCCGGCGCTCAAATCAGAAGCGGCGAAACCTGACAGGACTTAAAGATCCCCACCGTTTCCGATGGGTCGCTCCCTCGTGCGCTCTCCTGTTCCCACCCTGAGGTTTACCCGTTGCAGTCCGCCGTAAGGTGGCGTTTTCTCATTCCTTCCCGCGCAACTGGGTGCCTTGTAGGTGGTTCGCTCCAAGCTGGACTATCTGCACGAACTCCCCGTTTAGTCCGACTACCACGGCCATCAGGTAACATGCTCTTGAATCCAACCCTGATAGACACGAAAAATCGCCAATGGCGGCAGCCACATGGAACTGAAGAAGAGGAGAAGATAATGAGAGTTCTTGAAGTGTGGCGTAAGTTGAGGCTACACTGAAAGGACAGCATTTGGTGACTCGTCTCCTCCAAGACAGTTACCACGGTTCAGAAACTTGCCGGTTTACTGAACCATCGAAAAACCACCTTGCCGGGTGGTTTTTTCGTTTTCACAGCTAGACTACGCCGTCCTATTCATAAACGTCAAGAATCCCCACGCAAGGCAACCCACTAAAACTTAAAGCATCAGTGTAAAACCATAGAGTTACACTGGCACATCGATCTGACAACAAAGCAAATCACAGAACATTAATCCTGAAACCAATCAAAAATGACAAAAAAACAGAGCATAATACAAGCCATTTAATGCATAGTCAGAATATATAATTTTTTGTATATGCAAGTGTTTCTTGTCGAAAAAACCGAGGTATAATCCTTAGGATATTTGTGGCAGGAGCAACCAAACCAAAACTGGCCGCTCCTGGTATGACTAAAACCAACCGAGGGTTCACATATGAACGTTTAAACACCATAGGAGGTGAAAAATGAAGAAGTTAGAGCTGTGTTTTATTGGTGGTTCAAAAGACGAGTTCAAAGAGTTAGCGATAGAACGGTTTGCTGTAGATCTGGAAATGATGATGAACGGGCTACAACCGTTATCTCAAAGCAAGCCACTAAATGGACTCGGAAAAGGTGTGTTTGAACTGAAGAAAAATGGCCGCCCAGCCTACAGATGTGTTTACGTAATCAAAAACCAAACGATCTACGTACTACACGCCTTCAGTAAGACTGCAAACGGCACACCGAAATCGAACGAAACAACGATAAAACAAAGATATAAATCAATACCTTAAGCATTCATAAGGCGGTTCTTACACAACCGCCTTTTTAACATCAACCTGAAGAGGGCTTTCTTTGTCGTGCGGCCGAAATGTCACATCGATGACAAAACCAATGCGGCACAACATCTCCAATAAGGTATCAATAGCAAACTTTGAAACATGGCCATTCATGAGATTACTCACGCGCGGCTGGCTAACACCAAGCTTATCGGCAGCGCCAGCCTGAGACCACCCTTCATTTCTAATCATCTCAGCAATGATGATCAGCAGTTTGCTCTTAAGGGTTAACATGTTGAGCTCAACAGAGT
>NZ_JBJNMH010000042.1:0-1221 GCF_052168635.1 Serratia sp. CY47444
TGACCTGCTCCCCGTTGATTAATACACACCGATGTTAGTAATGTCTTCATAAGCCACATGAGGACATCCCCATGAAGAAGCGTTTTTCCGACGAACAGATCATCAGTATCCTCCGCGAGGCTGAAGCCGGGGTTTCTGCCCGTGAGCTCTGCCGTAAGCACGCCATTTCCGACGCCACCTTTTACACGTGGCGTAAGAAGTATGGCGGTATGGAGGTGCCCGAGGTTAAGCGCCTGAAGTCGCTTGAGGAAGAGAACGCCAGGCTCAAGAAGCTGCTTGCCGAAGCCATGCTGGATAAGGAGGCGCTTCAGGTGGCTCTGGGGCGAAAGTACTGACGACAGGCCAGAAGCGGGAAGCCGTGGTGTTGATGTGTGATGCGACCGGTCTGTCGCAACGTCGTGCCTGCCGGCTTACAGGTTTGTCCCTGTCGACCTGCCGTTATGATGCTCAGCGTCCAGCTGCTGATGCACATTTATCAGGGCGTATTACTGAGCTGGCGCTTGAACGCAGACGTTTTGGTTATCGGCGCATCTGGCAGTTGCTGCGTAGGGAGGGCCTTCACGTCAATCACAAGCGGGTATACCGTATTTACCACCTTAATGGACTGAGCGTAAAACGCAGACGACGCCGTAAAGGGCTGGCGACCGAACGGTTTCCGCTTCTGCGCCCGGATGCACCGAACCTTACATGGTCGATGGATTTCGTTATGGATGCACTGGCCAACGGTCGCAGGATCAAGTGCCTGACCTGTGTGGATGATTTCACGAAGGAGTGTCTGACGATCACCACTGCTTTCGGTATTTCAGGCGTTCAGGTCACGCGTATTCTGGACAGCATCGCGTTGTTTCGGGGGTATCCGACGACAATAAGAACCGATCAGGGCCCGGAATTTACCTGCCGCGCGCTCGATCAATGGGCCTTTGAGAATAGTGTGGAACTACGGCTTATCCAGCCAGGTAAGCCAACGCAGAACGGATTTATTGAGAGTTTTAACGGACGCTTTCGCGATGAGTGTCTGAATGAACACTGGTTCAGCGATATTCTTCATGCCCGGAAAACGATTAATGACTGGCGGCAGGATTATAACGAGTGCCGTCCCCATTCATCACTGGATTACCAGACACCAGCTGAATTCGCAACGGACTGGCGAAACAGGAAATATGAAGAAAAACCAACCGACATTACTAACTGAAGGTTGTATCTAATCCTGGGGGCAGGTCA
>NZ_JBJNMH010000043.1:0-728 GCF_052168635.1 Serratia sp. CY47444
TTGGTGATGGCGGTCATGCCGAACTCGCGCACGCCGTAATGAATGTAGTTGCCCGCCGGGTCAACGTTCAGCGCTTTCGAGCCGGACCACATGGTCAGGTTGCTCGGCGCCAGGTCGGCGGAGCCGCCCAGGAACTCCGGCAGCACCTTGCCGAACGCTTCCAGCGCGTTCTGCGACGCCTTGCGGCTGGCGATGTTGGCCGGATTGGCCTGCAGTTTTTCCACGAACGCTTTGGCGTCGGCTTTCCAGTCCGCCGGCAGCTCGCCGTTCATGCGGCGCTTGAACTCGGCAGCCTGCTCCGGGAAGGCCTTGGCGTAGGCGGCGAACTTGTCGTTCCAGGCCGCTTCTTTGGCCTGACCGGCTTCTTTGGCGTCCCACTGGGCGTAGATGTCCTGCGGGATTTCAAAGGCGGCGTATTTCCAGCCCAGTGCTTCGCGGGTGGCGGCCACTTCGGCGGCGCCCAGCGCGGCACCGTGCACGTCATGGGTGCCGGCCTTGTTCGGCGAACCGAAGCCGATAACGGTCTTGCACATCAGCAGCGACGGCTTGTCGGTCACCTTGCGGGCTTCTTCAATCGCGGCCTTGATGGCGTCCGGGTTGTGGCCGTCGACGTTGCGCACCACGTGCCAGCCGTAGGCTTCGAAACGCAGGGCGGTGTCGTCGGTGAACCAGCCGTCGACGTGGCCGTCGATGGAGATGCCGTTGTCATCGTAGAAGGCGGTCAGCTT
>NZ_JBJNMH010000044.1:0-645 GCF_052168635.1 Serratia sp. CY47444
CCGGCCATTCGTCAAGAGCAACAAAAACGACTTCATCGACGCCGAAGCCATCTGCGAAGCCGCCTCACGCCCTTCCATGCGCTTCGTGACGCCAAGAACCGAAGACCAACAGGCAATGGCGGCGCTGCATCGTGTCCGAGATGCGTTCGTCAAAGAACGGGTAAAAACCACCAACCAGATGCACGGCTTTCTGTTGGAGTTTGGTATCAGCATGCCACGCGGTAGAGCCGTTATCCGACGCCTGACCGCCGTGCTCGAAGAGCATCCGTTACCGCCGTATTTAACCCGGCTGCTGCTGCAGGTCCGTCAACATTACGTCTATCTCAGCGAACAGATTGAGGGCGTCGAACAAGAGTTAAAAACGCATATGGCGGATGACGAGGCCACGCAGCGCCTGCTGAGCATTCCCGGCGTCGGCATGATAACCGCCAGCCTGTTGGCCACGAAGTTGGGCGATGGGAAAAATTATGCCGGCAGCCGGGACTTCGCCGCCTCGACGGGGCTGGTGCCGCGGCAATACAGCACTGGCGGGAAAAACACGCTGATGGGCATCAGCAAGCGGGGAGATAAAAATTTGCGTCGCCTGCTGGTCCAATGTGCCCGGGCCTTTATGCAGCGGCTGGAGCATAACCCGGGGCGTCTGGC
>NZ_JBJNMH010000045.1:0-641 GCF_052168635.1 Serratia sp. CY47444
ACGTTGCGCACCACGTGCCAGCCGTAGGCTTCGAAACGCAGGGCGGTGTCGTCGGTGAACCAGCCGTCGACGTGGCCGTCGATGGAGATGCCGTTGTCATCGTAGAAGGCGGTCAGCTTGCCGAGCTTGAGGGTGCCGGCCAGGGAGCAGACTTCGTGCGAGATACCTTCCATCATGCAGCCGTCGCCCATGAAGGCGTAGGTGTGGTGGTCGACGATGTCGTGGCCAGGGCGGTTGAACTGCGCCGCCAGGGTGCGTTCGGCGATGGCGAAGCCGACGGCGTTGGCGATACCCTGGCCCAGCGGGCCGGTGGTGGTCTCAACGCCTGGGGTGTAGCCGTACTCCGGGTGCCCCGGGGTTTTGGAATGCAGCTGACGGAAGTTCTCCAGCTCGCGCATCGGCAGGTCGTAGCCGGTGAGGTGCAGGAGGCTGTAAATCAACATGGAGCCGTGGCCGTTGGAGAGCACGAAACGGTCGCGGTCAGCCCAGTGCGGGTTAGTCGGGTTGTGGTTGAGGTAGTCACGCCACAGGACTTCGGCGATGTCCGCCATGCCCATAGGGGCCCCCGGGTGGCCGGAATTTGCTTTTTGTACGGCGTCCATGCTGAGTGCGCGGATGGCGTTGGCAAGCTCTTTACGAGA
>NZ_JBJNMH010000046.1:0-523 GCF_052168635.1 Serratia sp. CY47444
GACTGGCGAACTTCTCCTTCCACCAGAACGTGCGGAGACAACATGCCCAAACTCCCCCTGACGCCCGAACAGCGTATTAAAGAACTTGAGCAGCAACTGGCTGAATCTGAAGTCAAAGCCCAGTTCTTCGAAGCTGTCGTCAAAGTGATGAACACCGACTTTGGCGCCACGCTGACAAAAAAGCAGCTAACCGCCTTATCGCGCAAACACAAGTACCGGGACTCACAGTAACGCGGGCCTGCCGATGGATGGGCATCAGCCGACAAGCGTGGTATCAGTCCCTGCAGCGTGAAGCAGGCAAAGAGGAGCAGGCCCGGCATCTCGTCGAACAGGTGACGGCCATCCGCTTGCACCAACCCCGACTGGGGACACGTAAGCTGCATCACCTGTTGCGGCAACACCCCGAACCGGCGTTGCATGTGGGCCGTGACCGGTTGTTCAGTATCCTGCGCTGCGCGCGGTTACTGGTGATGCCTAAACGGGCATATCACAAGACGACGTACAGCCATCATCGTTTTTATCG